>NZ_CP013111.1:6608869-6908869 GCF_001433395.1 Bordetella sp. N
CGTTGGCATGGCCGGGTTGCATGCTGAAGCCGTGGCCACGGTTCTGCAGGCTGATGCCCGTGCCCGGCACCACCACGCCCGAGCCGAAGCCCATGTAATTGGACTGGATGAAGCTGACCATCATGCCGTTGCGGTCGGCCGCCGTCAGGTACACCGTGCCGCCGCGGGGCGCATGGCCGCTGCCGAAATCCTGGGCCCGGCCCGGATCGATCAGGCGGGCGCGTTCGGCCAGATAGGCGGGGTCCAGCAGCGCCTCCGGGCTTAGCGACATGTGGGCCGAGTCGCCCACATGCGCATAGACGTCCGCGAAGGCCAGCTTCATGGCCTCGATCAACAGATGCTGCGTGTCGGGGTGATCGACCGGGCGTGCCGCCACGTCGAAGTTCTGCAGGATGCCCAGCGCGATCAGGGCCGCGATGCCCTGGCCGTTGGGGGGAATCTGATGCAGCGTGTGGCCGCGGTAGTTCTGGGCCAGCGGCGTGACCCATTCGGGCTGGTAGTCGCGCAAATCCGCCAGGGTCAGCGCCGCGTCGTGGGCCTGCGCGTGCGCGACCAGCTTGTGCGCCGTCTCGCCTTCATAGAAATCGCGACCGCTGGTGGCGGCGATGCGCTTGAAGGTGTCGGCCGCGCCCTTCAACACGAAATGCTCGCCGACCGCGGGCGGGCGGCCGCGCGGCAGGAAATGCTCGGCGAAGCCGGGCAGGGGCTGCAGCACGTCCGCTTGCGCGGCCCATTTCTGCTGCACGATGGGCGAGACGGCGCAACCGCGTTCGGCGTATTCGATGGCGGGGGCCAGCACATCGGCGAAGGCCAGGGTGCCCATCTTCTCGTGCAGCGCGGCCCAGCCGGCCACGCAACCCGGCACCGTCACGCTGTCCCAGCCTCGCATGGGAATGGCGCCATTGTGCTTGCGCTTGAAGTAGTCCACGCACCATGCCGAGGGCGCGCGGCCGGAGGCATTGATGCCATGCAGGCGCGAGCCGTCCCAGACGATGGCGAAGCAATCCGAACCCAGGCCGTTGCTGACCGGTTCGACCAGGGTCAGGACGGCTGCCGCGGCAATCGCCGCGTCTACCGCATTGCCGCCGCGTTCAAGAATGCGCAGGCCGGCCTGCGCAGCCAGGGGCTGCGAGGTGGCAACGACGTTGCGGGCGAAGACGGGGGTGCGGGTAGTTCGGTAGGGGTTGTGCCAGTCGAAGGTCATCAGGGGGCTCGGAACAAAGACAGGTACGGGGTAAACCCGTACTTTAGCGTAAGCGATTGTGTGCGCTGCACCATTTCTCAAAACGCCTGGTGACAACCGGGTGAGACCCAATGAAAAAGGGCACCTTGCGGTGCCCCTTGAGGAAGTGTCGGGCGGGCCGTATTGCGCCCGCCGCAACATCAACCTTCTTCGACGAAGGTCTCTTCACGCTTCCTGCGGATCGACGGCAGCGCCACGATCACGATCAGCGCGACTGCGAAGGCCAACAGGCTGGCCGACAGCGGACGCGTGATGAAGGTCGTGAAGTCACCACGCGACAGCAGCAGGGCACGACGGAAGTTTTCTTCCATCATGGGGCCCAGCACCAGGCCCAGCAGCAGCGGTGCGCCTTCGCACTTCAGCTTGGACCAGACATAGCCGATCACGCCGAAGGCCGCGGTGGTCATGATGTCGAAGGTGTTGTAGTTCAACGAGTACACACCGATCGTGCAGAACACCAGAATCGCCGGGAACAGCACGCGATAGGGAACCTTGAGCAGCTTCACCCACAGGCCGATGAGCGGCAGGTTCAGGACCACCAGCATCAGGTTGCCGATCCACATCGAGGCGATCAGGCCCCAGAACAGTTCCGGATGGCTGGTCATCACCTGCGGGCCGGGCTGGATGTTGTGGATGGTCATCGCACCCACCATCAGCGCCATCACCGCGTTGCCCGGGATACCCAGGGTCAGCAGGGGGATGAAGGAGGTCTGGGCGGCCGCGTTATTGGCCGATTCCGGACCCGCCAGGCCGGCCGGATGGCCCTTGCCGAAGCGCTTCGGATCCTTGGCGATCTTCTTTTCCAAGGTGTAGGAAGCGAAGGACGAAAGCACCGCGCCACCGCCAGGCAGAATGCCCAGGGCCGAACCCAGGGCCGTGCCGCGAATCACGGCGGGCCACGATTCCTTGAACTCTTCCTTGTTGGGGTACAGCGAGCCGATCTTGTCGGTGATGTCGACGCGGTTTTCCTTCTGCTCCAGGTTGGTCATGATTTCGGCGAAGCCGAACACGCCCATGGCGACGATGGCGAAGTCGATGCCGTCCTGCAGTTCCGGAATGCCGAAGTCGAAGCGAGCCACGCCCGAGTTGACGTCGGTACCGACCATGCCCAGCAGCAGACCCAGGATGATCATGGAGATAGCCTTGGGCAGCGAGCCCGAGGCCAGCACCACGGCGCCCACCAGGCCCAGGCACATCAGCGAGAAGTATTCGGCGGGGCCGAACTTGAACGCGACTTCAGCCAGCGGGGGCGCGAAGGCGGCCAGCAGCAGGGTGGCCACGCAACCGGCGAAGAACGAACCCAGGGCGGCGATGGCCAGCGCGGCGCCCGCGCGGCCATTACGAGCCATCTGGTGCCCGTCCAGCACGGTCACCACCGCGGAGGTTTCTCCGGGCAATGCCACCAGAATGGCGGTGGTCGAACCGCCGTACTGTGCACCGTAGTAAATACCGGCCAGCATGATGAGACCGGCCACGGGCGGCAGCACGTAGGTAATCGGCAGCAGCATGGCGATGGTCGGGACCGGGCCGATGCCCGGCAGCACGCCGATCAGCGTGCCCAGGATGCAGCCCAGCAGGGCGTACAGCAGGTTTTCCGGCGTGAAGGCCACGCTAAAACCCAGCATGAGGTGATCAAGCAATTCCATGTCGGGCGCTCCTTAATTCGAGCCGAGGAAAGACGGCCACAGCGGGAAGATGAGTCCCAGGCCTTTGATGAACGCCAGATAGGAGAACACCACGAGGAAAATACCGTTGGCCACGGCGATCTTCCAGCTGAACTCATGGCTCGCCAGGCTGCTGATGACCACGAGGAGGAATACGGAGATGTAGACGCCGAGGAACTTCAGGACCAGACCGTACAGGACGACCGAGAAGACCACGAGGAACAGGACACGCCAGTCGAAACGGTCGATATGGGTCTCGGTGGCCTTGGGCATCATCGAGCCGATCAGGACGACGGCGCCGAGGAGGGCCAGGACCATCCCCAGCCAGAAGGGGAAGTAGCCCGGTCCCATCCGGGCAGCGGTGCCCATCTGGTAGCTGGCGCCTTTGAACGCGAATCCCAGGCCCAGGGCGATGAACATCACCCCCGACCAGAAATCCTGCTTGTTTTTAAGCTGCATGGTTGTCTGCTCCTAGTTACAGCATGTGATAAACATGTTCAGGTGAGTGTGTGCAAACTGAAAGTAAATTCAAAGTCCGAAGATGGCCGAATGGTAATGGCTCTGATGGCAAACTGAAACCCTGTAATTTGGCTGAAAGGCTATGGTTTTCCCTAGATTTAGGGTTCATCCGACGTCAAGTTGTAAGGATTACGCCGAAATGGCAGTCGAATGAAAGCTAAATGAAAGTGAAAAGAAAGTACCAGGAAAGGATGCCGGGAACTTTGTCTCGGGAAAAATACATAGCCGGGAGGTCGGTCGGACGTGCTGGCTTTCAGCCAATCGCATTTTCGTCACGCCGCTGGGCATAAGGTGCCCAACCCGCAGCTTTCAAATCGACAGTCCCGTTGACAGCCCCGCCGCGGGCGAAGGGGCGGCAGGGAATGCCGCGCCCTGTGCAACCAGGCCGGTGGACTCACTGTAGGCAGCCCGGACCAGAACTCCCAAGGTTCGCGGGTTTCTCGCTCCGATGCTCTCGGGTTTCCAGCTCCGATGCCAAGCTGCGGGGCTTACGGGGCGGCAGCCCCGTAAAGCAAAATCCGCGAGGTGCATGGGGGGCAGCCCCATGAACAAAAATCCGGATGTAACCACCCAGTGCCGCGCTGCCTCTTATATATATGCGCATAAACTCCGACCCCTCTATATAAGAGGAAGGAACGCCCTCCAGGCGAGGGCAGCCAACACTTTGCCCCCGTCCTACCGAATATTGCCAGGTATCACACGGTGCATTCGCCAGTGTTTCGGCGCGCGAGATGGTTTACGATAGCGCCCATGCTGCAAGACCTCGACAATCTCGCCGCCCGAATCGGGCAATTGGTGCAACGTACTCGCCAGCTTCACGCTGAACGCGATGCTTTGCGGGCACGCCTGCATCAGGCGGAGCAGGAAGCGCGCGCACTGCGCACTCGCTGCGATGATGCGGACGACAAAGTCCAGCAACTGCAGGACCGTCTGCAGAATCACGACAGCGAAGTGGGCGGTCGCCTGGCGCAAGCCGAAGCGGCCGAAGCCACACTGCGCGCCGAACTCGAACGGCACGTGCAGCAGCTGCATGTGCTGGAGTCACAAGCCTCGGCGCGTGAAAACGAATGGCAGTCGCGCCTGGCCGCGCGCGAGACCGACATGCAACGTCTGCGTGTCGCCGCGGTGGCCGCGCGTGAACGCATCGACGCGGTCCTGGCTCGTCTGCCGGGCGCTTCGGTGGGAGAACAGGCATGAGCATGGAGCGTTTCGAGGTTTCTATTTTGGGCCGCGAGTACTCGATGGCCTGCTCCACCGAGGAAAAGCCGCAACTGCTGGCGGCCGTGCGCCATGTCGACGTCCTGATGCAACGCATCCAGGGCACCGGCAAGGTTTCGAGCAATGAACGCATCGCCGTGATGGCCGCGTTGCAAGTCGCTGGCGAGCTGTTGGCCGTCAAGGCGCCCGATGGTCCGCTGGGCGGTTTGGCAGTTGGCGACTTCAAGCGTAGAATTGAGGACATGAACTCTTTGCTCGATGACGCACTGTCGGGTCAGGAAAAGCTGCTGTAATCAGCAACACAAGTTTTTAAGCCGGACCTCTCAAGTTCGGTTTCAGTTTGTCCCTGCTGTGCTCGTGACTGGACCATACATTCTCTGAACCTATGTCTTACGGCATACCGGTTGTGTGAATGTGGAGCTAGCGTGATCGTCTCTCTGTCAGACGAACCCAAAGTTCTTCCGATCGCGACCACCTTGAACCTCAGGGTTCGAGATGCCGGTCCTGACGGCACATGCGGGGCATCTCTCCAAGCGGGTCTGCCAGTTGGCAGGCCCGCTTTGGTTTTTGCGGATTGCTGTTTTGCGTCCGCCATTCAGCGTCTGTTTTCTATAGGGAGCACCTTCCTATGCGCAAGCTCACTCTCTCTTCTTCCTTCGAACGCCTTGTGGTGCCCGCCGCATTGGGTGTCGCCTTGGCGTGCGCCGCGCCGCTTGCCCGCGCGCAATCCGGCCACGACGGGGCCGCTTCGTCCGCAACGGCAGCGGGCGGCGCGCAAATGCCCAGTCCGGGCGCGCCGCAAATGGCGCTCACCGCATCCGCGTCGATGGACGTGCGGCCGGATACGGTGCTGATCACCTTGAACGCGGAGGTAGACGCGCCCGATCAGCCGGCCGCGGGCCGCAAGCTCAGCGCCGCGCTCGATGACCTGGTCAAGCGCGCGGGCGGCGTGGATCAGGTCAAGGTGCGCACCGAAGGCTTCAATGTGTGGCCCGTCAACAATGACAAGGGCAAGATAGGTGGCTGGCGCGGGCAGGGCAGCATCGTGCTGGAGTCCACCCAATTCGAAGCGGCGTCGGCATTGGCCGCCAAGCTGTCGGACAAGAGCGCGATCTCGAATATTGCCTTCAGGCTGTCGCGCAAGGCGCACGACGACGCGGAGCGCAAGCTTTTGAACGACGCGGCGGAAAGCTTCCGGCAGCGCGCCGTGGCGGCGGCATCGGCGTTCGGCTTTTCCGGCTACCGCATCGTCAAGCTGGACCTGGGCGGCGGCGGGGGCAGCGTGGTGCCCGTGCCGCGCGCCATGATGGCGATGGCCAAGGGCGGCGGCGCGGCCCCTCCGACGGAAGTGCCGCTGCGCCCCGACACCATCACGGTTTCGGTTGATGTGTCAGGGACGATCGCTTTGCAGTGACGACGTAGATGCCGATGCCCAGGAGCACCATGGGCACGGACAACCACTGGCCCATGCTCAGGCCCCCGGCCAGCAGGCCCAGGAAGTTGTCGGGCTCGCGTGTGAATTCCACCAGGAAACGGAAAATACCGTAGCCGATCAGAAATACCGCGCTCACCTGGCCGGTGGGTCGCGGTTTGCGCGCGAACACCCACATGATGGTGAACAGGGCGATCCCTTCCAGGCCCAGCTCATAAAGCTGCGAAGGATGGCGCGGGATGCCATCGCCCGAGCCCGGGAAGACCATCGCCCATGGCACGTCCGTCGGACGGCCCCACAATTCACCATTGATGAAATTGCCCAGACGTCCCATCGCCAGCGCCAGCGGGATCAGGGGCGCGATGAAATCGCTGACCATGAACAGCGACTGGCCGCGGCGCCGGGCGAAGAACAGCATCACCAGGATCACGCCGATCAGGCCGCCGTGGAAGGACATGCCGCCTTGCCACAGGTAAAAGATTTCCAGCGGGTGCGAGAAGTAATACGCCGGCTTGTAGAACAGCACATAGCCCAGGCGCCCGCCGGCGACCACGCCCACCACGCTATAGAAGATGATGTCTTCCAGGTCACGCGGGGTATAGCCGCCCGCGACCTTGCCATGCGACAGGCGCCAGCGGCCCAACAGATAAACCAGGCCGAAGCCGAACAGATACATCAGGCCGTACCAGTGCACGGCCAGCGGGCCGATCTGCACGGCGATGGGATTGAATTCGGGATAGCGCAGCATGGATAGTTTCGATAAACGACGTTGGCCGATGAGTGGTTGACCGTAGCGGTTGTCCGCCGGACACGCCCACTGGGCGTGTCCGGCAGGTCACTGATATTAACCGCCCCGGCGCACGGCTCCCTGAAACGCCGCGTCCGTATACGCCGAAACCTGTCCGCGGCCGCGGCCTTGTCAGGCGACGCGGTATTTGATCGCTTCTCCCGGGGCGAGTTCGCTGGCGCGCTTCAACACATTTGCGATTATCCAGATGCTGCCGGCCACGAAGAGCGCCGCGATGTCCACGCTGCCGACGCTCAAGGCAAGCACGCGCTGGCCCGCGTCCTTGCCCAGGCTCAACCAGACGCTCAGTGCGCCATTGCAGACAATACTGAGCAGGCACCAGAGCAGCAGCGCCTTGCTCACTTTCTGGAGATGCCCGGCGCCGGCCGCCGAAAAATAATTGGCGTGCGCGTAGGCAAGGAACAATTGGCGCAGATGCCGCAGGCCATGGGCCAATACGAGCAGGGGAATGCTGGTGAGGGTCAGTACTCCCAGCAGTTGCCATCCCGGCAGGTCCTGTAGCTCGATATTGAGGGTGGCCGCCAGGTCGGTGGCGCTGTTGGTGAACTGCTTGCTCAAGCCGAAGCACGCCATCGCATTGCACGTGAGGATCAGGGTCGTGAACACGGGCGTGACGGCGGCCATGCGGCGGCTGTGGCGGACTAGGCGATCGTTGGTCATGGGTACGTTCCTGGGTTGATGGGAGCGCCCATGGTCCGTGAAGCGATGATTTCCGGACAATGAGAACTTTCTGTATGTGCGGTAGAACTTCTCTATATAGAGAGAGGTCTTATCGGCTCGGAGCTGGCCAGCCAATTCGGTTACGATCGACCGCCACCAGCGTTGTCATGGAATTGTTCGATGTTCTCTAGGATTAGCCGCGCCTGGCGCGTGGGGTTCTGTAGTTTGATAGCCGCCGCGGCCCTGCCGTTGGGCGCGGGCACGGCTGCCGCGCAGACCGCGATTCCGGCCCAGGTGGCCGAATTGCTTCGGGGCAAGGTGTGCCTGGGATGCCATCAGGTCGATTCGCCGCGCGTCGGTCCGCCGTTCCGGGCGGTGGCCCAGCGCTACGGCAGCCAGCCCGAAGCGCTGGATTATCTGGTGCAGTCGATCCGTAATGGCGGCCGTTATCGCTGGGGCAAGCTGTCCATGGCGGCGCAGCCGCAGGTCAGCCCCGACGAGGCCAGGCAGATCGCGCAATGGATACTCACGCTGGCGCCGGCGCCAGCAGCCGCGTCGCCCTCCGCGTCGCCTTCTGCGTCACCTTCCTCGCCTGATTCCGCCGCGGCGCCCGCCCCCAAGTAAGCGGGCGTTGCGCAAGGCCCCGGTCACTTCACCGCGTCGGCTCCCGCCGGCTTGAGCACGCCCCGGCGCATCTGATCCAGTTCGATCGATTCGAACAGCGCCTTGAAATTCCCTTCGCCGAAGCCCTCGTTGCCTTTACGCTGGATGATCTCGAAGAAGATCGGGCCGATCTGGTTCTCCGTGAAGATCTGCAGCAGCAAGCCGCCGCCCGGCGCGCCGTCCAGCAGAATGCGATTACGTTCCAGGCGCGGCGCGTCCTCGCCATGTCCTGGCAGGCGCTTGTCCAGCAGCTCGTAATAAGTCTGCGGCGTATCCAGGAAGCGCAAGCCATTGGCGCGCAGCGTCTCCACCGTGGCGTGGATATCCTCGGTGGACAGCGCGATGTGCTGTATCCCCTCGCCATGATAGAGATCCAGATATTCCTGGATCTGACCTTTCTCTTCGGTCCCTTCCTCATTGATAGGGATGCGGATATTGCCGCAAGGCGACGTCATCGCCTTGGACTTCACCCCGGTGACCTTGCCCTCGATATCGAAATAGCGCACCTCGCGGAAATTGAACAGGCGCTCATAGAACTCGGCCCATTCCCCCATGCGTCCTTTATGGACGTTATGCGTCAGATGGTCGACCAGGGTCAGCCCCGCACCCGTGTGATGCAGGTCGGTCTTGGCGGTGTCCGGATTGATGGGTTCGAAGTCGACGTCGTAGATGCTGATGTCGCCTATGCCGCCATGACCCGCCTTGCCGCGCCAGCGATCCACCAGATATATAAGCGAGTCGCCGATGCCTTTGATGGCGGGGATGTTCAGTTCCATCGGTCCGCTATGTGAATCGAAGCCCCACGCGCCCAGCTCCAGCGCGCGGCGGTAGGCCGCCGCGGCATCGTCCACACGGAAAGCGATGGCACATATGGAGGGGCCATGCAGGCGGGCGAAGCGTTGCGCAAAGGAATCGGGTTCGGCATTGACCAGAAAATTGATGCCGCCCTGGCGATAGACGACCACATCCTTGTGGCGGTGCCGCGCGATGGGCTTGAAGCCCAATAGTTCGAATACGCGGCGCAGGGCCGCGGGATCCGGGGCTGCATACTCGATGAATTCAAAACCAGACGTGCCCATGGGATTCTCCCAGGGCTGGAATGCAGTCGTCATGATGTGAGTTCCCTTGATGTGTGGTTTCACATGCCTGGCTTCACTATAGATGCAGCCGCCATGCCTCAGCTAAAGGGGGAATCCCGGGGGGGAAGGAGATGAGTCTGAGAAAATTTCCAAATACTTTTGTTTTTTTAGCCCGTTGACTTGCGCACGCCAAAAAAACCGTGCTATAGTCTCTCTCTTCGCTGCTCAAACGCAAACGCGACAACGAACCGGAAGCCCCAGGGCTGCGATTCGTAGCCAAGCAGAGTAGCGAAGGTGAAGTGAGGTGATGAAGCAGTTTTAAGGTTCAGCGCATAGCGCGCCCCTCGAAACGGTTTCAGCGAGATCCGGCAACGGGTCGAGCAAGCAGACTTCAAATGCAAGGCGGTGACTTCAAAGAAGCACGCAGCGTTTGAAAGAAGTAAAAAAAGTTCAGAAATGAATTTGACAACTTCGAAAAACTGCTTCATAATCTCGTTTCTCTGCTGCTGAAACAGCAACGCGGCGAAAGCAGCGAAGCGAATCAGGTAAAACGGCAGGCAAGCAGTTGGCAGTACCGCTCTTTAACAACGAAACAACCGATAAGTGTGGGCGCTTGATGCGGATTGCGCTGTCCATCGAGAAATCGATGGCGCCAACGAAATCAAACGCTCACATAGAAGTAAGAAATTAGGGCAAAGCAATTTGTCTTAACTCTCACTTCCTTTGAGCAAATTGCGAAAGATGTCCTTCGATCTGGTTTACTGGGTCTTAGGGCATACAAACAGAGATTGAACTGAAGAGTTTGATCCTGGCTCAGATTGAACGCTAGCGGGATGCCTTACACATGCAAGTCGAACGGCAGCACGGACTTCGGTCTGGTGGCGAGTGGCGAACGGGTGAGTAATGTATCGGAACGTGCCTAGTAGCGGGGGATAACTACGCGAAAGCGTAGCTAATACCGCATACGCCCTACGGGGGAAAGCGGGGGATCGTAAGACCTCGCACTATTAGAGCGGCCGATATCGGATTAGCTAGTTGGTGAGGTAAAGGCTCACCAAGGCGACGATCCGTAGCTGGTTTGAGAGGACGACCAGCCACACTGGGACTGAGACACGGCCCAGACTCCTACGGGAGGCAGCAGTGGGGAATTTTGGACAATGGGGGAAACCCTGATCCAGCCATCCCGCGTGTGCGATGAAGGCCTTCGGGTTGTAAAGCACTTTTGGCAGGAAAGAAACGGCGCCGGATAATACCTGGCGCAACTGACGGTACCTGCAGAATAAGCACCGGCTAACTACGTGCCAGCAGCCGCGGTAATACGTAGGGTGCAAGCGTTAATCGGAATTACTGGGCGTAAAGCGTGCGCAGGCGGTTCGGAAAGAAAGATGTGAAATCCCAGAGCTTAACTTTGGAACTGCATTTTTAACTACCGAGCTAGAGTGTGTCAGAGGGGGGTAGAATTCCACGTGTAGCAGTGAAATGCGTAGATATGTGGAGGAATACCGATGGCGAAGGCAGCCCCCTGGGATAACACTGACGCTCATGCACGAAAGCGTGGGGAGCAAACAGGATTAGATACCCTGGTAGTCCACGCCCTAAACGATGTCAACTAGCTGTTGGGGCCTTCGGGCCTTGGTAGCGCAGCTAACGCGTGAAGTTGACCGCCTGGGGAGTACGGTCGCAAGATTAAAACTCAAAGGAATTGACGGGGACCCGCACAAGCGGTGGATGATGTGGATTAATTCGATGCAACGCGAAAAACCTTACCTACCCTTGACATGTCTGGAAGATCGAAGAGATTTGATTGTGCTCGCAAGAGAACCGGAACACAGGTGCTGCATGGCTGTCGTCAGCTCGTGTCGTGAGATGTTGGGTTAAGTCCCGCAACGAGCGCAACCCTTGTCATTAGTTGCTACGAAAGGGCACTCTAATGAGACTGCCGGTGACAAACCGGAGGAAGGTGGGGATGACGTCAAGTCCTCATGGCCCTTATGGGTAGGGCTTCACACGTCATACAATGGTCGGGACAGAGGGTCGCCAACCCGCGAGGGGGAGCCAATCCCAGAAACCCGATCGTAGTCCGGATCGCAGTCTGCAACTCGACTGCGTGAAGTCGGAATCGCTAGTAATCGCGGATCAGCATGTCGCGGTGAATACGTTCCCGGGTCTTGTACACACCGCCCGTCACACCATGGGAGTGGGTTTTACCAGAAGTAGTTAGCCTAACCGCAAGGAGGGCGATTACCACGGTAGGATTCATGACTGGGGTGAAGTCGTAACAAGGTAGCCGTATCGGAAGGTGCGGCTGGATCACCTCCTTTCAGAGCGAAGCGTGATTGGTGTTAAGCGTCCACACTTATCGGTTGTTAATATGGCTGGATCGGTGGCAGGGCAGTAGAGAGCGAATCTCTTGTCTGTCATCCACAGCGGATCCGATGAAAAATTGGGTCTGTAGCTCAGTCGGTTAGAGCACCGTCTTGATAAGGCGGGGGTCGTTGGTTCGAATCCAACCAGACCCACCACGGTTTATGCGGCAACGTAGTGATACGGTGAAGCATGAATGGGGGTGTAGCTCAGCTGGGAGAGCGCCTGCTTTGCAAGCAGGATGTCATCGGTTCGATCCCGTTCACCTCCACCACTACTTTCTGTGTTCAACAGATGGGCAGTGGGGTTTGAATACCGGGTCCGCAAGGTCAAGAGTCTAACGTTTAGTGCTGCATCGCTTGGGCGATGAAGTCTTAAACGTTGGGTTTTTAATCCAATAGCTGTATATCGTTCTTTAACAATCTGGAAGAAGCAAAACGACAATGTGTTTGTCGAGTAATTCGTTAAATCGAATGAAAGGTGAATACGGGTTGTGATTGCAATCATAAAGTTCTAAAGCAATTTGGAACGGCACAAATGCGATGTCATGTCAGACATACAGTGAATTGTGAAGGTTAGTTGTTGGTGCTATAGCCATTAGCGTTATAGGATCAAGTGACTAAGTGCATATGGTGGATGCCTTGGCGATCACAGGCGATGAAGGACGTTGTAGCCTGCGAAAAGCTGCGGGGAGCTGGCAAACAAGCTTTGATCCGCAGATATCCGAATGGGGAAACCCACCGTCGCAAGACGGTATCCATGAGTGAATACATAGCTCATGGAGGCGAACCGGGTGAACTGAAACATCTCAGTAGCTCGAGGAAAAGAAATCAACCGAGATTCCGAAAGTAGTGGCGAGCGAAATCGGAACAGCCTTTACGTTTTAGCGCATGGGATAGTCGAACGGAATGGAAAGTCCGGCCGTAGCAGGTGATAGCCCTGTAGACGAAATCTCGTGTGTGGAACTAAGCGTAAGAAAAGTAGGGCGGGACACGTGAAATCCTGTTTGAAGATGGGGGGACCATCCTCCAAGGCTAAATACTCGTGATCGACCGATAGTGAACCAGTACCGTGAGGGAAAGGCGAAAAGAACCCCGGAAGGGGAGTGAAATAGATCCTGAAACCGTATGCATACAAACAGTAGGAGCCTCCTTGTGGGGTGACTGCGTACCTTTTGTATAATGGGTCAGCGACTTACATTCAGTGGCAAGCTTAACCGATTAGGGAAGGCGTAGCGAAAGCGAGTCCGAATAGGGCGATTCAGTCGCTGGGTGTAGACCCGAAACCAGATGATCTATCCATGGCCAGGTTGAAGGCACGGTAACACGTGCTGGAGGACCGAACCCACTAATGTTGAAAAATTAGGGGATGAGCTGTGGATAGGGGTGAAAGGCTAAACAAATCTGGAAATAGCTGGTTCTCTCCGAAAACTATTTAGGTAGTGCCTCAAGTATGACTGCGGGGGGTAGAGCACTGTTATAGCTAGGGGGTCATGGCGACTTACCAAACTATGGCAAACTCCGAATACCCGCAAGTCCAGCTTGGGAGACAGAGCACCGGGTGCTAACGTCCGGACTCAAGAGGGAAACAACCCAGACCGCCAGCTAAGGTCCCCAATTATCGCTAAGTGGGAAACGAAGTGGGAAGGCATAGACAGTCAGGAGGTTGGCTTAGAAGCAGCCACCCTTTAAAGAAAGCGTAATAGCTCACTGATCGAGTCGTCCTGCGCGGAAGATGTAACGGGGCTAAGCGATAAACCGAAGCTGCGGGTGTGCATTTCGATGCACGCGGTAGGAGAGCGTTCTGTAAGCCTGTGAAGGTGGCTTGTAAAGGCTGCTGGAGGTATCAGAAGTGCGAATGCTGACATGAGTAGCGATAAAGGGGGTGAAAAGCCCCCTCGCCGTAAGTCCAAGGTTTCCTGCGCAACGTTCATCGGCGCAGGGTGAGTCGGCCCCTAAGGCGAGGCAGAGATGCGTAGCTGATGGGAAACTGGTTAATATTCCAGTACCGTCGTACAGTGCGATGGGGGGACGGATCGCGGAAGATCATCAGGGTGTTGGAAGTCCCTGTTGCTGCATTAGAGAGGGCGCTTAGGCAAATCCGGGCGCATGACTCAAGGGTGTGGCACGAGCGAACATGTTTCGCGAAGTGATTGGAAGTGGTTCCAAGAAAAGCCTCTAAGCTTCAGCTGTACGAGACCGTACCGCAAACCGACACAGGTGGACGGGATGAATATTCCAAGGCGCTTGAGAGAACTCGGGAGAAGGAACTCGGCAAATTGATACCGTAACTTCGGGAGAAGGTATGCCCCGGTAGTGTGAAGCGCCTGCGCGCTGAGCATGATGGGGTCGCAGAGAATCGGTGGCTGCGACTGTTTATTAAAAACACAGCACTCTGCAAAGACGAAAGTCGACGTATAGGGTGTGACGCCTGCCCGGTGCCGGAAGGTTAAGTGATGGGGTGCAAGCTCTTGATCGAAGCCCCGGTAAACGGCGGCCGTAACTATAACGGTCCTAAGGTAGCGAAATTCCTTGTCGGGTAAGTTCCGACCTGCACGAATGGCGTAACGATGGCCACACTGTCTCCTCCCGAGACTCAGCGAAGTTGAAGTGTTTGTGATGATGCAATCTACCCGCGGCTAGACGGAAAGACCCCATGAACCTTTACTGTAGCTTTGCATTGGACTTTGAACCGGCCTGTGTAGGATAGGTGGGAGGCGCTGAAACCGAGTCGCTAGATTCGGTGGAGCCAACCTTGAAATACCACCCTGGTCTGTTTGAGGTTCTAACCTTGGTCCGTTATCCGGATTGGGGACAGTGCATGGTGGGCAGTTTGACTGGGGCGGTCTCCTCCCAAAGCGTAACGGAGGAGTTCGAAGGTACGCTAGGTACGGTCGGAAATCGTGCTGATAGTGCAATGGCATAAGCGTGCTTGACTGTGAGACTGACAAGTCGAACAGGTGCGAAAGCAGGACATAGTGATCCGGTGGTTCTGAATGGAAGGGCCATCGCTCAACGGATAAAAGGTACTCTGGGGATAACAGGCTGATACCGCCCAAGAGTTCATATCGACGGCGGTGTTTGGCACCTCGATGTCGGCTCATCTCATCCTGGGGCTGTAGCCGGTCCCAAGGGTATGGCTGTTCGCCATTTAAAGAGGTACGTGAGCTGGGTTTAAAACGTCGTGAGACAGTTTGGTCCCTATCTGCCGTGGGCGTTGGATACTTGATGGAGCCTGCTCCTAGTACGAGAGGACCGGAGTGGACGTACCTCTGGTGTACCGGTTGTCATGCCAATGGCATTGCCGGGTAGCTATGTACGGAAGAGATAACCGCTGAAGGCATCTAAGCGGGAAACTCGTCTAAAGATAAGGTATCCCGGGGCCTCGAGCCCCCTGAAGGGTCGTTCAAGACCAGGACGTTGATAGGTCGGGTGTGGAAGCGCAGTAATGCGTTAAGCTAACCGATACTAATTGCCCGTGAGGCTTGATCCTATAACCCTGATGGTTGGTCTGTGTGTAAGAGTGAGGTGACCTCTGCACAGGCGCTAACAACAACCCCCAACGATTGAAATGTAGTTTGATGTGGCATCGCGTGCGACGCGATCGCAATCCAGACTCACCCGAACACATAAGCGTTTGCTTCTTCCCAGATTGGTGTGCCTTGACTCGTTCAAGACACACAACCCTTTACGCCTGACGACCATAGCGAGTTGGTCCCACTCCTTCCCATCCCGAACAGGACAGTGAAACGACTTTGCGCCGATGATAGTGGACGGACGTCTGTGAAAGTAGGTCATCGTCAGGCACTTATTGCTCAAAACCCCAGCTGGTAACCCAGCTGGGGTTTTGTCTTTGCGTGAAAGAAAAGCCCACCAGGCAATGCCGGTGGGCTTTTTTATTGAGTTCGCTCTTGGAGCCGTCCGTTGGGTTAACATGGTGCGGCACTATTACGAAGGAGCAGCACCGTGAGTGACCCACAGATCCCTGTCACCTCTACCGGCCTCGATCTGCGCACGCTGACGCATGTCGCATACGGATTGTTCGCGCTTGGTTTTCTCACCGGCGGCGTGCTTTGCATGGCCACCATTGCCGGCGTCGTGCTGATGTACGTCAAGCGCGCCGATACGGCCGGTACCTTCTACGCCAGCCACTTCGACTGGCTGCTGCGTACGTTCTGGTGGGCCCTGCTGTGGCTTGCCATCAGCGCCGTCGCGACGCTGATCTTCCTGGGTTGGATAGGCGTGGCCGCCACCATGGTGTGGGTCCTCTACCGCCTCATCAAGGGCTGGCTGGCACTGCTGGAAGGCCGCGGCCCCGCCGCATACGCGTGACCTGACTCGACAGGATCACGCGTGCGATACGCAACGCGTGATCTACAACCGGCACCGTAAAAAAAGCACAAAAAAAATGGCTGGCGCAATGCCAGCCATTTTCTTTTATTCGGTTCGGCAGGAGTGCCGCAGCTGCAAGACGAGCAGCGTGCAGAACACCATTCCTGCTGATCGCTAGAAGCGATTTACTTCAGATGCGCATTGACCAACTTGGTCAATTCAAACATCGACACTTGATCCTTGCCAAACAGCGGGCGCAGCTTGTCATCAGCATTGATGTTGCGCTTGTTGCTGGCATCTTGCAGGTTGTGCTTCTTGATGTATTCCCAGATCTTCTTGGTGACCTCGGTACGCGGCACAGCCTCGGGGCCAATGACGGCAGCCAAGTCCGCGCTGGGGGTCAGCGGTTTCATGAACGCGGCATTCGGCTTGCGGGGAGTGGCGGTTTTGGAGGGGGTGGCCATATTCCGGCTCTCCTTCTCTGAGTGTTGGAAAATTGAATCCTGCGGCCGGAGCATAACGTGTCTACGCAGTAAAGACAAAGGCATTTATGGTCTGTAGCAACTAAAATCCCCCTTGAATCTTTACAACCTGGATTTCTGTAACCTTCATCCATGTACCCACGTTCAGCATTGGAATCGATCCGGCTTTTTCACGATGAATTGACCGCGATCCGCCGTGATTTGCACGCACATCCCGAATTGGGCTTCGAAGAAGTACGTACGTCCGGCATTGTGGCCGGCGGCCTGGAAGCCCTGGGCATCGAAGTTCATCGTGGAATCGGCAAAACAGGTGTGGTCGGCATCATCCGCGGCAAGCAGTGCGACAGCGGCCGGATGATCGGTCTGCGCGCGGATATGGATGCGCTGCCGATGACCGAAGACAACAGCTTCGGCCA
Source organism: Bordetella sp. N (assembly GCF_001433395.1). Lineage (GTDB taxonomy): Bacteria > Pseudomonadota > Gammaproteobacteria > Burkholderiales > Burkholderiaceae_B > Bordetella_C. The sequence goes on from NZ_CP013111.1 coordinate 6,625,749, forward strand.
TCGCTCGACCAAGCAGGGCTTGATGCACGGCTGCGGCCACGACGGCCACACGACCATGCTGCTGGGCGCCGCGCGCTATCTCGCGCAGACGCGCAACTTCGACGGCACCGCTGTCCTGATCTTCCAGCCGGCCGAAGAAGGGCGTGGGGGCGCCAAGGCCATGCTGGAAGACGGCCTGTTCGACACCTTTCCGTGCGATGCGATCTACGCGTTGCATAACTGGCCCGGCCTGCCGCCTGGCTCGGTAGGGATCAATCCCGGTCCCATGATGGCCGCGGCGGACCGCTTCGAGATCACCATCAACGGGCGTGGCGGCCATGGCGCCCATCCCTACCAGACCATCGACCCGGTGGTGGTGGCGGGGCATCTGATCACGGCGCTGCAGACCATCGTGTCGCGCAACGTCAATCCGCTCGACTCCGCGGTGCTGTCCATCGGTTCGATGCAGGCAGGCCACCCCGGCGCCATGAGCGTGATTCCCCGTGAGGCCAAGCTGGTCGGCACCGTGCGCACCTTCCGCAAGACCGTGCAGGAGCTGCTGGAAAAGCGGATGACGGAGCTGGCCTCGTCCATCGCCGGCGCATTCGGCGCGACGGCCGAGGTGCAATACGAGCGCATCTACCCCGCCACGTTGAACACGCCGCAGCACGCCAACCTGGTGGCTGACATCGCCACAGAAATGATAGGGAAGGAGAATGTCGTGCGTGACCTGGTCCCGTCGATGGGCTCGGAGGACTTCTCTTTCATGTTGCAGGCACGGCCCGGCGCCTACTTCCGTCTTGGCCAGGGCGGTGCGGAGTCCGGCTGCACACTGCATAATTCCCACTTCGACTTCAACGACGCGGTGATTCCGCTGGGCAGCGCGATGTTCTGCGCCCTGGCCGAGCGCGGTATGCCGTTGTCGGAATAATTCCGCCGGACACGATGCGGTAAGCTTGCCGGCAGTCCACGATGCCCCGCCCGAGCCACGGCGGGCTGAACCCTCGGGTCGTCGCCCCAAGCGCGCCCGGTTTGAAAGAATGCATGACGATATGACTAGCTCCACGCCCGCGCTTCTGACTATCACGCGCCCCGACGACTGGCACCTGCATCTGCGCGATGGTGACGCGCTGGAAGCTGTCGTCCCCGATACCGCGCGCCAGTTCGGCCGCGCCATCATCATGCCGAACCTGCGGCCGCCGGTGACGACCACCGAGCAGGCCTCGGCCTATCGCGACCGCATCCTGGCTGCCCTGGCCAAGGCCGATGTCAGCGAAGACAGTTTTCAGCCCTTGATGACGCTATATCTGACCGACAATACGTCGGCGGAAGAAATCGTGCGCGCCAAGGCGTCCGGCCTGGTGCATGCCGTGAAGCTGTATCCCGCCGGCGCCACTACCAACTCGGCGGCCGGCGTCACGGACCTGCTGGGCAAGTGCCGACCCGCGCTGGAAGCCCTGCAGAAGCAAGGCATGCCGCTGCTGGTGCACGGCGAAGTGACCGATCCCTCGACCGACGTGTTCGATCGCGAAGCCCTGTTCATCGACCGCGTGATGTTGCCGCTGCGCAAAGCTTTCCCGGAATTGAAGGTGGTGTTCGAGCACATCACCACCAAGGAAGGCGCGCATTACGTGCGTGACGCGGAAGGCCCCATTGCCGCGACCATCACCCCGCAACATCTGCTGTACAACCGCAATGCCATCTTCATCGGCGGTGTGCGGCCGCACTACTACTGCCTGCCCATTCTCAAGCGCGAGGATCACCGGGTAGCGTTGGTGGAAGCGGCGGTCAGCGGAAGCCCGCGTTTCTTCCTGGGCACGGACAGCGCGCCGCATGCGCGCGGCTTGAAGGAGCATGCCTGCGGTTGCGCCGGCTGCTACAGCGCGCTGCATGCCATGTCGCTGTACGCGCAGGCCTTCGATGCCATGGACGCCCTGGACAAGCTGGAAGGCTTCGCCAGCCACTACGGGGCGGACTTCTATGGCCTGCCGCGCAACCAGGACACCTTGACCCTGATTCGCAAGCCTTACACCATCCCGGAAGAGCTGCCGTACGGCGCGACCACCCTGGTGCCCCTGGCCGCGGGCGAAACCCTCGACTGGCAAGTGCACTCCTGATCAGGATGGCGCCGCACGCTGCCGCGCCATCTCTTGCGGCAGCGGCAGCAGCGGCGGCAGCTTAGCTGCCGTCGCGCCGCGCTTCCAGCGCTTCCCAGCGTTCGAGCTTGGATTCAAGCTCCTTGTCGATGGCGCTGATGCGGGCGTTGATGCGGGTCACTTCGTCAGGCGCGTCACGATAGAGCGTGCCATCGGCCAGCTTGCCGGACAGTTCGCCCTGTTCGGCCTCCAACGCCGCGATGGCGTCGGGCAGGCCTTCCAGTTCCCGGGTTTCCCAGCTGCTCAGGCGCGTGGCCTTGGCGGGCTTGGGCCGTGCCGCGACCGGGGCGGCCTTTTCCTGAACTTCAGCCGTTTCCGTTACGGCGGCTGCCTCGGGCGTAATGACGCGGCGTTGCGCCAACCAGTCGTCATAGCCACCGACATAGTCGTTCCAGATGCCGGGGCCATCGTTGGCGATGGTTTGCATCACCACGTTGTTCAGAAATTCACGGTCGTGGCTGACCAGCAGTACCGTGCCGGTGTATTCCTGCAGCAGCGATTCCAGCAGTTCCAGCGTTTCGATGTCCAGGTCGTTGGTCGGTTCGTCCAGGACCAGCACGTTGGCCGGCCGGGCGAACAGGCGCGCCAGCAGCAGCCGCGCGCGTTCGCCGCCCGACAGGCTGCTGACCGGCGAGCCGGCGCGCGCGGGCGAGAACAGGAAGTCGCCCAGGTAGCTCATGACGTGCTTGCGCGTGCCGCCGATCTCCACCCATTCGCTGCCCGGGCTGATGACGTCGGCCAGCGTATCGGTTTCATTGAGCTGGGAACGCATCTGGTCGAAATACGCCACTTCCACATTGCTGCCCATGCGCACCGTGCCGCTGTCGGGCTCCAGGCGGCCCAGCATCAGCTTGAGCAGGGTGGTCTTGCCGGCGCCGTTGGGACCGATGATGCCGATGCGGTCGCCGCGCAGCAAGGTGGTGGAATAGTCCTTGATCACCTCGCGGCCTTCGAACGCCTTGCTGACGTGTTCGAGTTCCGCCACCAGCTTGCCGGAGCGTTGCCCTTCGGCCAACGCCAGGTTGACGTTGCCTTGACGGTCACGGCGCTCGGCGCGCTCGAAACGCAGTTGCTCCAGGCGCCGCACCCGGCCTTCGTTCCGCGTGCGGCGCGCTTCCACGCCTTTGCGGATCCACACTTCTTCCTGCGCCAGCAGCTTGTCGAAGCGGGCATTTTCCAGGCGTTCCGACTCCAGCCATTGCGCCTTGCGTTCCTGCCATTGCGAGAAATTGCCGGGAAAGCTGAGCAGACGGCCCCGATCCAGTTCGACGATGCGGGTGGAGATGGCGTCCAGGAAACGGCGGTCGTGGGTAATGATGACCGCGCTGCCTTTCCAGCCGAGCAGCAGGTCTTCCAGCCAGGCGATGCCGGTGAAGTCCAGGTGGTTGGTGGGCTCGTCCAGCAACAGCAGGTCGGGATTGCCGGCCAGCGCTCGCGCCAGCGCCACGCGCTTGCGCGTACCGCCGGACAGGCCGGCGATCAGCGCGTCGCCGGGCAGGCCCAGCCGCTCCAGCAGGGAGCGCACGCGGGACCCGCGTTGCCAGTCTTCGTGATCTTCGTCGGTGCTGTTGACCACGTCGAACACCGTCATGGTCTCGTCGAGCTCGGGTTCCTGCTCAACCGTGGCGACCCGCAGGCCCGAGGCGCGCGCGACGTCGCCGTCGTCCGGCTGGGTACGCCCGTCGAGCAGCCGCAGCATGGACGACTTGCCGGCGCCGTTGCGTCCGATCAGGCCGATGCGTTCGCCGGCCTGGATGGAAAAGTCGGCATGATCCAGCAGGGGATGGTGACCGAAGGCCAGATGGACGTCGGTAAAGGTAATCAGGGTGGTGGGGGCCATGAGCGGCGCGGCTAGTCAGTGCAAACCGCTATTGTCGCAGGAAGCCGGGGCCGCTGCCCGGCGCCCCGGCCGGGCAGGTCGACCCCGCGGGGTCAATGCGTGGCGGCGGGCGGTTGCGGTTGCGACTGAGACTGCGATGACGACTGCGACAGCAGGGCTTGCGGATTCTTGGGATCGTAGTAACCGTCGGTCAGGGTGCCGAGGAAGGCCACCACATCGTCGATCTCCGCCGGCGTCAACGCCGGCTTGTCGCCGGGCTTGCCGCCGAAGGGCGGATCCATATTGACGTTCTCGTGCATGCTGGCCTGGGACAGATCGTTGAACTTGGCGATGCTGCCGTCCTTCTTGCGGGGATACCACTTCTCGGGATTGGTATCGCGGGTCACGTACCACTCCACGACCTGATGCAGGTCGTGAAAGACGCCGTTGTGGAAGAAGACCTTGCGCGTCGCGACGTTGCGCAAGGTGGGTGAACGGAACAGGCCGCAATACTCCGGATGGTCGGTCAGGTCCTTGCGCAGCGGTCCGCACAGGCCCTGGTCGAAATACGCCGGATTCTTGTTGGCGGGGATTTCGGGATTGCGCGGCAGGCCCAGGCCGATCAGGCCGAAGTCATTGAAGATGGGCAACTGGCCCGGCACGGCGAAGCGGTGGCAGCTGGCGCAATTGCCCTTGTCGGCTGCCTCGAACAGCTTGGCGCCGCGCAACTCCTGGTCGGTCAGCTTGGTCACGCCGCGCACGGCCGCGTCGTATTTACTGGAATAGGGGAAGAAGAGCCTGGCGTCGTTCTGGTAATACTCCAGCGCCTGGGTGATGGCGTGGAAGGCTTTCTCGTCCGTATCGAACACATGGCCGCCGAACAAGGCGCGGATCTTGTCGGCGTTCGGGCTCTTGCGCACGTTCTCGACGATGTTGCCGATGTTCGCGTTGGCCATCTCCTGCGGATCCAGCAACGGAATGCGTGCCTGCGCGCCGGCATGGTCGACCCGGCCATCCCAGGTCAGGCCGCCCGTGGGGCCCGCGTCGGTGGTGTTGTCGCCTTCCTCTTCGGAGTCGATGAAGTGCTCGTCGAAGTTGGGCACGGTCTGCAGATACATCAGCGACGGCACGGCGCGCACGCCGTAGTGCTTCATGTCCGCGCCGCCGAGTTGCACCGACAGGTTGTTGGGCGGGCCGTAGTGATTCTCGGGACTGTGACAGGTGGCGCACGATTGCTGTCCGGACGCCGACAGCGTCTTGTCCTTGAACAGCAGCCCGCCCAGGTCGGCGATGTCCGCCGCGCGCTGCTTGGCGTAGACGCGGTCATAGGTCACCGGCGGTTCAGGAAATTTCTCATAAACACTTTGCTGTGCGTCCGCCGTGGTCGCGCCCTGGCTGCGTTCGCCCCACAGGGCCAGCGCGCCGCTGATGCCGACGGCCAACGTCGTCGCGACCAGGGTGCATAGCACGCCGTGCCAACGCATGCGGGCAGGGGATATCGAAACGGTAGGGCGGGGAGGCAAAGGCATGTCGTGGAAATGTGAGGCGCGGCGAGTCGCCGCGGTTGCTATCTATGGAAGGCGGCTGTATTCATCAAGGCCGCGGTCCGCAGCGTAAACAGCGAATATTTCAGGTTTGCTGAAGGGCGTTGACGGCAATCTGAACGCCCCTGAGGGCATCCTTAATTTTTCTTCACGGATTCAGATTTCTTTAAGCGGTCGTTCACGAAGTTCACATGGTGTAACCCCAACATATGCGGCGCTCGATGCCCAGACATCGAATACTTCCCAGCACAAGAAAGAGGAAAGCCCTTATGAAGACCACCCACAAGTTCATTGCGCCGTTGTTGGCCGTGGCGCTGACCACCGGCTTGGCCGCCTGTGGCGGCAGTAGCGGTGACGACGATGACGATACCGCGTCGACCCCCGCCACGCCTTCCACCCCGGTTGTCTCCGCGCCCACGCAGGAAGAGCTGGTGACGAAGGCCGTCGACAACATTCAGAACGTCGTGGTGATCTACGCGGAAAACCGCAGCTTCGACAACCTGTATGCCGACTTCCCCGGCATCGACAGCCCGCTGGCGAGCGCGACGTATGAGAAACAGGTGGATCGTGACGGCACCGTGCTGACGTCGCTGCCGCAGGTGTGGGCCGGCCTGACCGTTCCCGCCGCGCAGTTCGACACGACCGTGCCGACCGTGACGGCCACGCAGACCACGGGTATGGTCAACGCGCCGTTCTCGATCAACGAAACGTATCCGGGTGTCGACATCAACGCGGTCAACGCGGACATGTGGCACAACTTCTACCAGAACCAGATGCAGATCAACGGCGGCAAGAACAATATGTTCACCGCCTGGGCCGACAACGGCGGTGGTCTGGTGATGGGTCACTTCACGGGCAACTCGACCAAGCTGCCCCTGTGGAAAGTGGCGCAGAAGTACACGATGGCCGACCACTTCTTCATGGGCGCCTTCGGTGGTTCCTTCCTCAACCACCAGTACCTGATCGCTTCCGCCGCGCCGGTCGATCCGATCACGTCGGCCAATCTGGGCAAGGTCGCCGTGCTGGACGACGGTCCGCAGGGCTATCACCTGAGCGTGAAGACGGCCTCCGCCGGCGTCTCGGCGCTGACCACGTCGGCCGCGTCGATCTTCAAGCTGAGCGGTGCGTTGACCCCCGACGGTTACGCCGTGAACACGATGCAGCCGCCTTACCAGCCCAGCGCTGTCGCCCCGGCGGCGGACTCGGCTTCGGGCACGACGCCCCAGCCCCTGCTGGCCGACCAGGCCAACACCAGCGTGTTGCCGCCGCAGTCCGGTCCCAACATCGGCGACTACCTGACCAACAAGAACGTCGAGTGGGCCTGGTACTCGGGCGGCTGGGCTTTCCAGACGGCGCGTGCGACGAACCCCGCCGGCTACATCGGTTCGGATTACACCGGCACCGGCCTGCAGGCTGACGGCAAGACCGCCTTCGTGAACTTCCAGTTCCACCACCAGCCCTTCAACTACTTCAAGCGCTTCGACCCGACCACCGCGGCCGGCATCGCCGATCGCGCGGATCACTTGAAGGACGGCGGCGTCAACGGTGAGCAGTTCATCGCCGACATTCGCGCCGGCAAGTTGCCGCCCGTGTCGTTCTACAAGCCGGTCGGCAACCTGAACGAGCACAGCGGCTACGCCGACGTGGTGCGTGGCGACCAACACATCGCCGACATCATCGCCGAGCTGGAAAAGAGCCCGCAGTGGGGTCACATGCTGGTCGTCGTGACGTATGACGAAAACGGCGGTATCTGGGATCACGTCGCGCCGCCCAAGGGCGACCGCTTCGGCCCGGGCTCGCGCATTCCCGCCATCGTCGTCGGTCCCACCGTGCGCAAGGCTTATGTCGACCACACGATGTACGACACCACCTCGATCCTGCGCTTCATCAGCCGCCGCTGGGATCTGCCCGAGCTGCCCGGCCTGACCGTGCGTCGCGAAGGCCTGAAGGCCAACGGCACCGATCAGGGCGACCTGAGCAACACGCTGGATACGGCCGCCACCGCGTCGTAAGCAGCACGCCCCGGCGATCTTCGCCGGGGCAGGTACAATGCCCTCCGCAAGACGAATCGGGCAATCGCGGGACGCTCACGCGTTTCGAGGAAGGTCCGGACTCCATAGGGCAGGGTAGCGGCTAACGGCCGTCCGTCGGGCAGGTGGCAACACCGGTCCGGCGAGGAACAGGGCCACAGAGACGAGTCTGCGAAGTGGGCGGAGGGCAACCTCCGCACAGGCACGGCCACTCCGTGTCGCGCCGGCTGGCAACAGCCGGCGGCATCGCAGGGTGAAACGCGGCAACCTCTACCCGGAGCAACATCAAATAGGCATGCGCACGGTCTTCGGACCTGGAAGGGCGGCTCCGTTCGAGCATGCGGGTAGGTGGCTAGATCCGGCCAGCAATGGCCGGGCCAGAGGAATGATTGCCCACCGGGCTTACCCCCGGTGTACAGAATCCGGCCCATAGATTCGTCTTGCCTTGCTTTCGGCTGAAATCGATACATGTAAGGCGAGGAAGTTACCTTTTAGCGCCGAACCTTCACGTAAGACTTTGAGTTAAAACGACAACCCCCTGATTTATCAGGGGGTTTTGTTTTTTGCGTCTCAGCCAGTTCGCCTAAGTCCTTGTTGTGATTGAAAAATTTGTGTCGCTCTGCTTGACCGCGCATTAACCATCCCGTAGAGTGGGAAAAAGTAGGTTTTTGTGCAATTAAGTGGGGGAGACGGGTGTTCCAGGGAAGCAGCGCGTTAACGCTGGATGCGAAGGGTCGGGTGTCTATCCCGACTCGGCACCGCGACGCCCTGACGTCCCAGGCGGAAGGCCGTCTTACCCTGACCCGTCATCCAGACGGCTGCCTGTTGATGTATCCGCGCCAGGAATGGGAGAAGAAGCGTGAAGCAATCGCCGCCTTGCCCATGTCCGCGCGCGCGCTGCAACGGCTGCTGCTGGGAAATGCCCAGGATGTGGAACTCGACGGTTCGGGCCGCATCCTGATCGCGCCGGAATTGCGTAATGCCGCCGGCATGACGCGCGAAGTGATGATGCTTGGGATGGGCGCGCACTTCGAGTTGTGGGATGCAACTGCCTTGGCCCGCCGTGAGGCGGAAGATCTGGCGCAGGGCATGCCGGATGTTCTCAACCAGTTTTCTTTCTGACGCGGGCTATGAAATTCGAACATCGGCCCGTACTGCTGGCGCCGACGGTAGACGCGCTGCTGCTGCCTCATTTCGGCCGCCGTGGCGGCGCCCGTAAGGCGGATGTTGCAGGGGCGGATGCGGATGCGCAGGACCCCCGGTTGGCCGGGGTGTATGTCGACGGCACGTTCGGCCGCGGTGGTCATACGCGGGAGTTGTTGAGCCGGCTGGGACCCCAGGCCCGCGTGGTGGTGTTCGACAAGGACCCCACCGCGATCGGGGTGGCCCGGGAACTGGCGGCCAGCGACGCGCGGGTGACGGTGGTGCACGACGGTTTCGCCACCATGCCGCAGGCGCTGGCGGACTTGGGCATCGCTCAAATTGATGGCGTCATGCTGGACCTGGGTGTTTCTTCCCCCCAGCTTGACGATGCAGGGCGGGGTTTTTCTTTCATGCGCGAAGGCCCGCTGGATATGCGCATGGATACGACGCGCGGCCCCACGGTCGCGGAATGGCTGGCGCAAGCCAGTGTGGACGAGATGCGGGAGGTCATAGCTGACTATGGCGAAGAACGGTTTGCTTTTCAGATTGCAAAAACGATTGCAGCTCGCCGCGCAACAGCGCCACTACGCACCACGCTCGAGCTTGCCGAGCTCGTCGCAGGCGCCGTCCGCACGCGCGAAAAGGGCCAGCATCCGGCCACACGCACCTTTCAAGCTCTACGGATTTACATCAATCGGGAACTTGAGGAGCTCGCTCGCGCCCTCGCGGCAGCTCTAGAACTGCTCGCGCCGAAGGGGAGGTTGGCGGTGATCAGCTTTCATTCGCTGGAAGACCGGATGGTCAAACAGTGCATCGCCGCCGCGGCCCGTCCGTCCAGCGAGACGATGCGCCGTATGCCCCTGCGCGAAGATGAGCTGCCACCCGCGATCATGCATTCCCTTGGGCGCGTCCTGGCCGATGACGAGGAAGTCGCGGGAAATCCGCGCTCCCGCTCGGCCATTTTGCGTGTGGCGGAACGCACTGACGCGCCCCTGCCTGCCGGCGGCAGCGCCGCCATGGTGCCTGGATTGGCCCCCGCAACGACCCCGGCGCGTGGCGCCGGCAAGGGGAAGCGCTGATGGGCAGGGTGAGCCTGGTCCTGGCGATGGTGCTGATGCTCTGCGCGATCTCCCTGGTGACGTCGCGTTATCAGTCGCGCCAGTTGTTCGTCGACGTCGACCGCGCCCAGGCGCAGGCGCGCGACCTGGAAAACGACTGGCGCCGCCTGCAGCTCGACCGGGCCGAACTGGCGCGCAGCGCGCGTGTCGATCATGCCGCCCGTGAAGATCTTAAAATGATCTCCATCGTGCCGAACCGGACGATCTATCTGAATCAGCCGCCGGTTCCGGTCAGCGGAGGGGCGCAATGAAGCGCTTGCCGTTCTTCGACAACCCCGTGCTGCGGGGTCAATTGCCGGCCTGGCGCGCGCGGCTCGTCCTGATTTTGCTGTTTTGCGGTTTCGTCACCCTGGGCGGCCGCGCGCTCTATCTGCAGGGCATCAGCACCGACTTCCTGCAGCAGCAGGGCGAGCGCCGCTACGAGCGCACGCTGACCCTGTCGGCGACGCGCGGCAAGATACTCGATCGCAACAACGTGGTGCTGGCCTCCAGCGTGCCTGCTCGCGCGATCTGGGCCATTCCGGAAGACGCCAATACCGCCACGGCGCCGCAGATGGCCACCCTGGCCAAGCTGCTCGACACGACGGTGAGCGACCTTACCGACCGTCTCAAGAATGAAGACAAGAACTTCGTGTACCTGAAGCGCCAGGTGCCGATGGACGTGGCGGACAAGATCAAGCAATTGGCCATGCCCGGCATCCATCAGCAGCCTGAAACGCGGCGCTACTATCCGGACGGCGCGGTCATGGCCCACGTGGTGGGCTTCACCAATGTGGAAGACCAGGGGCAGGAAGGCGTCGAACTGGCGTTCAACCAGGCCTTGCAAGGTCGCGCCGGTTCGCGCCGCGTGATCAAGGATCGCCTGGGCCGCGTCATCGAGGACGTGCAGGCGGTGACCACGCCGGTCGACGGCAAGGACATCAACCTGTCCATCGACACGCGCCTGCAGTATCTGGTCAGCAAGACGCTGAAAGACGCCATCGACCTGCACCATGCCCGCGGCGCCGCCGCCGTCATCGTCGACGCGCGCACCGGCGAAATCCTGTCGCTGGCCAGCCTGCCCACCTACGATCCCAACGATCGCGGTACCTTCCAGGTGGCCTCCATGCGGAACCAGGCCATCACCGATACGTTCGAGCCCGGCTCCATCATGAAGCCGTTCACCGCCGCGCTGGCCTTGGAACTGGGCCGCATCACGCCCAGCACGCAGTTCGAAACCGGCAACGGCCAGTTCCGTTATCAGGGCTCGACCATCAGCGACGTCAGCCGCAACGGCACCCTGACGGTCGCCGGCGTCCTGCTGAAGTCCAGCAACATCGGCATGACGCTGATTTCGGAGACCCTGCAGGCCCGCGAGATGTGGGACAAGTTCACCGAGCTGGGCCTGGGCCAGGCGCCGCAGTTGGGCTTCCCTGGCGCGGCTCCCGGCCGTGTGCGGCCGTGGGACCGCTGGCGCCTGATCGAGAAGGCCACCATGGCCTACGGTTATGGTCTTTCGGTGTCGCTGCTGCAGGTGGCGCGCGCTTACACCGTCTTCGCGCGCAATGGCGACATGGTGTCCCTGACCCTGGTCAAGCGCGACAGCGAACCGACCAGCGTCAAGGTCTATACGCCCAAGATCGCGAACATGATCCGTGGCTACCTGGAAGCCGCGGCGGGTCCCGACGGCGCCAAGCTGGCGCAAGTGCAGGGTTACCGTGTGGCCGGCAAGAGCGGCACCGCGCGCAAGATCGTCGACGGCAAGTACAGCCGTCAACGTTATCGCAGCTCCTTTGTCGGCTTCGCCCCCGTGTCGAATCCCCGTCTGGTGATCGCCGTCACCATCGACGAACCGCAGACTGGCGGCTACTACGGCGGCGCCATCGCCGCGCCGGTGTTCTCCGCCCTCATGGGCGGCAGCCTGCGGATGTTGGGCGTGCAGCCCGACGCGCCTTTCCAGTCCACCGTGGTGGCCGGGTTGCAGGAGCCGATGCGATGAATGCCGTGGCCGATCCGCACGCCCACCGCCTGCCCGCCGCCGATATCGTGCAGTGGCTGCGCGCGCGCGTGCCGGCTCAGGCCGACCTGCGTCTGGATTCGCGTGAAGTGGCCGCGGGCGATGTCTTCGTCGCCTGCCCGGGCGGAACCAGCGATGGCCGTCTATATATAGAGCAGGCTGTTCAGCAAGGCGCCAAGGCCGTGGTGTACGAGGCGGCAGGCTACGACGCCGCGCGCGCCGCCGCCGTCACCGCGATTGCGGGCGCCGTGCCTGTCCTGCCGGTGGTCGAGCTGCGCGGGCAATTGGGCCGCGTGGCCGACCTCTGGTACGGCGAGCCGTCGGCGGCCTTGAATGTCATCGCCGTCACCGGCACCAATGGCAAGACGTCCACCGTCCAGTGGCTGGCGCGCGCCCTGTCGAACAGCGGCCGGCCTTGCGGGGCCCTGGGCACCTTGGGCGCCACCTTGCCCGACGGCCAGGCCTTGCCCGGGCATCTGACCACGCCGGACGTATTGGCCGTGCATCGGCAGTTGGCGGTGATGCGTGATCACGGCGCCAGCTGCGTCGCCATGGAGGCATCCTCCATCGGCATCGAGCAAGGGCGCGTGGACGGCGTGCGTATCGGTATCGCCGCCTTCACCAACCTGACGCGCGATCATCTGGATTATCACGGTTCGATGGCGGCCTACGAGGCCGCGAAATCGCGCCTGTTCGACTGGCCCGGCCTGGTGCGCGCGGTCGTCAACGCGGATGACGCCGCGGGCCAGCGGCTGCTGGCGCGCCTGCCCGCGGAGCTTGCCTTGTCCTACGGTCTGGAGCAGGGCGCCAATGTTCGTGCCAGCGGCTTGAGCGCGACGACCAGCGGCCAGATCTTCACGCTTACGACCGCGCAGGGCGAAGCCCGCATCATGACCGCCCTGCTGGGCCGTCATAACGTGGAAAACCTTTTGCTGGTAGCGGGCGTGCTGACCGCGCTGGGCGGCTCGCTCGCCGATGTGGCGCGCGAGCTGGCGGCCGCGACACCGGTACCGGGACGCATGGAAGTCGTGGCGGCGCCGCAAGGGCTGGCCGCGGCTGGCCCCCTGGTGGTCGTCGATTACTCGCACACGCCGGACGCCCTGGCGCGCGCGCTGGCCGCGCTGCGGCCGGTGGCGCAAGCGCGCGGCGGCCGGCTGCTGTGCCTGTTCGGTTGCGGTGGTGACCGCGATCCCGGCAAGCGTCCGCTGATGGGCGGCATCGCCGCCGCCGACGCGGATGGTGTGTGCGTGACCAGCGACAATCCGCGCAGCGAGGATGCCGACGTCATCATCGACCAGATTCTGGCCGGCATGCCCGCGGCCCGCGCCGTGACGGTGCAGGCCGATCGCGCGCACGCCATCATGCAGACGGTGTGGGCGGCCGCCGCCGAGGATGTGCTGCTGCTGGCCGGCAAGGGCCACGAGACGTATCAGGAAATCGCCGGACAGCGCCTGCCGTTCGACGATCGCGCCTGGGGCGCGCTGGCGCTTGCGCTGCCGCAGGCGACGGGCGTGTCCACCGACACCCGCACCTTGAGCGAAGGCCAGATCTTCGTTGCGCTGAGCGGCGAGAATTTCGACGGCCACAACTATCTGGCGCAGGCGCAGCAGGCCGGCGCCCGCGCTGCCGTGGTCGCCCATGCGGTTGCCGACACCACGCTGCCGCAGTGGGTGGTGGGCGATACGCGCGCCGCGCTGTGCCGCATCGGCGCGACCTGGCGTGCCCGCTTCGACCTGCCGGTGGTCGGCGTCACGGGCAGCAACGGCAAGACCACCACCAAGGAAATGATTGCCGCCATCCTCGCGGAATGGCTGGGCGAAGACCAGCGTCTGGCGACGGCGGGCAATTACAACAACGATATCGGCGTGCCGCTGACGCTGCTGCGCCTGCGGCCGCAACATCGCGCCGCGGTCATCGAACTGGGCATGAATCACCCCGGCGAAATCGCCGCGCTGGCTGCCATGGCGGCGCCCACGGTGGGCCTGGTGAACAACGCGCAGCGCGAGCATCAGGAGTTCATGCACTCCGTCGAGGCCGTCGCGCGCGAGAACGGCGCGGTCCTGGCCGCGCTGCCGGAAGCGGGCTATGCGGTCTATCCGGGCGACGATGCGCACACCGGCGTCTGGGATGCCATGACGGGCACGCCGCGGGTACTGCGCTTCGGCTTGCAGGCCGGTCTGGACGTGTACGCCGAAGCGATAGAACGCGATGTGCTGAGCACGCGTTGCCGTCTGGTCACCCCGGCCGGTACTGCTGAGCTGACCCTGCCTGTCCCCGGTTTGCACAATCTGCGCAACGCGCTTGCCGCCGTCGCCTGCGGGCTGGCCGCGGGGGCGCCGCTGGACGCCGCCTGCCGCGCGCTGGCCAATTTCAGCGCGGTGAAGGGGCGCATGCAGCGCCAGCAAATGAGTGACGGAACGCTGCTGGTCGACGACACCTACAATGCCAATCCTGACTCGGTTCGCGCCGCCATCGACGTGCTGGCGCAATTGCCGGCGCCGCGCGTGCTGGTACTGGGTGATATGGGCGAAGTGGGTGCCAACGGACCGGCCATGCATGAAGAGGTCGGCGCCTACGCACGCGAACGGGGGATCGACGCCCTGTTCACCTTGGGCGAGGCCGCGCAAGCGTCCGCGGCCGCCTTCGGGCCGGCCGCCAAGGCCTGCGATTCAGTCGAAGACATCGTGATGGCGACGCGGGCCCTGAAGCCCGCCGCCGTATTGGTAAAGGGTTCGCGCTTTATGCGCATGGAGCGGGTTGTGAAGTTGTATTCGAGTGATGGCAGCCAGGTGCCTGCCGCACAGGGGGGCAAGCATGCTGCTTGAGATTGCCCGCTGGCTGTCTGACGATATCCGTACGTTCGGCGTGTTCGAATACATCACGCTGCGTGCGGTGCTGGCGTGCGCGACGGCGCTGCTGATCGGCCTGATGGCCGGGCCGCGCGTCATCCGCAAGTTGACCGCGATGAAAATCGGCCAGGCCGTGCGCGCCTACGGTCCGCAAAGCCATCTGGTGAAGAACGGCACGCCCACCATGGGCGGCGCGCTGATCCTCATCTCCATCGGCATCAGCGTGCTGCTGTGGTGCGACTGGAGCAATCGCTTCATCTGGGTGGTGCTGCTGGTGACGTTCGGCTTCGGCGCCATCGGTTGGGTAGATGATTACCGCAAGGTCGTGTATCGCGATCCGGAAGGCATGCGGTCGCGCACCAAATTTTTCTGGCAGGCCATCATCGGCCTGGTGGCGGCGGTCTATCTGGCTTTCGCCGTTTCGGCGCCGGCCAACACCGAACTCTGGCCTTTGTTCCGCGGCTGGGTGGTGAGCGGTTTCACCATGCCGCTGCCCACGCGCGCCGACCTGATCGTGCCCTTCTTCAAGACGGTGAGCTATCCCCTGGGCGTGCTGGGCTTCGTGGCGTTGTCGTGGTTCGTCATCGTCGGCACCAGCAACGCGGTGAACCTGACCGACGGCCTGGACGGCCTGGCCATCATGCCGACCGTCATGGTGGGCAGCGCGCTGGGCATCTTCTCCTACGTCATCGGCCGCGCGGACTATTCCAAGTACCTGCTGTTCCCCTATGTGCCGGGTGCTTCGGAACTCATCGTGCTGTGCGCCGCGCTAGGGGGCGCCGGACTGGCGTTCCTCTGGTTCAACGCGTATCCCGCCCAGGTGTTCATGGGCGACGTCGGCGCATTGGCGCTCGGTGGCGCGCTGGGTACCGTGGCGGTGATCGCGCGGCAGGAAATCGTGCTCTTCATCATGGGCGGCGTGTTCGTGGTGGAGACCCTGTCGGTGATGATCCAGGTCACCTGGTTCAAGTACACCAAACGTAAATACGGCGAGGGGCGGCGGGTCTTCCGCATGGCGCCCCTGCACCACCATTTCGAAGTCGGCGGCTGGAAGGAAACCCAGGTCGTCGTGCGCTTCTGGATCATCAGCATGATGCTGGTGTTGATCGGCCTCTCCACCCTCAAGTTGCGATGAGCGATACGGATACCACCGTCCCCGCGCCGGCTCTGGTCCTGATCCTTGGATTGGGCGAGACCGGCATTGCCGCCGCGCGCTGGTGCGCGCGTAGCGGCGCGCGGTTGCGCGTGGCCGATACGCGCGCCGAGCCGGGCGGACTGGACGTCCTGCGTGAGGCGCTGGCGGCCGCGGCAGAGCGGGGCGCAGAGGAATCCTCCGATGCCGCTGAAGATGTAGCCGCCGCGACGTCCGAGCCCGCGCCTGAGCCCGAATACCATCTGGGTCTGGCCAGTTTCGACACCAGCCTGCTGGACGGCGTGACCCAGGTGGTCATCAGCCCCGGCCTGGCGCCCAATCAGTCGCCCGCCCTTGAACTCATCGAAGCCGCCACCGCGCGCGGCATCGAAGTCATCGGCGAGATCGAATTGTTCGCCCGCGCGCTGGCGGCCCTGGCCGAGAGCCGCGATTACCATCCGCGCCTGGTGGCCGTCACCGGCACCAACGGCAAGACCACCGTCACTGCCCTGACGCGCCATCTGGTGGAGGCCGCCGGCCTGACCGCGCGCGCCGCGGGCAATATCAGCCCCGCCGCGCTGGTCGCGCTGATGGACGCGCTGGACGAAGATGACCTGCCGCAGGTCTGGGTGCTGGAGTTGTCCAGCTTCCAGCTGCACACCACGCACACCCTGGTGGCCGATGCCGCCGTGGTCCTGAACGTCACGCAGGATCATCTGGACTGGCACGGCGACATGCCGGCCTACGCCGCCGCCAAGGCGCGCCTGCTGGGCATGGCCCGTATCGCCATCGTCAATCGCGACGATGCGCTGACCCTGGCCATGGTCGAACGTATCGAAGCCTTGAACGTGCGCACCTTCGGCCGCGACGCGCCGGCCCTGGTCGGCGACCTGGGTCTGGATCAGGCCAGCGGCGTGGCATGGCTGACGTCCTGCGAACCCAGCGATTTCGATATTCCCGTCGAGGCGCCCAAGCGCCGCAAGAAAGACGCGCCGCCGCCCAGCCGTGAAGAAGGCCGCCGCTCGCGCCTGATGCCGGTGGACGCGCTGCTGATCCGCGGCCTGCACAATGCCACCAATACGCTGGCGGCCTTCGCGCTGGCGCGCGCCATCGACCTGGGCTGGGCGCCTTTGCTGCGCGCCGCCCGCGAGTACGAAGGCGAACCGCTGCGCGTCGAATTCGTGCGCAGCATCGGCGGTGTCGACTACATCAACGACAGCAAGGGCACCAACGTCGGCGCCACGGTGGCCGCGCTGGACGGTCTTGGCCAGCAGGTGGTGCTGATCGCCGGCGGCCTGGGCAAGGGCCAGGATTTCTCTCCCCTGGTCGCGCCCGTGACCCGGCATGGCCGCGCCGTCGTGCTGATCGGCAAGGACGGTCCGGAAATCGGCCGCGTGCTGGAATCCACGGGTGTCGCCTGCGTGTTCGCCTCTGACATGACGGACGCCGTGCGGCAGGCGCATGGCCTGGCCCAGCCCGGCGATGCCGTGCTGTTGTCGCCGGCCTGCGCCAGCATGGACATGTTCCGCAGCTATGTGCACCGCGGCCAGGTCTATAACGAAGTGGTGCAGGAACTGGCCCTGGATCAAGGAGAGGTCGCATGAGCCTGTTCGCCGACCTCACCGGCAGCGTCAACGCGGTTCGTCCCGGCCGCACGCGCATGCGTTCCTTCGACATGCCGTTGGTGATATCCGCCTCGACCCTGCTGGCACTTGGCTTGTTGATGGTGTACTCGGCCTCGATCGCCCTGGCCGACGGGCCGCGCTATGCGTCCTACGGGCAATACTATTTCGTGGTGCGCCATGCGGCCTTCGTCGCCGTGGGCCTGGTCGTGGCCGCCATCACGCTGACCCTGCCGATCCGCATGTGGCAACGCCTGGCGGTGCCGCTGTTCATGCTGGCGCTGCTCCTGCTGCTGGCGGTGCTGGTGCCCGGCATCGGCCGCGAGGTCAACGGCGCGCATCGCTGGATTCCCCTGGGTCCCTTGAACTTCCAGCCGTCCGAGCTGATGAAGGTCGCAGCGCTGCTCTACGCCGCCGACTACACGGTGCGCAAGCAGGAACACATGCAGAACTTCGTGCGCGGCTTCGTGCCCATGGCATGCGCGCTGGGCGGCGTCGGCATGCTGCTGCTGCTCGAACCCGACCTGGGCGCGTTCATGGTGATCGTGGCCATCGCCATCGGCATCCTGTTCCTGGGCGGCATCAACGGCAAGTTCTTCAGCAGCCTGCTGGCCGTGCTGGTCAGTACCTTCCTGATGCTGATCTGGCTGTCGCCCTGGCGCCGTGCGCGTCTGTTCGCCTATATGGATCCCTGGAACCAGGACAACGCCTACGGCAGCGCTTATCAGCTGTCGCATTCGCTGATCGCCCTGGGCCGCGGCGAGTGGCTGGGCGTGGGCCTGGGCGCCAGCGTCGAAAAGCTGCACTACCTGCCGGAAGCGCATACCGACTTCATCATGGCGGTGATCGGCGAGGAACTGGGTTTCGTCGGCGTCATGCTGGTCATCGGCCTGTTCGCCATCATCGTGCAGCGCGCCTTCGAGATCGGCCGCCAGGCGGTGGCCATGGAGCGCACGTTCGCCGGCATGGTGTCGCAAGGCGTGGGCATCTGGTTCGGCGTGCAGGCCTTCATCAATATGGGCGTGTGCCTGGGCCTGCTGCCCACCAAGGGCCTGACCTTGCCGCTGGTGAGCTACGGCGGCTCCGGCGTGGTGATGAACCTGCTGGCGCTGGCCATGCTGCTGCGCGTGGACTTCGAGAATCGCACGATGATGCGGGGAGGGCGGGTATGAGCCGCGTCGACGCTCCCTCGGTCATCACGCCCAAGGACCGGAACGGCGCTCCTCGCACCGCGCTGATCATGGCGGGCGGCACGGGCGGGCACATCATGCCCGGTCTGGCCGTGGCCGACGTGCTGCGTGAACGGGGCTGGCGCGTGCTGTGGCTGGGCAATCCGGAGCGCATGGAAGGCAAGCTGGTGCCGCCGCGCGGCATCGAAATGATGCCCATGCGCTTCCAGGGGCTGCGCGGCCGCGGCGTCAAGGCCCTGCTGCAACTGCCGTTCCGCCTGACGTCGGCCCTGCGGCTGGCCTTGGGCTATCTGTCCCGCTTGCGTCCCGACGTGGTGCTGGGCATGGGTGGCTACGTGGCCTTCCCGGGCGGCGTCGCCGCCGCCTTGCGGCGCGTGCCGCTGGTCGTGCATGAACAGAACGCGGTCGCCGGCACCGCCAACAAAACCTTGGCACGGATGGCGCGCCGCGTCCTCACCGGCTTCCCCGGCGTATTGCCGCGCGGCGAAGTCATGGGCAATCCGGTGCGCCGCGAAGTCTGCGCGCTGCCCGCGCCCGAACAGCGCTATGCCGGCCGCAGCGGTCCGCTGCGCCTGCTGGTGGTGGGCGGCAGCCTGGGCGCCCAGGCCTTGAACACCGTGCTGCCGCAGGCCTTGGCCTTGCTGCCCGCGGCGCAACGCCCGGCAGTGACGCATCAGGCCGGCGAACTGCATATCGAGGGGCTGCAACAGGCCTATGCCCAGGCGGGTGTGGACGCCGACTGCCGTGCCTTCATCGAAGACATGGCCGGCGCGCTGGCCGCTGCCGACGTGGTGGTCTGCCGGGCAGGCGCGATGACGGTGGCCGAAGTCGCCGCCGCCGGCGTGGCCGCGCTGTTCATTCCCTTGCCGAATGCCATCGATGATCACCAGACGGCCAATGCCCGCTATCTCAGCGATGCGGGCGCCGGCTGGATGCGGCGCCAGGCCGAACTGACGCCGCAATGGCTGGCGCAGTGGCTGGGCGAACGTGGCCGTGAAGAACTCCAGGCGGTTGCCGTCAAGGCGCGCGCTCGCGCGCTGCCGGCCGCCGCCCAGCATATCGCCGACGCCTGCGAGCAGGCAGCGAGGCGCGCATCATGAAACACCGTATCCAACACATTCATTTCGTCGGCGTCGGCGGCGCCGGCATGAGCGGCATCGCCGAGATCCTGCTCAACCTGGGTTATCGCATCAGCGGCTCCGACCTCAACGAGTCGGCCGTGACGCGCCGGCTGGCGGGCCTGGGTGTCGGCATCGCCATCGGCCACGGCGCCGCCAATATCGAGGGCGCCGACGCCATCGTGACGTCCACCGCGGTGGCGGGGGACAATCCCGAAGTCATCGCGGCCCGCGCCGCGCGCATTCCCGTGGTGCCGCGCGCCGTCATGCTGGCCGAGCTGATGCGCCTGAAGCGCGGCATCGCCATCGCCGGCACCCATGGCAAGACCACCACCACCAGCCTGGTGACCAGCGTGCTGGCGGCTGGCGGCCTGGATCCGACCTTTGTGATCGGCGGCCGCCTGAACTCGGCCGGCGCCAACGCCCGCCTGGGGCAGGGCGACTACATCGTGGTCGAAGCCGACGAGTCGGACGCGTCGTTCCTGAACCTGCTCCCCGTGATGGCCGTCGTGACCAATATCGACGCCGATCACATGGACACCTATGGACATGATGTGGCGCGCCTGAAGAGCGCGTTCATCGAGTTCACGCAAAAGCTGCCGTTCTACGGCACCGCCGTGCTGTGCGCCGACGATGCCAATGTGCGGGAAATCATTCCCTTCGTCTCGCGTCCCGTCACTACCTATGGTCTGGATGGCGACGCCCAGGTGGCCGGACACAATGTGCGCGCCGATGGCACCCGGATGCTGTTCGACGTGAAGCGGCGTGGCCGCAAACAGGAACTGCCGCCGCTGTCGGTGGCCCTGAACCTGCCTGGCCTGCACAATGTGCGCAACGCGCTGGCCGCCATTGCCGTCGCCACCGAGCTGGGTGTGGACGACGAGGCCATCAGCGGCGCGCTGGAAGCGTTCAACGGCGTGGGCCGGCGGTTTACCCAGGTGGGTGATTTCGCGGTGCCCGCGGCGCATGGCGGCGGCACGTTCACCGTCATCGACGATTACGGTCATCACCCGGTCGAGATGGCGGCCACCCTGGCCGCCGCGCGCGGCGCGTGGCCCAGCCGGCGCATCGTGCTGGCGTTCCAGCCGCATCGCTATACCCGCACCCGCGACTGCTTCGAGGATTTCGTGCGCGTGCTCGGCACGGCCGACGCCGTGCTGTTGACCGAGGTGTATGCCGCCGGCGAGCCGCCCCTGGTGGCGGCCGATGGCCGTGCCCTGGCGCGCGCGCTGCGCGTGGCCGGCAAGGTCGAACCGGTATTCGTCGAGGACGTGGCCGAGTTGCCTGCCGCGGCATTGGATTTCATGCGGGATGGCGATGTCGTCATCGTCATGGGCGCCGGCTCGATCAGCCGCGTGCCGGCGCAAATTGGAGAATTGGCATGACCGTTGCCCCTCAACAATTCGGCAAGGTCGGCGTGCTGTACGGCGGCCGCTCGGCTGAACGGGAAGTGTCCCTGATGTCTGGCGCGGGTGTGCACGAAGCACTGCGCAGCGCCGGCGTCGATGCCCATCTGTTCGATACCGGCGTGCAGACCTTCGCCGATCTGGAGCAGGCCGGCTTCGACCGCGTGTTCATCGCCTTGCATGGCCGTTATGGTGAGGACGGCACCATCCAGGGCGCGTTGGAGTTGCTGGGCATTCCCTATACGGGCAGCGGCGCCGCCGCGTCGGCGCTGGCCATGGACAAGGTCATGACCAAGCGCATCTGGCTGCAGCATGGCCTGCCCACGCCGGCTTTCGAAGTCCTCGGCGGCGATACCGAACTGCGCCTGGTGCCGGATCGCCTTGGCCTGCCGCTGATGCTCAAGCCGCCGCATGAAGGCTCGACCGTCGGCATCAGCAAGGTGCGCGGCTACTCCGACATGAAGGAAAGCTACGAGCTGGCCGCGCGTTTCGACGCGGAAGTGCTGGCCGAGCAATTCATCACCGGACGCGAATTGACGGTGGCCCTGTTGGGCACCGGCCGCGGCGCGCGCGCCCTGCCGGTGATCGAGATCGTCGCCCCCGGCGGCAACTACGATTACGAACACAAGTATTTCTCCGACGACACCCAGTATTTCTGCCCGGCCGACCTGCCTGCCGACCTGGCCGCCGAGGTGCAGCGCCTGAGCGTGGCCGCGTATCGCAGCCTGGGTTGCGAAGGCTGGGGCCGCGTCGACCTGATGCTGGACAAGGAAAACCGTCCCTGGCTGATCGAAATGAATACCTCGCCCGGCATGACCAGCCATTCCCTGGTGCCCAAGGCGGCCCAGGCCGTGGGCATGAGCTATCCCGAATTGTGTATGTCCATCCTTTCCGAGGCCGCGTGCAAAGTGCGCGCCCCGGCTCGTAACGCTTGACCTGGAAGATCCGTGTGGAACGACGCTCGCACCACCAACCTCATCGCGAACACGCTGGCCGTGTGCGCGGTGCTGGCCATGCTGGCCGGCGGGGTCGTGTGGTTGGCCAAGCGGCCCTATTTCAATCTGGCTGCCATCGAACTGGAGCCCATGCCGGATTCGCAACTGCATTATGTGTCGCCTGCGAGCGTGCGGGCGACGCTGGCTGGCGAAATGGTGGGCAACTTTTTCACGGTCAACCTGGACAACGCGCGCGAGCTGTTCGAGTCGGTGCCCTGGGTGCGGCATGCCTCCGTGCGCCGCATCTGGCCCAACACGCTGCGCGTGCGCATCGAGGAGCAGCAGCCGCTGGCGCTGTGGAACGAGAACCAGATGATCAACACCTGGGGCGAATCGTTCACGGCCAATACGGGCGAGCTGGACGACGAGGAAGCGTTGCCGCATTTCTCGGGGCCCGATGGCAGCGAAAGCCTGGTGGTGCAGCGCTATGCCGAACTGGCGCGCTGGTTCGCGCCGCTGGACATGCATGTGCAGGAACTGGATCTGAGCGCGCGCTATGCCTGGCGCGCCAAGCTGTCCAACGGCCTGCTGCTGGATCTGGGCCGCGATCCTGGCGCGGATGCGCCGGATCCCAACGGCCCGCCTGGCGCGCTGCCCTTCGCGGCGCGCATTCAACGGTTCGTGCAGGCCTGGCCGGCGCTGTTGCCGAAACTGGAGGGTCGAGCGGTACTGCAAGCCGATCTGCGCTATCCCAATGGCTTTGCCTTGGCGCTGGCGCCGCTCCCCGAGCCCGAAAAACCGAAACCGAAACCCATCCCCAAAAAGCGTTGACAACATGACCCGTGACATCAAGGACCTAATCGTCGCCCTCGATATCGGCACCAGTAAAGTGGTGGCGGTGGTCGCCGAGATCCTGCCGGAGAACCGCTTCGAGGTGCTGGGCCTGGGCCAGCACGAGTCGCGTGGCATGCGCAAGGGCGTCGTGGTCAATATCGAGACCACGGTCAACTCCATCCAGCGCGCGCTGGAAGAAGCGGAGTTGATGGCGGACTGCAAGATTCGCGACGTCTACACGGGCATCGCCGGCAGCCACATCCGCAGCTTCAATTCCAGCGGCATGGTGGCGGTCAAGGACAAGGAAGTGACGTCCACGGACGTCGCCCGCGTGATCGAAACCGCCAAGGCGGTGAACATTCCGACCGACCAGCAAGTGCTGCACGTGCTGACGCAGGAATTCATCGTCGACGGCCAGGAAGACATCCGCGAACCGATCGGCATGAGCGGCCTGCGGCTGGAAGTGCGCGTGCATATCGTGACGGGCGCGGTGAGCGCCGCGCAGAACATCGTCAAGTGCGTGCGCCGTTGCGGCCTTGAAGTGCAGGACCTGATTTTGCAACCGTTGGCATCCAGCCTGGCCTGCCTGACCGCGGACGAAAAGGAATTGGGCGTGGTGCTGGTGGACATCGGTGGCGGCACCACCGACGTGGCGATCTTCACTGGCGGCGCGATCCGCCACACCGCGGTGATCCCGATCGCGGGCGATCAGATCACCAACGACATCGCCGCCATGTTGCGCACGCCGACGCCGGACGCGGAAGAAATCAAGTTGCGTTATGGCGTGGCCAAGCAGGTGTTGGCCAGCCCCGATGAAACCGTTGAAGTGCCGGGCCTGGGCGATCGTGGTCCGCGCCTGGTGAAGCGGCAGGCGCTGGGCGCGGTCATCGAGCCCCGTATTGAAGAGCTGTTCACTCTGGTACAGCAAGTCGTGCGCGACTCCGGCTACGAAGATCTGCTGGCGTCGGGCGTGGTGCTGACGGGTGGTTCCGCGCAATTGCCTGGCATGGTGGAGTTGGCCGAGGACGTGTTCCTGAAGCCGGTGCGCGTGGCGGTGCCCGAGTACGAAGGCAGCCTTGCCGACGTCATGCGCAATCCGCGCTTCGCGACGGTCATGGGTCTGCTGCAAGAAGCGCGCATGCAGCGCGTGCGCGGTCGCAAGGTGGCCGCGCAGACAGGTAACTTCAAGAGCCTGCTGACGCGTATGAAAGAGTGGTTCATGAATTGATGAACGCGCGGTAAGGGAGCGTGTCCAACGTTCAGCGTTCATGAGAACGGCGAGTTGTTGGTAAGTATTTAGTAGTTAGCATCATTTAGTAGTGGCGGCATTTGTGAGTTGGTAGCAGACTGCATGGCACTTGGTTTTGTAGTAGTCGGGCAGTAATGGTTTAGCAGTACGAAAAGGGTAGCGGGCTGTCGCCGATACCCGGGGCGCGCCAGGATCGTAAGCGGTGCGCTGACGGAGGCGCTTCAAACCCGTTGCGGGTCATAGAACCGGCATCGGCTTTGAGGCGATTCACATAGAAAGCGGCATCGGGATATTTCGTGTGATTTGCGTTTAAGACTTGAGGGAGTCGTCAATCATGATGAACTTTGAAATGCTAGATAACAGCACCAAAGGCACCGTAATCAAGGTGGTTGGTGTTGGGGGCGCGGGCGGCAATGCCGTCGCGCACATGATCCGTAACGGCGTCAATGGTGTGGATTTCATCTGCGCGAATACTGACGCTCAAGCACTGGCGGCGACCAACGCGCCCGTGCAGATCCGCTTGGGCCGTACCGGCCTGGGCGCCGGCGCCAAGCCGGAACAAGGCCGTGCTTCGGCCGAAACCGCGCGCGAAGAAATCCGCGCCGCGCTCAACGGTGCCCACATGGTGTTCATCACCGCGGGCATGGGCGGCGGTACGGGTACGGGCGCGGGTCCGGTCGTGGCTGAAGTCGCCAAGGAACTGGGCATCCTGACCGTCGGCGTCGTCACCAAGCCGTTCACGTTCGAAGGCAACAAGCGGCTGAAGATGGCCGAAGACGGCATCGGCGAACTGGCCAAGCACGTTCACTCGCTGATCGTGGTGCTGAACGAAAACCTGTACGACCTGATGGACGAAGACGCGACGCAGGAAGACTGCTTCAAGTCGGCCGATGACATTCTGCACAATGCCTGCGCCGGCATCGCGGAAATCATCAACGTCGAAGGTAACGTCAACGTCGACTTCGAAGACGTCAAGACGATCATGGGCGAACAGGGCCAGGCCATGATGGGCACCGCCAGCGCCGCCGGCGCCGACCGCGCCCGCGTCGCCGCCGAGCACGCCATCGCCTGCCCGCTGCTGGAAGGTATCGACCTGCACGGCGCTCGCGGCGTGCTGGTGAACATCACCGCCAGCCGCTCGCTGAAGATGCGCGAAACGCGCGAGATCATGGAAACGATCCGTGGCTACGCATCGGACGACGCGACCGTGATCTTCGGCACCGCCTATGACGAGTCGATGGGTGAAAACCTGCGCGTGACCGTGGTCGCCACCGGCCTGGGCCGTGCCGCCAGCCGTCCGCAACTGGTGCAGAGCACGGCTGAAGTGCTGCGCACCGGCACCGACAACATGCCGATGGGTGGCATGCAGCACACCGGCGGCGCCGCTCCCCAGGGCGACTACCGCAATCTGGACATGCCGTCGGTGATGCGCAATCCGCGCAGCCAGGCATCGGCTCAGGTGCGGGCGCTGGAAAGCTCGGGTATGGATCACTTCGACATTCCGGCATTCCTGCGCAAGCAGGCGGACTGAACTAATCCTCATCCGACGGCTCCAAACTCCCTAGTCTCTTCCCTACCCGCTTCCCGGCGGGTAGGGAAGAGGGGAATTCCACCCTGCCGCGCGTCAATCAGGGACGCATGTTGAGCTTTTGCCGGTTTCCGTTTTGGCTATTGCTCCCGTCCGGTTTGTCGCTGCATTGCAATAGGGTTACACTCCTGGGATTAAGGCGGCATCTGCGGTCATCTTGCCGGCCTGTTCTCAAAAAATAAGATTCATTCCCATGTTCCGTCAGCGCAGCATTCAAAATCTGGTCAAAACGACCGGCGTAGGCGTCCATTCCGGTCGCCGGGTGGAGCTCACCCTGCGCCCTGCTGCGCCGAACACGGGTATCGTTTTTCACCGCATCGACCTGCCCGAGGTCGTCGATCTGCCCGCGACAGCGACCGGGGTCGGCGATACGCGTATGGCGTCGGTGCTGCAGCAGGGCAATGTGCGGGTCTCCACCGTCGAACACCTGATGTCGGCCCTGGCCGGCCTGGGTATCGACAACCTGCACGTGGACCTGACCGCTGAAGAAGTCCCCATCATGGACGGCAGCGCTGCAACCTTTGTCTATCTGCTGCGCTCGGCCGGCATCGTGGAACAGAATGCGCCCAAGCATTTCATCCGCGTGCTCAAGCCTATCGAAGTGCGCGAAGGCGAAGGACGCAACGAGAAATGGGCCCGCCTGGAACCGCACGACGGTTACGCGCTGGCCTTCTCGATCGACTTCCGCCATCCGGCCATCGATTCCACGGCGAATTTCGCCGAGATCGATTTCGCCACGCATTCGTACACGCGCGAAATCGCGCGTGCCCGTACCTTCGGCTTCGTCAACGAAGTCGAAACGCTGCGCTCCATGGGCCTGGCCCGTGGCGGCAGCCTCGACAACGCGATCGTCATGGACGAATACCGCGTGTTGAACAGTGACGGCCTGCGTTATGACGACGAGTTCGTCAAACACAAGATCCTCGACGCCATCGGCGACCTGTATCTGCTCGGCAAGCCCCTGGTGGCCCGCTACGTGGCGTGCAAGTCCGGTCACTACATGAACAACCAGCTGGCGCGCGCGCTGCTGGCCCAGCAGGAAAGCTGGGAACTGGTGACCTATGAATCGCAGGCGGCGGCGCCCAAGGCCTTCCGCTACGAGTGGAAGCTGGCCTGATCGGTGGCCTGATCAGCCGTCCCAGACTGACCTGAATTGACCGTACGCGGTCGCCGCCGGCATTTTGCTCCCGGCGGACGCTAGGACTCCGACGTCGGCTTGTGATGTTTCAGCAGACGCGCCACTGCATCGGCCAGCTTGCCTGGCCGCAGGTTTTTCTGCAGGGTGGCGAATGCCTCCAGGGCCGTATCATCCAGCGGCGCGGCTTCGCGCGGCGGTGGCGGCGGGGGCGGCGGTTTCATGCCGGCTTGCACCTTGACGGAGATTTCGTTGAGCTGCCAGCCAGCGGCCGACAGTGCCTGAGCCACGCGCGGCGCCATCTGGCGCAGCTTCGCCGCATGCGCGGCGCTGGGGACGGCGAGTTGCAATTTATCGGTTTCAATGCGTGCCACGCGGCACACTTCGCCCAGCGCCGGCGGTAGGATCTTGGCCACGGCAGCTTGAATCTGCATGTGCAGGCGAACGGTGGCCAGCATGCTGGCGGCATGATTGTCATGTCCCAGCCATCCCAGCGGGGTAGCCTGCTGGCGGCCCGGCGCGGAACGCGGACGACGGTATGGAGGTTTTTTCATGCCGGACAGAAAGGATAGCGAGCTTTGAAGATAGTCATTATGCATGCCCGCGGAAATTCGGACGGGCACCTGACCCTCGGTGGCGGCCGCCTGGCGTTCCTGATGGGAACCCTGCTGGCCCTGGCCGCGATGATCGGGGCATATGGCGCGTCCATGTACCGCAACCTGGCGCTGCCCCAGCCGCAAGCCGGCAGTGACATCACCCCGCTGGCCTCCGAGCAGGCCATCCGCAACGCGGCCTTCGTGCGCGACAACCTGAATATGCTGGCAGGGCGCGTAGGCGCCTTGCAGGCCAAGATGATCGGCATCGATGCCCTGAGCCGGCGCCTGGCGACGGCGGCCGGTGTGACCCTGATCGAACCGCAGGGCGATGGCAAGGTCACGGTGGCCGACGCCTCCGGGCAAAATGCCGGGGCGGACGGCAAGCCGGCGCTGATGAGCGCGGCCGATCCGCAAGCCGATGGCGTCATGGACGACAATTTCACGGATCGCGAGCCGCCCTCGCTGGATCCGGGATCGGCCCAGGCCCTCGGTCGCCAGCTCGATGCCCTGCTGGTCAATGCTTCCGCGCAGTCCAGCACGATGGACATGCTGGACGCCGCGCTGTCGCGCCGCTCCGGCGATCTGGCCAGGCTGCCCACCTCGATGCCGGTGGATGGCTTCGGCTATCTGAGTTCCTCCTATGGCTGGCGGCGCAACCCGGTGACGGGGCGCTACGCCATGCATGAAGGTGTGGATTTTCCCGCACCGCGGGGCACGCCCATCCTGGCCGCCGCCGGCGGCGTCGTCACCGAAGCCGGTTCGGAAAACGGCTACGGCAAGCTGCTGGAAATCGACCACGGCGACGGCATGAGCACGCGCTACGCGCATGCGTCGGAACTATTGGTGAAGAAAGGCGACGTGGTCGAACGCGGCCAGCTCGTCGCGCGCGTCGGGTCCACCGGCCGCTCCACCGGATCGCACCTGCATTTCGAAGTCCGTCTGGCGGGCCAGCCGCTCGACCCCAAACTCTTCCTCGGTCCGCCCGCGACCGCTCCGCCCGCCCTGGCCGCCACGCCGTCCACCAAGGGCGGCTGATCGTGGCAGGCACGCCATAGGCCGGGAAACCGGCCTGACCGACATGGCGTGACATTCCTGTCACACCGCGCCAGGGCTTTGTCCCCAGGTGCGTTACACTCGATCGTTTGCCAGCGGACGCGTCCGCTCCACCAACTAAAAGATCGCCGCACGGCGGGCGTCTCCCCAGGGGAGGCCTGGCGGGCGGCCCCAATACGCATGCTTTTTCTGCTCAAGAAACTCATCGGCAGTCGCAACGACAGGTTGCTGAAGCAATTCCGCAAAACCGTCAGCCAGATCAACGGCTTTGAATCCAGCATCTCTGCCTTGTCGGACGAAGCGCTGGCCGCCAAGACCGACGAGTTCCGCAATCGCTACAAGCAGGGCACGTCTTTGGACGACCTGTTGCCGGAAGCCTTCGCCGTGGTGCGCGAGGCCGGCAAACGGGTCTTCGGCATGCGCCATTTCGACGCGCAGATGCTGGGCGGTATCACGCTGCACAACGGCAAGATCGCCGAAATGCGTACCGGCGAAGGCAAGACGTTGATGGCGACGCTGCCGGTATATCTGAATGCCTTGTCCGGCCGCGGCGTCCATGTCGTGACGGTCAACGACTATCTGGCCCGGCGCGACGCCGAGTGGATGGGGCGTCTGTACCGCTTCCTCGGCATGAGTACCGGGGTGGTGGTGCCGCAGCAGCCCAATGAGGAAAAGAAAGCCGCTTACGCCGCCGACATCACGTACGGCACCAACAACGAATTCGGCTTCGATTACCTGCGCGACAACATGGAGTACCGCATCGAGGACCGGCGCCAGCGCGAGCTGTCCTACGCCATCGTCGATGAAGTCGACTCCATCCTGATCGACGAAGCGCGCACGCCGCTGATCATCTCTGGCCAGGCCGAAGATCACACCGAGCTGTATATCCGCATGAACGCGGTGCCGCCGCTGCTCGCGCGCATGCAGGCCGAGCCGAAGCCGCAGGAACCGGAACCCGAAGGCGACTACTGGGTCGACGAAAAGAGCCAGCAGGTCTACCTGTCCGAAGCCGGGCATGAACACGCCGAGCAGATCCTGGCCCGCCTGGGCCTGCTGCCGGAAGGCGAGTCGCTGTACGAGCCGCGCCATATCGCACTGATGCATCACCTGATGGTCGCCCTGCGCGCCAACACGCTGTTCTTCCGCGACCAGCAGTACGTGGTGCAGGACGGCGAAGTGGTCATCGTCGACGAATTCACCGGCCGTCTCATGGTGGGTCGCCGCTGGTCCGATGGCCTGCATCAGGCGGTCGAGGCCAAGGAAGGCGTCAAGATCCAGCACGAAAACCAGACGCTGGCTTCGATCACTTTCCAGAACTACTTCCGCATGTACGACAAGCTGTCGGGCATGACCGGCACGGCCGACACGGAAGCGTATGAGTTCCAGGAAATCTACGGGCTTGAAACGGTCATCATTCCGACCAACAAGCCCATGGTCCGCAAGGACCAGAACGATCAGGTCTTCAAGACCAACGACGAAAAGTTCAACGCCATCCTGGAAGACATCCGCGACTGCCACCAGCGTGGACAGCCGGTCCTGGTCGGCACCACCAGCATCGAGAACTCCGAACTGCTGTCGAGTCTGCTCCAGCGCGCCAAGCTCAAGCACGAAGTGCTGAACGCCAAGCAGCACGCCCGTGAAGCGGAAATCGTGGCGGAAGCCGGCAAGCCGGGCCACATCACCATCGCCACCAACATGGCGGGCCGTGGTACCGACATCGTGCTGGGCGGCAGCGTCGACAAGCAGGTCGACCTGGTGCGTGCGGATCCCGACTTGGCCGAGGCCGAGAAGGAAGCCCGCATCGCCAAGATCCGCGGCGAATGGAAGCCGATGAACGAGCAGGTCAAGGCCGCTGGCGGCCTGCGCATCATCGGTACCGAACGCCACGAGTCGCGCCGTATCGACAACCAGTTGCGCGGCCGTGCCGGCCGTCAGGGCGATCCGGGTTCTTCGCGCTTCTATCTGTCGCTGGAAGATCCGCTGATGCGCATCTTCGCCGGCGATCGCGTGCGCGCCATCA
Source organism: Bordetella sp. N (assembly GCF_001433395.1). Taxonomy (GTDB): domain Bacteria; phylum Pseudomonadota; class Gammaproteobacteria; order Burkholderiales; family Burkholderiaceae_B; genus Bordetella_C. The sequence goes on from NZ_CP013111.1 coordinate 6,656,261, forward strand.
TGGAACGGCTGAAGCTGCCGGAAGGCGAGCCTATCGAAGCCGGTATGGTGACGCGTTCCATCGAAACCGCGCAGCGCAAGGTGGAAGGCCGCAACTTCGACATCCGCAAGCAATTGCTGGAATACGATGACGTCGCCAACGACCAGCGCAAGGTGCTGTACGCCCAGCGTAACGACGTGCTGGAAGCTTCCTCGGTCAGCGAAACCGTGGAAAACCTGCGCGATGCCGCCGTCACGGAAATGTTCCGCAATTACGTGCCGGCCGAGTCGGTCGAGGAACAATGGGATATCCCCGCCCTGCAGCGCACGCTGGAAGGCGACTGGCAGCTGGAACTGCCCTTGGCCGACATCCTGGAAAAGGAACCCAACCTGACCGACGAAGACCTGCACGAGCGGGTCTTGCAGGCAGCGCGCGAGCTGTACGCCGCCAAGGCGGGCCAGGTCGGTACGGAAGCCTGGGGCCAGTTCGAGCGCTCCATCATGCTGCAGGCTATCGACCAGCACTGGCGTGAACACTTGTCGTCGCTGGACTTCCTGCGTCAGGGCATTCATCTGCGCGGCTATGCGCAGAAGAATCCCAAGCAGGAATACAAGCGCGAAGCCTTCGAGCTGTTCTCGGGCATGCTCGACCGCATTCGCGACGACGTCGTGCGGGTGTTGATGACCGTGCGTGTGCAGTCGCAGGAGCAGGTTGCCGAAGCGGAAGCCGAAGCCGCGCAGTCGCATGTGCAGAACGTGCAGTATCACCACTCGGACTACGACGAGGCATTGGCTGGTCAGGACGATGACCAGCAGGGCCAGGCGCCGCAGCGCAACGTCTTGCCCAAGGTGGGACGTAACGACCCTTGCCCTTGCGGCAGCGGCAAGAAGTACAAGCAGTGCCACGGCAAGCTGGTCTGACCAGCGCCGGCCCGGACGAATCGGAGGAGGCAGCCATGTTGCATGCGGTAGGACGTACTGAGTTCGATCACGCCGTGATCATGGTGCGCGATCGCCTGGAAGAACTGGCGCCGCACTTCGAGCGTCAGGGCTATACCCTCAGCGACACGGCGATCCACAACCTGGGGTCGTGGAACCGCCTGATCGTGTTGGAAAGCGCGTATATCGAGCTGCTGGGCTGGCCGCCCGGCAAACCGCCGGCGCGCAAGGAAATCGCCGACTCGCCGCTGGGGCTGGAAGCGCTGGTGCTGCGTACCAACGACGCGCAGGCAACCTATGAGCGTCTGCGCGATGCCGGCTTCGCCGTCAATCCGGTGCAGGTGCTCAAGCGCGATGCGCAGTTCGACGGCCAGGTCGTCGAGGCCCAATTCCATACCGTGCGTTTCGCCGAGCAGCCCGTGCCCGGCATCCGCATGTACTTCTGCCGTCACATCACGCCGGAGTATGTATGGACGCCGGCGCTGATGGACCACGCCAATGGCGCGACGTCAGTGACCCGCATCGACGCCCGTTCGCCGGACGCGCGCGCCACCGCCGAGGTCATCGCCCGCGTCGCGGACGTGCCGGTGGAAGCGGCCGGCGAGGGCTGGGACGTGCTGCTGGGGAATGTGCGGCTGCATGTCGCGCAGGACGCGGCGGCGAGCCAGCCGGGGTTGGTGGCGCTGACCCTGGAAAATCGCGCGGGCAGCCACTACACGCTCGATATCGGGCTATAGGTCGCCGGCTAACGGCGCGACGTACGCCTGCAATTCAGGCACCGGGCCCGTCCACGCTTCGATCTCGACCAGGGCCGACAGCGCGCTGGTGCCCTGCGACAGTTGCGACGTTCCGATGTCCAGCGTCAACACGTTCGGATTCCCGTGCCGTTCCACGTCCTTGCCCGGATCGAACCAGGCGCCTGTCGACATCACCAGCACGCCAGGGCTGACATCGTCATCCAGGATGGCTCCCGCCAAGCACGCCCCGCGTGCATTGAACACACGAACGACCATGCCATCCTCGATGCCGCGCGCCGCCGCGTCGCCGGGATGGATGCGTACCGGTTCACGGCCCTGAATCTTGTGGCGGCGCGATTGCGGCGCCGGATCCAGCTGGGAATGCAGGCGATCCGCCGGCTGGCTGGTGATCAGGTGCAGCGGCCACTGGCGCGCGGCGGGCGCCCCCAGCCATTCGGCGGGCGGTAGCCAGCACGGATGCGGCGGGCAATCCGCATAAGCAAAGCCCGCCACCTTTTGGGAATACAACTCGATGCGGCCCGAAGGCGTCTGCAGCGGGTGCTCCGCCGGATCGCGGCGGAAGTCCTCGAACAGGATGAAGTCCCGATCTCCTTCCGGGATCTCGATATGCCCTTGTTCCCAGAAGGCTTCGAAGGGCGGCGCGTCGGGCACGGCGATGGCGCCTTTGCGCCAGCGCTCGGCCATGCGGGCATAGACGTGGCGTATCCACGCCATTTCGTCACGGCCCTCGGTGAACTCGGCTTCGAAGCCGCCCAGTGCCGCCAGCTCGCGATAGATATCGAAGTCGTTGCGGCTCTGGCCCTGCGGCGGCAGGGCCTGGTGCATGGCGAAGACGTAGCGGTCGCGCGTCGAGCCGCCGATGTCGTTACGCTCCAGCGTGGTGGTGGCAGGCAGGACGATATCCGCGCGCTTGGCGGTGGGGGTCCACCAGCTTTCGTGCACGATGATGGTTTCCGGCTTGCGCCAGGCGCGTTCGAGACGGTTCAGGTCCTGGTGATGATGGAAGGGATTGCCGCCAGCCCAATAGACCAGGCGCACGTCCGGATAGATGCCGGCGCGGCCGTTGAACTGGTATTCGGCGCCCGGGGCCAGCAGCATGTCGGCGATGCGGGCCACCGGAATCGAACGTGACGCCGGGTTGCGCAGGTCGGGCATCTCGGGCCCGGCCACGTCCGGCCTGGGATTGGAGGCGCTGTTGATCGAGCCGGTGCCGAAAGAGAAACCGCCGCCGGGCAGGCCGATCTGCCCCAACATGGCCGCCAGCGCGATGCTGGCCCAATAAGGCTGTTCGCCACGATGGGCGCGCTGCAGCGACCACGTGCAGTTGATCAAGGTGCGGCAGCCGGCCGCGGCGCGCGCCAGCGCACGGATCGTGGCGGCGGGGACGCCGCAGATCGCCTGGGCCCAGTCGGCGTCCTTGGGCTGGCCATCGCCGTCGCCGCGCAGGTAGGCGGCATAGGCGGCATAACCCTCGCAATGGGAGTGCAGGAACGCCTCGTCGTGGCGGCCCTCCGCCAACAAGGTATGGGCCATGGCGATCATCATGGCCGCGTCGGTATTGGGGCGGATAGGAATCCATTCCGCGTCCAGCCAGGGCGGTACGTCGCCGCGCGTGGGCGAGACGATGACGAAGCGCACGCCCCGTTCGGCCGTGCGGCGCAGCCACTGTTCGGTCGTGTGGGCGCCGGCGCCGCCGGCGATCATCTGCGCGTTACGCAGCGGCATGCCGCCGAAGGCCAGCAACAGGTCGGTGTGACCCGCCACGCTGTTCCAGTCGGTGACCCGGCCCGTCAGCGGCCGATACGTGCCGATCACATGCGGCAGCAGGAATTGCGCGGCCCCCCAGCTGTAATTCCCGGCCTGTTCAACGCAGCCGCCGCCGGCGTAAAGAAAGCGATGGGTCTGGGTGATGGCGCTATGTACCCGCCCGGCGGAGGCCCAGCCGTAGGAGCCACCGAAGACCCCATGGGGGCCGTGCTCGGAACGTACCCGTTGCAGTTCCTCATGCACCAGACGCAGCGCCTGATCCCAGTCGACCTCCACATAGCGGTCGCTGCCCCGGCCGCTGGTGTCGCGCGTCTTGCCCTGCGCGCCGCCGCGTTCCCGCAGCCAGCCCTCGCGCACCGCCGGCCGCCGCACGCGCAGGGGCGAATGGACCATGGCCGGCATGGCGTGTATCAGGCTGGAGGGGGCCGGGTCTTGCGGGAAGGGTTCGCAGGCGACCAGGCGGCCATCCTGGACCAGGGCGGTGTAGGCGCCCCAATGCGACAGGGTGGGGTGGCGGGTAATGGCGGACATGCGCGCATTGTCGCCCAGATCCCATGGCCTTGTTATCCGGCGGCGTAAGCCCTTTTAAGGTCCTTCCCGGGGCGGAGAGCAAAATTTTTCGTTGTGACCCAGCAACGGGGACGCGATTTTTATTTCAGGCCGTCACGCCACCGTCATCCTGCGAGCCTTTTTCCCTGGCGTGGGTTTAGGATACTCACTGACCCGAACGGAGCGAACGGGCATACCAATAGGTTCAATATGTCGGCGGTGGTTTCTGCTTTACCGTGCCTCCCGGCGCAGCCGGAGCATGAGTCCCTGGACAGTGTCTTGCGGCACTGGAACGGCACCGACGACCTGTGGGTCTTTGCTTACGGTTCGCTGATCTGGCGCCCGGGCTTCGCCTGGCAGGAACGCCGCATCACCACCGTCAAGGGCTACCACCGCTCCCTCTGCCTGTGGTCCCACCATCATCGCGGCTCACGTGAAATTCCCGGCCTGGTCTTCGGCCTGGACCGGGGCGGCTGCTGCCGCGGCGTCGCCTTCCGGGTGGCCGCCGCCGACGTCCCGCAGGCCTTCGCGGCCCTGTGGGAGCGCGAGATGATAGACAGTGCCTACACGCCGCGCTGGCTCAACTGCCACAGCGACGCCGGCCAGGTCAGTGGCCTGGTGTTCGTGCTCAATCGCGGCTGCGCCAACTACGCCGGCGAACTGACCGAAGAAAGCCGCGTGGCCGCCATTCGTACCGCGGTCGGCCGCTCGGGCGCCTGCCTCGAATACGTGGTTGAAACCGACAAGGCCTTGCGCGACAACGGTATCGAGGATTGCCGCCTGGGCGCGCTGGTGCGCCGGCTGCTGCCCATCTGCTGAGCGGAGGGCGGGAACGCGGGAAATGGTCGATTCAAAACGACCATCGCGCAAACATATACAGCACATTGCCGCCTGGAATGTAGGTGGCGTAGATGTTCGCCTGCTTGTAGCCCATGGAAACCAGTGGCAGGGCGGCAGGAAAAGGGATGTAGTGCATCATGTCCTTGCGCGCCGTCACGAACAGCGTGTAGCCCGCGCCGAGACGAAAATCGCCAGCAAAGTGACCGACGTATTGGTAACCGTAGCCCGCCACGGGCTGGACGTTGCTGTGCGAATCGAGGAAGGCCATGGCGTACACGCCATGCCAGTCGCCATCGGAATCATAGAGACTGCGGCCGTAGCCGCCCCCTACCGCGAATTCGCGAAACCGGCTGATGGTGGACGGGGCGTAGTGATTGCGGTTATGCCAGGCCCAGCCGCTTAGATACAGATCGCTGTTGCCTTCGGTCCAGATCTGGTCGGCCCGATTGCAGCCGAACTGGACCCAGCTGGGCATGCTGTCACAGGCCGTGGCGGTCGTTGGAAGCGTAGCGGCGGAGACCGCGGTGGCCACGGCGAACGCCATGGCGTGGCGGCGCACGCGGGCGGTAGTCGGTAGGATAGGCAAGGCGATGCTCCCCCTCTGTTGCATGACAACAGCATGACGACACAGCGTCAGGGTAAGCCGCCACGCGCCGCCGGACAAGGTGAAAATGTCCGCGGAGGTGCGTAGGAAGGGATTACAGCAGGAAGATGGTGGCCAGTCCCAGGAAGATGAAAAATCCCAGGGAATCGGTGGCGAAGGTCAGCAGGACGGAAGAGCCGATGGCGGGGTCCTTGCCGAAACGGGCCCGCACCATGGGTACCAGGACACCGAAGGAAGCGCCCACCAACATGTTGCAGATCATCGCCGCCATCATGACCAGGGCGATGGAGGCCGAGCGGGAGATGGCCCAGGCGAAGCCCGCCGCCGCCACGCTGCCGCACAGGCCCACCAGGAACGTCACCAGCAGCTCGCGCTTGACCAGCTGCCACAGGTTACGGCCCGTGATCCGGCCCATCGCCAGGGCGCGGATGATCATGGTCATGGTCTGATTGCCCGAGTTGCCGCCGATGCCGGCGACGATGGACATCAGGAAGGCCAGGATGACGATATGGCTGACCGTGTCTTCGAAGCGCGAGGCGACAAAGGACGCCGTGGCGGCCGTACAGAGATTGAACAGCAGCCAGGGCGCGCGGTTGCGCAAGGCCATCTTGACCGGCGCGAAGATGTCCTCTTCCTGCAGGCCGGCGCGGGACAGGTCCTGCTCCTGCGAGTCTTCACGGATCACGTCCACCACTTCGGCGATGGTCACGCGGCCGATCAGGCGGCCTTGATCGTCCACCACCGGCGCCGAGACCAGGTCGTAGCGCTCGAACGCGCCGGCGGCGTCGGCATCGGAATCGAGCGGCGCCAGCGACAGGTAGTCGGTGGTCATGACTTCGCGGACGTCGGTTTCCGGTTCGCTGACCAGCAGGGTGGACAAGGGCAGGATGCCTTGCAGCTTGTCCTGGCGGTCGACCACGAAGATCTGGTCGGTGTGGTCGGGCAGTTCATGCAGCCGCCGCAGGTAGCGCAGCACGACTTCAAGAGTCACGTCTTCGCGGACCCGGACCATCTCGAAGTCCATGATGGCGCCGACGCTGTCTTCGGGATAGCCCAGGGCTTCCAGCAACTGCGCGCGCTCTTCCTCGGTCAGGCCTTTTTGCACCTCGGCCACCACGTCGGGCGGCAGGTCGGGGGCCAGGTCGGCCAGCTCGTCGGCGTCCAGGTTGCCGGTAGCGGCCACGAGGTCCTGGCGGTCCATCGCCTCGATCAGCGATTCACGGACCCAGTCCTCGACTTCCAGCAGGACGTCGGCGTCGTGCTCGGGGCTGACCAGGCGCCAGACGTTCTGGCGTTCGTCCTTGGGCAACGACTCCAGGATGAAGGCGATGTCGGACGGATGCAGGCCGTCGACCAGGAGTTTCAGCTCGGCTTCGTGCTGGCGCTGGACCAGTTGTTCGACCAGGTCGGCCTTGTCGTCGCCTTCTTCCTGGCGATGGACGAGATTGGCCACCACCTCCTGGCGGCGCAGCAGTTCATGGACTTCGGCCAGTGCGTGCTGGGCATCCTCGGGGTCGAGGCGCCGCGGGGTGGGGGCTGGCCTGGTCGCGGCGGCTTCCGTCATGCGTGGAATCCGTCAGAGGGCCGGCAGGGGGCGGCTGCGGCGGGCGTCGTCCGTGGCGACGTAGACCAGAGTGGCCTCGGTGACCTTGACGATTTCGGCGTCCAGCCGCCGGCGTTGTGCGTAGACCTCGACCGACACCGTGACCGACGTCGTGCCGGTCTTGACGATTTCCGCGTAGAAGCTGCAGACATCGCCGACGAAGACGGGCTGCTTGAAGAGGAAGGAGTTGACCGCAACGGTGGCGACGCGACCGGCGGCGCGCTGGGCTGCCGGGATGGAGCCGGCGATATCCACCTGGGCCATGATCCAGCCGCCAAAGACGTCTCCGTGCACGTTGGCGTCGGCCGGCAGGGGCATGACGCGTAGGGCCGGTTCGCGATCCTTGGGCAGGGAATTCGAGTGCTGAAGCTTGCTGCTGGAGGTCATAAGGCCGGTTCCAAACGAACAACTAGGGACAACTTTGGACAACCGGCCGATTATGCAGGAAAAATGCGTACCCGTTTGTGGAGGACGGGCCCCGGTGACGGGGCGTCGCGTCCAAGCGTCAACTTGCCAGTCAGGTTGCCAGCTTGACGATGGCGTAGCCGCCGAAGATCAGCCACGCGTAGAGGATCAGGCCCAGGGCCAGGACGCGGGGGCCGGCCTTGCGGATCTGGCTGAAGCGGGTCTCGATGCCCAGGGCGGTCATGGCCATGGTCAGGGCGAACACGTCCAGGCGCTTGGCGACGGTGATGACCTGCTCGGGAATGACGCCGAGGGAGTTGATGATGGCCAGCACCAGGAAGCCGACGGCGAACCAGGGCACGGGCAGCTTCGCCGCGGGGGCGCCAGGAGCGGCGCCATCCGCGTTGGCGCGGCTGCCGCGCAACCACATGCCGAGAACCAGCAGCACCGGGACCAGCAAGGCCACGCGGGTCATCTTCACGATGGTGGCGACTTCGGTGGTGGCGGGGTCGATATTGCTGGCAGCGCCGACGACCTGGGCGACTTCGTGCACGGTGCCGCCGATGTAGATGCCCAGTGCCTGGGTGTCGAAGTGCAGCCAGCCGGCGTGATAGAACACCGGGTAGAGAAACATGGACAGCGTGCCGAACAGCACCACCGTGGCCACCGCCACCGCGCTCTTGTGGGGTTGGGCGCGCAGGGTGGGCTCGAAGGCCAGCACGGCGGCCGCGCCGCAGATGGCGCTGCCCGCCGAGGTCAGCATGGCGGTATCGCGGTCCAGGCCCAACACCCGCTGGCCGACCACGGTGCCCAGGACCAGGGTGCCGACCACCACGGATACGGAGACGGCCAGGCCGGGCAGGCCGACGGCGGCGATCTGCTGGATGCTGATGTTCAGGCCGTAGAACGCCACCGCGATACGCAGCAGCTTGCGGGCGGTGAAGTTGACGCCGACGCCCCAGTCCGCGGGCATGGTGCCGCGCAGGAAGTTGCCGTAGATCATGCCGCAGACGATGCCCACCACCAGGGGGGAGAAGCCCAATCCGCGGATCACCGGCAGGTCGGCCAGCTGCACGACCGCGGCTGCCAGGAGGCCTACGAACAACACCCCGTTGAGCTTGTCGCGCCAGGGGGACGGGAGGGGGAGGGCAGTGGAGGACATGAGATGGTTTATTTATTTATAAATAACTGGAAGAAATATTAGAGCGCTTGTCGATATTTGAAAAATGGCATTATTGGATATGTAATATCGGGGATTCTGATATCGTTGTGCGCAGCGTGCGCTGCGTGCGCTGCTTTGGCTGCCACGCTGCCGCGCGGCAGCCGGCCGGGCTGCGCCGGGGCTAACGCCCGGCGCGTGGACGGGCGGGGCGTGCCGGGGCTGCGCCCGGCGCGTAAACGGGCGGGTCTTGCCGCGGGGCTGGCGCAGCAGCGTTGTCGTCGAAACACTCTTAATAGGGCCGTCCATGACGCCGGAACAGCTACTTACCTTCGCCTACGTCGCCGACGCCGGCAATATCAGCCGGGCCGGCGAGCTGCTGCATTTGTCGCAGCCGGCGGTGTCGGGCCAGTTGAAGGCGCTACAGGAATGGTTCGGCGAGCCGCTCTACCGGCGCCGCGGTCATGGCGTGGTGCTGACCAGCGCCGGCGAACGCCTGGCCGAGCAGGCGCGCCAACTGCGTCAGGCCTACGGCCAGGCCCGCGCCGTCCGCGACGACTGGCGTAACGTCGCTTCAGGCACCCTGCGCCTGGGCGCCAGCACGACGCCAGCCAGCTACCTGCTGCCCGCCCTGGTGGCGGAGTTCCGCCATCGCCACCCCGCCGTCACCTTGCATCTCTCGGACGGAAATACCGCGCAGATCGTGCAGCGGCTTCCTCTTCTGGACATGGCCTTCATCGAAGGCGAGGTGCCGGCGAATCTGCCCGCCGACACCGAAGCCCATGCCTGGCGCCAGGACGAAGTGGTGGCGGTGGTGCGCGCCGACCATCCCCTGGGCCAGGGACGCAGCGCAACCCTGGCGCAATTGGCCAGTTGCTCTCTGGTGATGCGGGAGCCGGGCTCCGGCGTGCGCCGCCTGGTCGAACAGGCCTTCGCGCACGCGCAGCTGGCGCCGGAAGTGGCGCTGGAGCTGGCGGGTGTGGAGGGGGTCAAACAGGCCGTGCGCGCCGGCCTGGGCGTGGGCTTCGTCTCCGCCATGTCGATGCGGCACGAAGACGGTTCCCTGAGAGCACTGCGTATCGGGGGCGATCCGGCGTCCCAGGGCCTGACGCGCACCCTGAGCATCCTTCTACCCCACGCAGGTGCCCCGGCCCGCGCCGCAGCTTTGTTCCTGCAGCTATGCCAGAGCGCGGCCGACGTGGCCGCTGCCTGAACGCGCGGTCCGCGCGCCCAAGGACGCGCTTACCGTGGCTGTTCCCGCCCCAGCCACTGCCGCGCCACTTCCACCCAATAACTGCCGCCCAGCGGCAGCAGGTCGTCATTGAAGTCGTAGCTGCCGTTGTGCAGCATGCAGGGCCCCAAGCCGTGGCCTGAATCGCGGTGGCCGCCTTCGCCATTGCCGATCCACACATAAGCCCCTTCCTTCACCTGCAACATGAAGGCAAAGTCTTCGGCGCCCATGGTGGGCTGCACGTCGGCATTGACGTTCTCCGCGCCGACCAGCCCGCGCATCACTTCCGCGCAGAAAGCCGCCTGGGCCGGATGATTGATGGTGGGCGGATAGTTGCGCGCGAAAACGAACTCCACCGTGCAGTCCATGGCCGCGCAGGTGTGCTCGATGATGGTCCGCATGCGCCGCTCGATCAGGTCCAGGGTCTCAAGCGTGAAAGTGCGCACCGTGCCCCGCATCACCGCTTCGGTAGGCACGACGTTATCGGCGCTGCCGGTGTGGATCTGCGTGATGCTGAGCACCGCGGCGTCCAGCGGATTGCGGTTGCGCGTGATGATGGTCTGCAAGGACTGCGCCAGTTGCACCGCCGTCATCACCGGGTCGACACCCAGGTTGGGCATGCCGGCATGGGTACCCTTGCCGGAGATGGTGATGATGAATTCGTTGCTGGACGCCATGATCGGCCCGGACGTCAGGCCGAAGGTGCCGACCTTCATCCCGGGCCAGTTGTGCATGCCGAACACCGCTTCCATGGGGAATTTTTCAAAAAGGCCGTCGTCGACCATGCGCTTGGCGCCGCCGCCATTTTCTTCGGCCGGCTGGAAGATGACGTACACGGTGCCGTCGAAATCCCGCTGGTCGGCAAGGAAACGCGCCGCCGCGAGCAGCATCGCCGTGTGGCCGTCGTGGCCGCAGGCGTGCATTTTTCCAGGTGTGCGGCTGGCGTGCTCGAAGGTATTGTTTTCCTGCATCGGCAGGGCGTCCATGTCGGCGCGCAGGCCTACCGCGCGACCATTGTCGGTACGGCCCTTGATGATGCCGACCACGCCGGTCCCGGCCAGGCCGCGATGGGTGGGAATGCCCCAGGCTTCCAGCTGCGTGGCGACGACGTCGGCGGTACGGTGTTCTTCGTAGGACAGTTCAGGATGGGCGTGCAGATCGCGGCGGATGGCGGCGATTTCCGCCTGCCAGGCGACGATGGGTTCGAGCAGGTTCATAAGGCACCATTGGGGGCGGTGATGCCGGGGGCGGCGATCGTAGACATCTGAGCGTATCATCAAACCCAAAACAGACTAAATGGAGACAAACACCATGCCGCGTCCATGGCTCAGCCACTATCCACGGGGCGTCCCCGCGGATATTTCCGCCGATGGGTATGTGTCGTTGGTGGATTTGCTGGATCGTGCCTGCGACCGCTATGCCAGCCGGGTGGCTTGCACGGCCCTGGGGACCGACATCAGCTATGGACGGCTGGACCGTTACGCACGGTATTTCGCCGGTTGGCTGCAGTCCCTGGGCCTGGCGCCGGGCAGCCGGGTGGCCTTGATGATGCCCAACGTCCCCGCGTATCTGGCCTGCCTGCTGGGGGTGCTGCGGTCCGGCCATGTGATCGTCAACGTCAATCCGCTGTACAAGCCCGCGGAGCTGCGGCGGCAACTGGATGACAGCGGCGCCGAGGTCATCGTCGTGCTGGAGCGTTTCGCTCACGTCGTGCAGGAAGTGCGGGAGGCCGATCACCCGCCCACCTCCTTGCGCCACGTCGTCGTGGTGGCGATCGGCGACCTGCTGGGCGGCTTGAAGGAAACCCTGGTCAACGTCGTGGCGCGCCATGTGAAGAAAGTCGTGCCGGCCTGGCGCATCGCCGATGCCGTGACGTTGAAGTCCGCCTTGCACAACGGCCAGCGGGCCGGTTTCAAGCCGCCGGCCTTGGGGATGGACGATCTGGCGGTGCTGCAATACACGGGCGGCACCACCGGCATTCCCAAAGGCGCGATGCTGACCCACCGCAATCTGGTCAACAACGTCCTGCAGACCGAGGCCGTGGCCTGGCCCGCCCTGCATGACATCGCCGGCCAGATGACCATCCTCAGCGCCTTGCCGCTGTATCACGTGTTCGCGATGACCGTCTGCGGCCTGTACGGCATGCATGCGGGCATGCGCAATCTGCTGATCCTCGACCCGCGCGACCACGCCACGCTGACCAAGGCCTGGCGCCGCACACCGGTGAATATCTTCCCGGGGGTCAACACGCTGTTCAATGCGCTGTCGCATAACGCCGGCTTCGCCGCGCTGGATTTTTCCGCGCTGCGCCTGACGTTCGGCGGCGGGATGGCGGTGCAGGGCGCCGTGGCGGAACGGTGGATGAAGATGACGGGCCGGCCGGTGATCGAAGGCTATGGCTTGTCGGAAACCGCGCCGGTTGCCGCCGTCAATCCGACCGACAGCCTGAGCTATTCCGGCAGCATAGGCTTGCCGGTGCCGTCCACCGATATCGCCATCCTGGACGATGCGGGGCAGCACTTGAAGGATGGCGAGCGCGGTGAAGTGTGCATCCGCGGGCCGCAGGTGATGCGGGGTTACTGGCGCCGGCCCGAGGAAACCCGGCAGGTGATGACCGAAGACGGCTTTTTCCGCACCGGTGACATCGGCATCATGGACGACCAGGGCTTTGTCCGCATCGTCGATCGCAAGAAGGACATGATCACCGTGTCGGGCTTCAAGGTCTATCCCAATGAGGTCGAGGATGCCATCGCGGCGCTGCCTGGGGTGCGTGAAGTGGCCGCCGTCGGTGTGGACGACGTGCACTCCGGCGAAGTGGTCAAGGCCTATGTGGTGCGCGACGACGAAGCACTGACCGAGTCCCAGGTCAAGGAGTGGTGCCGAACCCGTCTGACGGGCTACAAGTGCCCCCGCTCGGTCGAGTTCCGCGAGGAGTTGCCCAAAAGCAATGTGGGCAAGATCCTGCGGCGCGAACTGCGCGGATAGCCGGCGCGGGCCGGCATCCGCTTCAGCCCTTCTTGGCGGGAGGCGCCGTCAGGTGCGGGGCCAGCATGCCTTTCAAGGCTTCGGCGATCTTCGGATTGCCCGACACCACATAGCCGCCGATCGGCCAGGGGTCGACGCCGTACATGTCTTCGGCCACGCCGCCCGCTTCACGCAGGATCAAGGTGCCGGCGGCCACGTCCCAGGGCGCCAGGCCCATTTCCCAATAGCCGTCGAAGCGTCCGGCCGCCGTCCATGCCAGGTCCAGCGCCGCCGCACCCAGCCGGCGCACGCCGCGGGTGTTCTCGATGGCGTAGTGCAAGGTCGGCATGTATTGGCTGGCGAACGAGAAGTCGCGGAACGGAAAGCCCGTGGCCAGCACGGCATCGTCCAGGGTCTGGGTGCGCGAGCAGTGGATGCGATGGCCGTTGAGCCAGGCGCCGATGCCGTACACCGCGTTGAACAGCTCTTCCCGGCTGGGATCGTAGATGGCCGCCACCACGGGCGTATCCACGTCGACCGTGGTGCCGGCCGCCACCTGGGTGCCGGCATGGGCGATCAGCGCGATCGACACGGCATAATGCGGGATGCCATGCAGGAAGTTGGTAGTGCCGTCCAGCGGGTCGATGTACCAGGTGGCGCGGCCGGCGACCTTGCCGCCCGTTTCTTCGGCGACGATGCCGAATTGCGGCGTGCGGGCGCGCAGTTCCTGGATGACGGCTTCCTCGGCCTCGCGATCGGCTTGCGACACCAGATCGTTGCGGGCTTTGCGGTCGATCACGAGATCGGCCCGGTGATGCGAATACGATTGCAGGATGGCGGCGCCGGCGTGTGCCGCCGTTACCGCGGCATCCAGTGCCGCGCCCAGGTCGAGAGGTGCTTCCGTCGACGGAGTCTGGCTGGTGTTTTGCATGCGCTATGACCTTTGTTCGTGAGGAGGGCGGTGTGCCGGCAGCGCTTCCGCGCATGGAAAAGGCGTCTTTCGTGCGCCAGACCATGCCTGGGGTGTAATCTGCTGGCCGCATTACTCGCGATTCTACGCTTTCAAGTTCAACGCAATATGTACGCCGCGGAATGCGGGGTTGATCGACCGATGTCTTCGTTGTTTTCCTACCAGCCCCTGATCCCCGCCGACCCGGCTGTCGACGTGCGCGGGCTTCCCTATAGCGACCGCTATGGCGATGTCTACCATTCCCCGCACGGGCCCTGGGGGCAAATCGATTATGTCTTTCTGCGCGGCAATGGCCTGCCGGGCCGCTGGCAGGGGCGCGATGCGTTCACGGTCTGCGAGACCGGCTTCGGGCTGGGCCTGAATTTCCTTGGCCTGTGGCGGGCCTGGCGGGCCGATCCGGCGCGCTCGCGACGCCTGCATATGGTGTCTTTCGAAGCCCATCCCTGGCGGCGCGAGGATCTGGCGCGGCAACTGCGCGAACACGCCGGGACGGACGATCTGTGGCCCCTGGCCGACGCCTTGCTGGAGCAGTGGCCCCCCTTGCTGCCGGGCGTGCATCGCCTGGAGTTCGAAAACGGCAACATCACGCTGACCCTGGTGTTCGGCGACGCCTTGGCTTGCGTGCCGCGGGTGCGTTTCGGCGCGGACGCGTTTTTTCTCGATGGTTTCAAGCCGGCCCGCAATCCGGCCATGTGGTCCGCCGAGTTGATCAAGGCGCTGGCCGCTCATGCCTTGCCGGGCGCCACCGCGGCCACGTGGTGCAGCGCGGGCGCGGTGCGCCGGGCCCTGCGGGAGCACGGGTTCGCGGTCACCCGGGAGGAAGGCTTCGGCGCAAAAACCCATATGGTGACGGCGCGGTGGCTCGGGGGAGAGGATGCCGGCAATGTGGGCAATGCGGACGATGCGGACGATGCGGACGATGCGGACGATGCGGGGGCCGATGACGAGGCCGGCGGCGCTGACGGCCGGGTGGCCGGGCGGAATGGTGCCGCCCAGGTGGCGCAGGCCAACGCCGGTGGCGCGGGCGACAGCCTCGCCGCCCGCGTCCGCAGGGGCTATGTCCTGGTCGTTGGGGCAGGGCTGGCGGGCGCGGGGGTCGCACACGCACTCGCGTTGCGGGGCCTCACGGTGACGGTGGCGGAGATGCCCGGCGCGCCGCATGGCGGCCATCTGGCCGCGGCCTTGACGCCGCTGGTCTCGCGCGACGACAACAAACGGGCGCGGCTGTCGCGCGCGGGCAGCCAGCGCGCGCTGGCTCGCTGGATGACGCTGCCGGGCGAGGCCAGGCCGCTACGCTGTGGCACCCTGCAATTGACGCGCGAACGGACCCGCGGCGGCAAGGCTGACGCCGCCGCAAGCGCCGCATCCGCCGCAACTGGCGCAACTGGCGCAACTGGCGCAACAGCTGCGACAGCTGTATCCGGTGTATCGGCCGCATCCGACCTGGACGGCGCCAATCGCGCGATGCTGGCCGCGCTGGATTTCCCCGCGGAATGGATCCGCGCCGTCGATGCCGAAGAAGCCAGCCGACTGGCCGGACTCCCCGTGGCGCGCGGCGCACTCTACTTCGCCGATGGCCTGCTGCTAAGGCCGCAGCCCCTCATCGATGCCCTCCTGGACAGCCCCGGCGTGACGCGCAAGACCGCGCAGGTGCTGCGCCTGCGGCGGCAGCCGGACGGCTGGGTCGCCGAGACGCCTGACGGCGATTTGCCGCCGGCCGCGGCCGTGGTGCTGGCCAACGCGGCCGGCACGCCCGCCGTGCTGGAGGCCAGCGGCCTGCTGGAACGCCTGCCCCGCCTGGCGCAAATGCACGCCTTGGCGGGCGAGGTCGTGGCGGTAGCGGCCGATATGGTGGACGGTGGCCCGCGTTGCATCGTCGGGGGCGAGGGGTATTTCCTACCGGCCGTGGACGGCGCCTGCGTCGCGGGGAGCACCTATGCGCACGGCGCCACTGTTACGGAAGTGACCCCCGCGGGCCAGGCGGTCTGCCTGGGCAAGGCCGCGTCGCTGCTCGGCGGAAAGCCGGCGGTGGCGCTGGCCGCTATGGCCGCAGAAGCCGCAGAAGCCGGTGGGGCAGCCGAAGCCGGTGGGGCAACTGGGACAGTTGGGGCAGCCGGAGCCGCCGGGGCCGGCACGACTGCCGCAGCCGCCACGGCTGGTTGGGCCGGCTGGCGCGCTGTGCTGCCTGGCCGTCTACCCGCCATCGGTCCGGTCGAAGATGCCCCCGGGCTGCTCCTGGCTACCGGTTATGCGTCCCGCGGGCTAAGTTGGAGCGCCTTGGCGGGCGACATTTTGGCGGCCATTTTGTGCGACGAACCCCTCCCTCTGGAGGAGGACCTGATGGCCGAAATCGCGCCCCGCTGATTTTTGAATTTTGTTGCGTTATCAAGAATTGCATGCAGTTGGCGGGACTTGGCCCCTGATTAAACACACTTCTCATTACGCACGAATGACCGTCAGCGTAAAAATGAGTGCTCGCTTCGCCTCCTGAGCGCATACTTACGCGCGCCTGGCGGGCGCCTCATGCGGCCCCCGAAAGTCATCCGAGTTTATTTCAGCGGATAAATCCGTCAAAATAACGCCTTTTGGTGCTTTTTGGCTTCAGCGGGGGATGCTCTGTGCCGTCCAAGTACGACTTTGCCCATACTAACCAGCTCGAGACGGTCGAGTTGTTGACTGCCCGCCCCAGCCGTATCGATTTCGACGCGGGCGATGGTTTGCGCCTGGTGGTAGAGGCGCATGCGCCTAATGTGTTTCGCCTGCGGTTCGGTTCCGCTCATCAGTTTGCCGACGATAAACCGACGGCGCGTCAGCGCGCGGTCGCGGAAATGTTACTGGCCCGCCAGGAGGCTGTAGGCGAAGCCACCGTGGCGCCGCTAGGCGACGCCACCGGCTGGCGCATCACGCAGGGCGACGCGGCGCTAGAAGTGCATAGCGATCCGCTCAGCGTGGTGCTGTTCAAGGGCGAGCAGCGGGTTCTCGAATCCGCGCTCAACGAACACACGCCGGGCTTCGGTCACAACGCGTCGCTGGACGACGTCAACGAGGCGGTCTGGACCGCCGGCTTCGCGCTGCGCGCGGAAGACCGTGTCTATGGCCTGGGCGAAACCCCCGGCGACCTGAACCGGCGCGGCGAGGACGTCGTCTCCGACGATCCGCAACATCGCGCCCTGCCTTTGGCATGGAGCCCCGCGGGTTGGGGTGTCTACGTCAATACCATTCGCCGGGTGCAACATGCGCCTGGCGTGGCGCCGGCGGATGACGCCTACATCGTCACGGTCGACGATACGGTCCTGGATATCTTCCTGTTCGTTGGCGACCCCAGCGAAGTGCTCAATCAATACACCGCGTTGACCGGCCGTGCCGGACAACCGGTGCTGTGGGCCATGGGTGTCTGGCTGCGCCAGGCCGAAGGCGAGATGCCGACGCAGACCGCCGCCCTGATCGAACGCTTGCGCGAGCAACAGCTGCCGCTGGACGCCGTGCAACTGGCGCAACCCGCGGCCTGGTCCTTCCAGAGCGACAAGCCGCTGCTGGAGTGGGACGCCGCGCGTTTCCCCGATGCCAAGCAGATGCTCGCGCTGTTCCACAAGCACAACGTGCATGTGTGCGCGGCCGGCTTCCCCGGTGTCCTGCTGCATACGCCCTTGTTCGAGGAACTGGAAGATCGCGGCTGGTTGCTGCTCAAGGACGAGGGCGGCGCCCAGGTGTTCGACGGCACGCCGGCCTCGGGCGGCAAGCCTTTCGGGCTGCTGGATCTGACGCACCGCGACGTCTACACGCTGTGGATGGAGCGCCATCGCCAACTGATCGACGACGGCCTGGACGCGCCTGCTGGCGACGCCCAGCCTGATATTCCCGACAACGTCACCGCGCGTGGCGGCGAATCGGGCCCGGCCCTGCGCACGATCTATCCGCTGTTGGCGCGCCGCGCGCTGTACGACGCTGTCGCCGGCCTCAAGGTGCCGCCCGAAGGCGTGGCGCCGGGCGCCGATCTGTTCCCGGGCGCACAGCGCCTGCCGTGGCAGACCGGACCCGCGGTCAGCAACGACTGGGATGGCCTGTGCCACAGCCTGCGCACGGCCCTGTCCGTCGGCGCCAGCGGCATCCCGGTGCAGATGCATAACCTGGGCTCCGCCACCGCGCCACAGGAAGGCATGACCCCGGAGCTCTATCTGCGCTGGCTGACGTTCGGCGTGTTCTCCGCCAACTTCTGTTTCGAAGGCGTGGACCGTCTGTTGCCTTGGGCGTTCGGCGAAGAGACGCTGGCGCACGCACGCACCTGGCTGCAATGGCGTTATCGTCTGGTGCCTTATGTGCTGGGCGCCATCGAAGACGCCGCGCGCACCGGCCTGCCGGTGCAGCGCTCGATGGCGATGTCCTTCCCCAACGATCCGCAAGCCCATGACTGGGACCTGCAATATCTGCTGGGCCCGGCCCTGCTGGTCGCCCCCATCGTGCGGCCGGGACAGAGCGTGCAAGTGTATTTGCCCAAGGGCGACGCCTGGTGGGATCTGAATACCGGCCATCGTTACGAAGGCGGCAGTGTCTGGACGATCGAGTGCGGCCTGGGGCAGTATCCCGTGTTCGGACGCGAAGGGCACATGCTTTGCCTGGGACCGGCCGCGCAGCACACCGGTGAGTTCAATTCGGCTCGTATCCTGGACGAAGTCTGGATGTTCGGCATGCCGGTGCACAATCCCGTGGTGATGCGCAACAAGATCCGTGTCATGCAGATGCAGGGATCCAGCTACATCAAGGGCCTGGAAGGCCTGCGCATCCTCCCGTCAGAAGGGTTGGAGGTCAAACGCCGCGGCGCCGAAGTTCGTATCTCGCGCGCACGCTGACGTCTTTCCTACCTGGCGCCATGGTTCCTTCCCTGGGAGGACCATGGCGTTTTCTTTTGCCCTTCCTTTATATAACTTAAAGTTATTAAAAATAGAAGAAACAGTCGTTCTAATTAGAACGGTGATCGGTCAGAATGGCGCGCCATGATTCATATCGAAAATCTCCATAAGACCTATGCCACCCCGCACGGCCGCTTCGAGGCCCTGCGGGGTATCAGCCTGGACGTCGCCCAGGGCGAGGTTTTTGGAATCATCGGCCCCAGCGGGGCCGGTAAAAGTACCCTGGTTCAGTGCATCAACCTGCTGGAACGCCCTGACGAAGGCAGCATCACGCTCGCCGGCCAGGCCTTGACCGGCTTGTCCGAAGTGCAGTTGCGCCAGCAACGGCGCCGGATCGGCATGGTGTTCCAGGGCTTCAACCTGCTGGCCCGCCGCACGGTGTACGGCAACGTGGCCTTGCCGCTGGAGATCGCCGGCGTGGCCAAGGCCGAGATCCCGGCCCGTGTCGAGCGCCTGCTGGCGCTGGTGGGCCTGGAGCACCTGCGCGACCGCTACCCCAGCCAGATCAGCGGTGGCCAGAAGCAGCGGGTGGGCATCGCCCGCGCGTTGGCCAACGCGCCGGACGTGCTGCTCAGCGACGAGGCGACCTCGGCCCTGGATCCGGAGACCACGCACAACATCCTGGCGTTGTTGCGCGACATCAACCGCAAGACCGGCGTCACCGTGGTCATGATCACGCACCAGATGGAAGTCGTGCGCGAGGTCTGCGACCGCGTGGCCGTGTTGTCGCAGGGCCAGATCGTGGAAGTCGGCCGCACCCTGGATGTTTTCGCCGCGCCGCGCCACGAAGTGACGCGCGCCATGGTGTCCGCCACCACGGCAGCGGACCTGAACGACGCCAGCATGCAGGCCGTGCGGCTGCGCATGAAGGACGCGGTGGCCCGCAAGCCTGAAGCGCCGATCCAGCTGCTGCGCCTGGCGCTGGGCGGTGGCCAGGACGGCGCCGCGCTGTTGCTGCAACTGGCGCGCCAGCACGACCTTGACCTGCACATCGTGCAGGCCCGCGTCGACGACGTGCAAGGCGTTGCCGTCGGCACGCTGTTCGTCCTGGCGCAAGGCCTGCCCGCCGCACTGAAACAGGCCGCCGCCGAGTTGGCTGCCCGTGAAATAACCGTACAAGAAATCGCCCATGAGCCCGCAACTGATCGACCTTCTGCTTTCCTCGCTGCTTGAGACCCTGTTGATGGTGGGCGTGTCCAGCGGCGTTGCCGTGCTCGTGGGCGTGCCCCTGGGCGTGGCGCTGATCGTCACCGGACGCGATGCCATGCTGCAGAACCTGGGGTTCAATCGCGTGCTGGCGGTGGTTATCAACATCACGCGGTCGGTGCCCTTCGTCATCCTGATGGTGGCGATCATTCCGTTCACGCGCTTGATCGCCCAGACGTCCATCGGCACTGCCGCGGCCATCGTGCCCCTGACGGTGGCGGCCATCCCCTTCATGGCGAGAATTGCCGAGAACGCCATGCGCGAGGTCGAGCCCGGCTTGATCACGGCGGCGCGCGCCATGGGTGCTTCGCCTATGCAGATCATCGTCAAGGTATTGCTGCCCGAGGCGCTGCCAGGCCTGGTCGCGGCCACCATCGTCACGGTGATCAGCCTGATCGGCTATTCCGCCATGGCCGGCGCCATCGGCGGCGGCGGGCTGGGCGATATGGGGATCCGCTACGGCTACCAACGATTCCTTCCGGAAGTCATGACGGCTGTCGTCGTGGTCTTGGTGGTGGTGGTTCAGGTGATCCAGAGCTTTGGCGATTGGCTGGTGCGACGGATATCGCATCGCTGACACATCATAATTTTCAAGGAAACCGCCCGTGATCCGGGAATGACGGTTGCCATTTTTTTATCCAGACGAGCCGAACCGGCCACAGGAATAGTGCAAATGAAATCGACCCTTCTTAAAGTGCTGGCCACGGTCGCCCTGGGCGCCAGCTTCGTGTTGCCGGCCGCGCAGGCCCAGGACAAGCCGCTGAAAGTGGGCGTCACCGGCGGCCCGCACGCCGAAATCTTCGAAGTGGTGAAGCAGGAAGCCGCGAAGCAGGGCCTGAACATCCAGATCATCGAGTTCTCGGACTATGTGCAGCCCAACGTCGCGCTGGCTGCCGGCGATCTGGACGTCAACAGCTACCAGCACCAGCCCTACCTGGACAATGCCAACGCCGATCGTGGCTACAAGCTGGTGAGCATTGCCAAGACCGTGATCTTCCCGATGGGTGTGTACAGCAAGAAGGTCAAGAACCTGGCTGACCTGAAGGAAGGCGCACGTATCGGCCTGCCCAACGATCCCACCAATGGCGGCCGCGCCTTGCTGTTGCTGCAAACCCAGGGCCTGATCAAGGTCGATCCCAAGGTGGGCCTGAAGGCCACGCCGCTGGATGTGGTGGGCAATCCCAAGAAGTTCCGTTTCATCGAGCTGGATGCCGCCCAATTGCCGCGCTCGCTGGATGACACCGACGCATCGGTGATCAATACCAACTTCGCCATGCAGGCCGGCCTGAATCCCAAGACCGACTCGATTGCCCAGGAAGCGGGCGACTCGCCCTATGCCAACGTGCTGGTCGTGCGCGAGAAGGACAAGAACCGTCCCGAGTTCGCCAAGCTGGTGGCCGCCTATCACTCGCAGGCCGTGAAAGACTTCATCGCCAAGAAGTACAAGGATGCCGTGGTGACGGCTTGGTAAGCTGGCTTGACAAGCTTGCCGGATCTGGCCCATAATCATGGGCTTCGGTCGGGGTGGTAACTCAGCCGGTTAGAGTATCTGACTTTTAATCAGAGAGTCGTGGGTTCGAGTCCCACCCACCCCACCACACGTATTGCCTGAAAAAGCCAACCCACGGGTTGGCTTTTTCTTTGGTTGCTATGGGACCTTGGGCCTTGGTTCTTGGCCCTTGGTCGTCGCCGGCCCTGCGGGGCTCAGTACCAGCCAAAGCCCTTGGCCATAAGCCCCGCGAGCCCCAGCGCCACGGTGATCAGCGCCCCGAACATCACGCGAAAGTCCGTCCGGACCTCGGTCCGCAGTGCACCGATTTCGGCCTTGGTCTCCTTGCGCAGTTCGCGCACATCCGTCTTCAGTTCACTGATATCGCGTTGCGTGTGCTCGGCGATGACCTCAAGTCGGGCGACCCGGATTTCCAGGCCGTTTGGCTTGACGCCCCCGCTGCTGTATTCGGCGGGAGGGCCGGACCAGAGGCCGCGCCCCGACCCGAAGCTGCCGCTGAGTATGTACGATGTCATGGCGTATTTCACTCCCCATTCCGTAGAGACTTTACGCACGCCGTTGCCACGGAAGCGTGCCTACGAATGAAGAGCATACCCCCCGCTGAGGTTCCTCAGCGGTAAGCGCTCAAAAATAGGACTGCTCCTACGTACTTCCCGCAATAATCAAAACGCGGGCACCAGCGACCCCTTGAATTCCGTCTCGATGAAGTCACGAACTTCCCTGGATTGGTAAGCCTGGACCAGGCGCCTGGCCCACGGGGCATCGCGGTCGGCCCGGCGGACGGCGATCAGGTTGGCATACGGGCCGGTAGGCGACTCACGGCCGATGGCATCGCGCGCGGGAACCAGGCCGGCCTGGGTCGCATAGTCGTTATTGATCGACGCCGCGGTCAGATCATCCAGCGAACGCGGCAGCTGCGCGGCATCCAGCGGGATCAGCTTGAGTTTGCGCGGATTCTCGATGACGTCGGACGTCGTGGCGTTGTTGTCGGCGACGGCCTGCGGACGCAGCTTGATCAGCTGGTAGTCCTGTAGCAGGCGCAGCGCCCGGTTGCCGTTGGACGGGTCGTTCTGGATGCCCACCGACGCGCCCTCCGGCAGGTCTTCCAGTTTCTTGATCTTGCGTGAGTAAAAGCCCAGCGGCGCCGTCACCGTCAGACCCACGGACACCAGGTCGTAGCCGCGCGCCTTGATCTGATTGTCGAGAAAGGGCTTGTGCTGGAACGCGTTGGCATCCAGGTCGCCCGCCGCCAGCGCCGCATTGGGCAACTGGTAATCATTGAACACCACCGTCTCTATCTTCAGGCCGTCACGTTGGGCGACCCGTTTGACGATCGCGAAGATCTTCTCGGCGGTGCCAACGGAAATGCCGACCTTGATGGTCTGTTTATCGGCCGGCTGGTCCGCTGCCGTGGCGGTAGCGGCCACGCTCATGGCCAAGGCCGTGATCACAGCCAGGACAGGGGCGCCGAGCAGGCGTAGGGAAGGGCGCATGACGATTACCTCGGGGCAAGGGGAAGGGGGACAGGGAAGCGGAAGGGCATACCCAAGCCGGGAATTCTGGCAGCCGCCGCCTGCCGGCCTAAGGACAGAGTAGGCATGTGGATATACCCCCTAAAGTTTTCCCGTGTTCCGCCGTAATCGGTAAAGGACGGAAGCATGCCGCTTCCGCGACTTGCTATCGCTGCCTGCCCATGACCACCCTGTCGTCGTTGTCTTCGCTGGATACCGTTGCACGCCTGAGTACGGATACCTCCGTGGTATCGCGCGCCGCCGCGCAACTGGACACCGCCCAGGCGTCGACTTCCGTGACCTTGGGCCAGGCGAACGACGCGCTGCAGACCTATTCGGTACGAGGCACAGCGTCCACCGTCAGCACGGTATGGGAAAGCGCCAGTGCCGATGACACCAGCAAGCTGCTGGCGGCCAACAGCCGCGCATCTTCGCTGTCCAGCCGCTTCGCCGGCCTGGGCGCGGCCCTGCTGAACGGCCTGGCCAACGGCGGCGGCGCGTACTCGCAGTCCGTGCTGCAAACCAGTACCACCGGGCTGTCCGACGAGGTGGCTGCCGCCGCCACGGCGATACGGCAGACGGCCTTCCATACGAAGGCCGACAACGAGATCACCTTGTCGATCAAAACGGCGCGTGGGGTGCAGGTGACGGTGACGTTGGGCAGCCAGCAGAACGGCCTGGGCGCCAGCATCAAGGTAGCCGATGGCGCGACGCTCAATGACGCGGAGCGCAAGGCACTGGGCGCGCTGGCGGACAGTTTCCAGGACGCTGTCGACGGCCTGGCCGCGGTGCCGCCCAAGCTTGCGCTGGGTGGCCTGACGCAGTTCGACAGCTCGGTATTGTCCTCGGTCGACTTGCAGGCCGGCGTGCAGGTGAGCGGCGGCGTCCAGACCTTGAGTTTCCACGCCGACAGCAAGGGCCGCAGCCTGGCATTCGACGGTCCCCAGGGCACCGTGAAGGTCGATGTCGACCTGTCCGATGCCAGGGTCTTCGGCAGCGACGATCAGCGCGCCGCGGCCGTCGACAACTATCTGTCCCAGATCGACAGCGCCGGCCGCCGTGGCCGGGCCGATACCGACCTGGTGGGACTGTTCAAGGATGCCTTCGCGCAGATGAACAGCCATTATGGCGATGCGATCCTGCCCGACCCGGTGGACCGCCGCCGTATCGCCCTGAACGACACCGATCACAAGCTGACCTCGGGACTCGCCGATTTCACCGCGTCGGTAAAGCAGACCGCCACCTCGCCCAATCCTCTGCTGCCCGACGAGCAGGACACGTTCTCGTATCAGGCGAACCAGCGCACCGAGATTCGCGGCACGAGCATGCGCGACCGCAGCATCAGCCAGCAGCAGTATTCGCATCTGACCGCGAGTTATCACCAGCAGATCAGTCCGGATATCCCCATGAATCTGACGCTGGATCCGAATACGCAGAATTACTACTACACCCAGATCAACGACAGCGCGAGCGCGCAGGTCGATCTGGGCTATAGCGACGGCAAGCTCGTGCATGCGACGGCCCAGCGTTCCGCCAGCCAGAGCACGCACACGCAGAAATTCATCGGCGGCAAGGTCGAGCAGGATACGACCACGCCGGACAGCACCACGCAAGTGGAAAACCTGCTCGATACGCTCAAGCAGGATCCCTCTGACGAGAGCGATCCCAGCGACTTCGATCTGGCACGCTGGCAGCAGGCCTTGACGGCACTGCGTCAACGTCTGCTGTTGCAGGACAGCCCGTCCACGCTACGGGATCAGGGCCGCGGGCACAGCAAAACTTCGCAAGAATAAGACTTTTCTTATTTTTGACGCTGTGTTCAGCAAATAGACTGCGCGCATCTCTTTTACGTTTTGCGCAGGCGTTTTGTCGCGTTTTTTCGCGATGCCGAGACGCCGTGACGCAGTCGAAATCATGTCCCAGATCCAAACCAAACCGATCGTCATCCAGCTGCTCGGCGGTTTCAGCATCCGTGTCTGCGGTGTCGATCGCACTGATGAAATCGGCTACTGCAAGCCCAAACATCTGCTCGCCGTGCTGGCGTTGGCGCATGAGCGCGTCTGGTCCCGCGCCGCGCTGTCCGAAATGCTCTGGCCCCAAGGCAATGGCGATGGCCGCGCCAATCTGCGCCAGGCCCTGTGCGTGCTGCGACGCCTGCTCGCGGCGGGCGGTCCGGCCCTGGTGACGACGTCGGGCGCGGTGGCGCTGGACTTTCGTCTGGTCGAGGTCGATGCCATGGTGCTTCTGGGCATGGGCGAGTACGCGGATCTGCCGCTGAAAGAGCGGCTGGTGTTCGACCGGGGCGAGCTGCTTGAGCATCTACCCGCCGTGGCGGGCACGGGCCTGAATGCCTGGCGCGTCAGTTGGCAGTCGCGGCTGGCACAGGAAGTGTCGCGCTGCCGGCAGCAATACATACACTCGCTGACGCGCCGGGGCGCCGTGGACGAGGCCCTGGCCGGCGCGCGCAAATGGGTTTCGCTGCATCCGGGCGATGAACTGGCGCATCGCAGTCTGATCCGCCTGTTGCGCGATGTCGGCAGCCGCGAGGCGGCGCTGCGCGCTTATGAGCACTGCGCGGCCGTCATGGGCGAATACTACGAAACCGAGCCTTCGGCCGAAACCCGTGCGCTATTGCAGGCGGGCGCGCCGCTGCGCGATGCGCCCGCCACACCCGCCAATGCGCAAGGGTCGTGGACGTCCGGGCCGGTCGCCATCCTGGCCCTTGCGGTATCGCAGGACGGCGACGGGCAAAACCGTTGCGCCGTCGACCGTCTGCAGAACACCCGGGAGCATCTTCTGCAATGGGTCAGCAATCGCGGCGGCCTGGTGTCCGCGGGCGCCGACGGCAGCATCTCGGTCACGTTCGGCTATCCCGAGCCCTGCGAATCCCCGGCGGATGCCGCCGCCCGGCTGGCTTGTGACCTGCGCCGCTTCACGCCGCCGCGCGATGCGATCCTGGGCATGGGTATCCACGCCGACCTCGCCGCGCTGGATGGCGACAGCGCGGATGGCGCGATCATGCTCATAGGCCAGCGCGCCATCCGCCTGGCTTATCTGGCTGGCGTGGGTGAAACCCTGGTCAGCGATACCGCCAGCGCGCAATTGCAGGATAAATACGTCATCAGCCCAGACGAACGCTATGGGCTGCGAGTGGGCGTGCTGGACTGCGCCGCGGAAGCGCCGCCCGTCCACCGCATGTTCGGCCGCGCGGCGGAATTCGATATTCTGGTGCGGCGCTGGTCGGAGATCACCACGTCCGGGCGCGGCCGCACCCTGTTGCTGCATGGCGAGCGGGGCGTCGGCAAGACCTTGCTCATGACGGTCTTCAGTGAATATGCGCGCCGCGCCGGTGCCGCGGTGCGTGTGCTGGATTGTCGGCAGGAGAATCGCCAGCGGCCTCTGCACGCCATTTACGACTATCTAGTGCGCCATGTGCTGGACGGCGCCGGCATTGCAACACTGGATTTGTCCGACGCCGACAAGGAAGTCGCGCGCCTCGTCGAATCCCTGGGCTACCGCGCCGGCCTGGATCGTCATACCAGCGCCAGCATCCACCAGCAGCTGCTGCGTCCGGCGGCGCCTCGTCATGGCGACGATGCCGCCCCGACGGAAGGCGTGCTGCACGCCGTCACCTCGCTGCTGTTGCAACGGGAGCGCTCGGGCCAGCCCTTGCTGTTGATAGTCGACAACGTCCAGTGGGCGGATCGGGCCACACTGGAGCTGATCGCGCGCTTGGCGCGGCTGGTGGAAAGCGCGCCAGTGATGTTCATGCTGGCGGCGCGCACGGCGCAGGCGGATCTGCCCGTGGTGCCCGCCCTGCATGTCGAGCCCTTGAGTTCGGCAGCCATGGTCGAGTTGGTGAACGCGCGTGCAAGAGGCAAGCGCCTGGCGCCGAAAATCCGCCGCCACATCGTCGAGGGCGCTTGCGGAATTCCCTTGCGCGCGGAGCAGATGGTGCGCGATTTCCCGCTCGATGGCAATGAAGCCGATTTGGCGCTGATCGGCGCTTGCGACCCTGCCGAAGGCAGCGCGGGACATCGTTCGCGCGCCGTGCCCAGCCTGAATCTGGACTAGCCCGGCCACAGTGCCGGGAACTTAACAGAAGCGTCGAGTTACCTATCCGCCATCTGAATGGACCACGCCGATTTTCCGTGGTTCCTCCACCTACGCAACGCGGATAGAAACCATGGATGCATACAGTCTGATCGAACTATTTGGGAAGGAAAGCTGCATCAATCTGAGCCTGGGTGAGTCAGGCACGGTTGATCTGGTCTTCGAGAACGGCGTCACCCTGACGCTGGAGCACGACGATCCCCAAGACCTGTTGCATTGCTATGTCGTCCTGGGGCGTATTCCCGTCGAGGATGGCAGGCGCCTCACTGTCTATGGCGACCTGCTCGAAGCCAATCTTTTCGGCCACGAGACTGACGGCGCCACCTTGGGCGTCGACAAACATACGGGGGAAGTCCTGCTGTCCTGGCGTCTGGAACTGCTGGACGCCAATGTCAGCCTGCTGCGCAACATCGTGCAGAAAATGGTCAACGTCGCCGTCGTGTGGCGCGAGTATCTTGGCACCGTCGACCGTGGGGACGTGAAGGCGCCCAAAATAAGCACCAAGAAAGAGGCGCCGGCTGGCCGGGCGGTGCCCCAAGGCTACGACGAACGCCCTCATGGCGGATCGATGCGCGCCTGAGCCGGGCCACACAATAGACGTTGCAAGTGAATAAGGATATCGACTCGAATATCCGGGAGAGACAATGACTGGCATGGTAAGCCCCAGGCTGGAAATGACAGGGGCGCCACTACCCGGCGGATGTGAGGGCATGCCCACGGATATTGCCCTGGATGCCGCCAGCCAGGCCGTCGAGGGGATGTACACGACCGCAAGCGGAAGAAGACGTGCATCCACCGCGCACTCGATAACGTCGGTAGCCGCCGGCAAGGCATGCATCCGTTGCTGGTACCCGGGAAGACGCTCGCGTGCCGTCGATGTGGAATCCAGGTGCGCGCGCCAACGGGAAAAAATAGAACGTACATTCGACCAGTTGGCGCGCTGCCTGTCCGCGCAGCCAGGCGGGCCGGGCAAGCGCCAGAATGCTCACCTTGAAGAAACCGCGCTCACCATCGAGCGACTGTTTACGGCGGTCAAGCATCTGTCCTCCCTCAAACCGGCGCTGGACAATGGCGACACTGGAGCAGTAACGGTTCTGTTCGAGAAAGAAGCCTACCGTTGCGTGGACGCGTTGACGCCCGACGCATTTGAACGGATCTACCAAGGGCCGCTTTCCCTCGCCGAACCGCGCAACGATTCCAGCTACCGGCAGGCACTGCTCATGCGCTTGCATAGTCGCCCCGACTTGCCTGCGCAGACTGCGCTGACCGTTCTTGAACAGGCGTTGCAGGGGCGTCATGTCGACCAGATCCACGTCAAATGGCTGCGCGGGGCGGAGCGTGTGCTGGTCGACCGTGCTGCCAGGGCGCTGGAATTGCGCACTGCTTGTCAGACGCCGGAGCAAGACAGGAACAAGCTGGAGCATGCTTTGTACGGCGCTTTCCTGGACGTGTCGCAACAGACGCCAGCCACCCTGGAGCCCGTCACGGGCGCGTGCCTGGCGCTTGCCAGATTGCCGGCGCCGGTTTGGCCCTTGTATCAACGCGCCTTGCCGTTCGCGATCGTGAACGAAACCAGGCAAACACTCCGCTGTCTGCATGTTCCTGCTTCTTTCGCGATCGCCGAGTCGGCCTGGCGGCGCTACTGCCAGACTTGGGAGCAGGAGTACGCCAGGCGAGTCGTCACGCTGGATCGTGTCATCGCTGACTTGTCGAAAGCGGGCGACTTGCCGGACACGCAAGCGGGCGAGCGAATGCGAGCGACCGCGTTGGGGCTGAGTCGATTGGCGGCGCTGATCCGCGTAGGTTTGCGCGGCGTCGCGCGCACGACGTCGCTCGGGCATGACACACCGGATGTCGCATGGCATGGTGAAATCGCCGAGCGCTATGCAGGCATCACGGCGGCCTTGCGGGTCGCCCAGAAGTCCTTGGGGCTTTCCTTGGATGCGGCTCATGCCGGACTCGCTGCGCTGTCCGACAAAGAGCTCGCCGCCGTAGTGACGGCGGTCGCTGCGCTCCATCCTTTCGGTCTGCGGGTGGACCAAGACACGATCGCCGCCGAGCGCGATCGCAGACTGGGTCTGCTCGCGCAGGCGAAATTGAAGCCCTGCCTGGAACGGCTGGCCGGCCTTAGTCCGGCTGCTGGTGGCGGCCCGGTCGCGTCGTCCGTTGATGACGATCGTCCGTTCGGCGTAATGCATGAGGTAGCCGAGATAGGCCCGTGCTTGCGCGATGCCACGGACGCCTTGCAGGAAGTGGTGACGCTGTTCGTGGCCTGTGGCGGCAGACTGATGGGGGCGGAGGAAACCACCGACTTCGTACACAGGATCGTCGACCGCGTACTGCCCGATCTGTGCATCGCGCCGGCGCGCGCACGGGTGCTGGAACGCTTGACCATCGCGCTCGGCGACGCGCACGGCGCGTTGGCTTATGACCAGCCTGGCCACCTGCACCACGGCGATGCTGCCGCGCTTTTGTCACGCGCTGACCTGCTGCAAAGCATCACGGACCGGCTGATCGGCCTGGATGATGCCCCCGACCTCATCGACGGGGCTTTCTTCCACCTGATCCGGCGCGTGGCGTCCGCGGCCACGCTCGGGGCTTTCGTTTCGTCCGCCCCCGTGCGGCCGGACGACGCTGATGGGGGGGATCCGCAAGGCAGGGAGGCCCGGCTGGATGCCGACGTCCTGAAGGTCCTGCAAAACGACTTTGGCGTCGAGGCCGTCGTCCACGCCTACGGGGAGGGCGACGCCAGCCAGACCATGGTGGTGCAAGACCCCATGGCGCGTCAGGTACACGGCGCGGACGGGGCCCCTGCCGTGATGGTGCGTGAAATCTATAAGGAGGAACTCGCATTCAAGATTCTGCCCGTGAGGAAGTCCTCCGCGCCGCCCGTCACGGGGGCGCCGGGCAGCTACGGCGTCAGCCCCCTCGTCGTCGATCATTATTACGCCCTGGATTACGAGCGGGGATCCTGCTCCCTGTCGGTCCGTGGCCGAACGCCCACCGGCGAGCACGTGTCCTTCGATCCTGTCGCCGCGCCTTACACCCGCGGCGGCGGCAACATTGAAAGGGAGGCACTCAAGCGCGCCCGCGTGGAGAATGCCGTAGCGGCCCTGGAACAGCTGAAACGGATCGTCGATGCGTCAGGGTTTCGCCAGCTCACCCAATTCCTGTCGCAAATGGCCGCATCGCCGATCTGCCGGGCCGAGGCCCGCTCGATTGCCAGTACGCCGGTGCGCCTGGTGTCGGGCGAACCCGTGAGTGTCGGGGGCGCCGCCCATATCCATACGCTGATCGAGCAGAATCTCGATGGCACTTTCGATATGACTTATCACGTTGAATGGGTGAGCATAAATACGGCCCAGTTGGTTGATCCGCAACCGCATCAATCGGATGTCATCGAACTCGATCCTGCGCACAGCCGCAAGGCGGTTCGTTTTGCCTGGCGGCTGGTCACGGGAGAGGACCCCGTGATCAGGCCGCTGCAGTTGGCAGACTATCGATATCGCTTCGTGCCGTCCGCGCTTTCGCGCCGGAGCTCGTTTGCCGCGGAAAATGAATAGAACCGCGCCGCGGGAACAAACGTCAAAGCAGGCCCAAGTCTTTCGCGTAGGCAATCAATTCGGCATCATTGCGCGCAGCGAGTTTGCGCATGGCGTCCTGCTTTTGCCGGCTGGTGGTTTTGGCGCTCAGGCCCAGGATCTGGGCGATTTCATTATTGGTGCGCCCACTGGCGAATAAACGCACGACTTCCATTTCACGCGGCGACAAGGCCGCGCGCGCGGTCAGTTGCGATTGAGCCACGCCCAATGCCGCAAATTCATTGCGTATGCTTTCGGTGAAATAGGATAAACCGGACGCAGCGCGTTGAATTGCAGTACTTATTTCCTTGATTGCCGCGCTTTTCTCGACGAGCGCCAGCGCACCCGCTTGCAGCGCCGGGCTGATCATGGTCGGGGTGGCGATTTTCGTCAGTACCACGACATGAATATGCGGATACTGCGCCCGCAACTGTTGCAACATCGCCAGACCGTCCGGCTGCGTTCCTCCGGGCATGGAGAAGTCGGTGACCACGACATCGCAGGGAGTCTGGGCGAGACAGGCGAACAAGCTGTCCGGGCTATCGGCTGAGCCGACAACGCTGATATCCGGCGCGGTCGCGAGCGCATTCTTTATTCCCAACAACACGATTGGGTGATCATCGGCCAGTACGACGCGGATCATGTTGAAAACTCCATCCAAAGCTCAAGCAGGCGGCTGGCCCGGATAAGTGGCTATCCGAGCCAGCGCACGTTAATCAGCGCGCGATACCCGATTGATTATCAACGCGTGGGCGGTTTGACCTTCTGACTGCCTGAATCGTTCCCGCTACAAAATAGCTCGTTCTTGTATGGGAAGGGAATCAAATTTCCGTATACGTTCCCGCGCGCATTTCCTCTTTGGATTGATTGCGGTATGTCGTGGGCGTAATTCCGGCATGGCGCCGGAATGCTACCGTGAAATTGCATACGCTGGGGAAACCGACGTGGCGCGCGATGGCGTGCACCGGCATGCCGGTGCGGGCAAGAAGCCGGCGCGCGGCGGCCATCTTTTTATCGAAGATGAATTTATGCGCGGATTTTCCAGTGCGGTTCTTGAAAATGGAAGATAGTTTTCTTTCATGTGTTCCCACGCTATGCGCCAGCTGCCGCACGGTATGAATACTGCCCACGTCGGCCTGGATGGCGTCGAGGGCGTTGCGCAGCAAGATATCTTCCTGCGTGCCGCTGCTGTCAGAAGACGAGTGGGTACCCGCCGGCTCCGGCGTGGTGGACGGGCGCAGGTGCACGGAGATACGCGCCAGCAATTCTTCCGGATAAATCGGCTTGGGAACGCAGTCCACCGCGCCTACCGCGAAGGCTTCGGTGGTGGCGCCGTTGACGCCAGGCTTGACCAGGAAAATGATGGGGATCGTGCTGGTGTCCTGCGATTGCGACAGCAGCCGCGCCATCATGAAGGCATCCATCTGCTGCATATCGCCATCGAGCAGGACCATGTCGGGGCGCCAGGCCTGCGCCTGGTAGAAACCATGCCACCCGGACGCAAAGGACACGCGGAACAGCTGGTTCCGTAGCAACGCTACCGCGCCTGCCAAGGGCGACTCCTGATCCGTGATTATCAATACGTGCGCCGGCTTGCGGTGGCGCGACAGCATCTTCTTGGTGGGGCTCGCATTGCCGAACAGGACTGCGTGGTGGCCCGACAATTCGGGCAGCGATTGGGGTTGAGCAGCCATTTTGCTCTCTCCTAGAACGTGGCGCCTATCGAAACCCATGCTGTTGCGTCCGCGTGGAAGACGTGCAACAGGCGGACCGCGGTTTTTATTAACCGCCGACCTGGGCCGGACTTACCTCAGCGAGTCGCGTGATCGGGTTTTTATAGATCGTTCGCGCAAAAGTCTTCGCATCGGAATGTGCCGCTATCCTAAGTAAGGAACGTAAAACCCACTTTTGAAATAGGCAAAAAACGTTTTGAATTTTGTATTTTTATACATTTTTTTGACGGTTTAGTTCGTCTGGCCCCCTAGTCCTGCTTTCCTCCGGGCAGGGATTTGACGTCCGCGCGCTGGCGGAAGATCGCGGGGGTGCAGCCGACATGGCGGCGAAATGCCGAGGCGAAATTGGCCGGACTGGAAAATCCCAGGGTCTCGGCAATTTCGGAAATGCTCATTTGTTTGTGGTGCAGCAGCCTCTGCGCGGAGTGCATGCGCTCGTCCCGTAGATAGTCCTTGACCGATTTTCCCAGGGAGACCCGGAATGCCTGGGTCAAGCGGCGCTCATGGACGCCCATCTGGCGCGCCAGCAACTTGAGGGAAGGTGGATTGGCCAGGCGTTCGTCCAGATAGCGGCGAGTCATGGCGACGATGGTCTGGTCCGTCAAGCTGGACGTGACCAGTGGCAGGCGGATGTCCATGTCCGGCGTCGGGCCGTCGCTAGCGGATGGCGCTGGACGCGGGTCGCTTACCTCGGTGGAAGCCGCGTCAGGCTGGGCTTCCCCGCCCGCGGGCTTGCTCAGATGGACCCGGATCCGGGCCAGTACTTCAACCGGGTTATAGGGTTTCAGCACATAATCCGCGGCCCCCGAGCTGAAACCTTTCAGGCGCTCGTCCAGCCGTCCGGACGCCGTCACGAAAATGATGGGGATATGGGCCGTGTCCGGGTTCTCTTTGAGCAGGGTGCACGTCGCATAACCATCCAGTTGCGGCATGCAGACATCGAGAAGAATCAGGTCAGGACGAGGCAGGGCCTGCGCGCGGGCATAGCCTTGGCGGCCGTTCATTGCGACGGTAAGTCGATATGCCTCTTTATCAAGCTCCTGTACCAAAAGCTTGAGGTCCGCCGGACTGTCATCCACCAGCAGAATATGAGGGGAGTTATCGCGAACTTCGTCCGGGCGCATCAGCACCTCCAGTAGCATTGCACGCTACAGCCATGAAGCGCTGCCATGAAAAGCAGCCACCTGAATGTCACCGGAGTATAGCCGCGATTGGTCGCCACGTATCTTTACGTAACGTTACGCATCAGATCCATGCACTCCACCACCTTGATGAGGTATAGCGGCAAATAGAAGTCGATCAGGCGCTAAGGTTGCGGGCGACGCCCTTGAGGGTATCGAAAAAGGCTTTTATCAAATTGGTCAGCGTAGTGACGAACAACTGATAGCGATTAACGCTGCGCTGTATATCGATCATGTCGTTGGTGTTTAATTTTTTATTTAAACCACCCTCGGGGATGATCTTGTTCTGTGCGGCATTCAATACGCGTGACAGCGGATCGGCGGGGCCGGTGCCATTGGCAAGCGTGGCAAGATCGTCGGTAACGATACCGTCGGTGTAAGAAGACATATGACTCCGGGGGGATGACGTAACGCCGAGGAAATTCTTCAGGTCATCGTTGAATCGTGACCAGCGCGTCAGGACCTCTGAAAACAATCTTGTCCTTGGCTATCGACTCCAGCCGGTAGCTGTCGTACGTACCACCCACCATCAACTTGGTTCCACACGCCAACAGCAACCATGGATGGGCGCCGCCCACCACGCTGGTGATGCGGAAGGGGATGGAGGCCTCGGGCGGCGGCGCGGGGGGCGGCTCCGGGACCTCGCGGACGCTGTTGAAGTTGTCCTTGTTGAACTGGGCCACCAAGGGATGCAGGACGTGCAGCTGGTGATTGTCGAGGCCGTCGGTGTCGACGCCCAGCGCGTCGCCGGCCCACTTGATCGCTACGTTCGGCAGCAGCGACGCATTCATCGCGCGCTTCAAGCGGTTGCTGACGTCGGTCAGCAGGGTGATGCCATGCGTATCCACGGTGACACCGGCCAGTTTTGCCTCCAGCGTCTGAACGGCAGCGCGGCGGCGCTCGGCGCTGGCGGCGATGCCCTGGATGGTGAGTCGCCCCGAACCGAGATATTGCACATTAGAACGAACCAGGAAGTCCTTCAGCACATTCTGTGCGGCACGGATCTGGACGGTGGCGATCTCCACCTTGATGGCGGGACGTGGCTGGATGCGCGAAAGGGCTTCGGCCAGTTGTTCGTACTCGATGTCGTTGCGGACCCAGCCGGTGACGGTGACCGGCCCTTCGTCAGCTTGCCGGACCTGGGCGTCGGACGCCAGCGTCAGCGTGTCGAGAGCCGCCGCGGCCTGCCGCGCCGCGCGGTCCAGCTCCATCTTGTAGGGGGATGCCGAGGTGGCGTGGGCGGTGCCCGAGGTCCAGAAGATCCGGATGCCGGCAATTACGGCCAGGGTAATGCCGGCCATCATGGCGAATGCGACGGCGCGCCTGTAGGGCTTGTTGCGGCGCACCGAGCCTGGCGCCCAGGGCGCTGGGTGGACCGACGGGCGCGTGGCGGCCGCGATGCTGGCCTCGACGGCAGCGGGGTCGGGCCATGGGTCGGTCATGCGCGCGACACTGACCCACACGGGCCCGACGCGTAGCACGGCGCCGGGCGCCGTGCCGGCCGCCGACGGAATGGCGGCCGCGGCCACGGCGTCCGTGGGGGCGGGGTCGAAACGCCAGGATAGTCTTGTAAGACGGATGCGGCCGGCCCGGGCAGGCATGCCGGGGTCGGACAGGACAATGTCGCAATCGGCATCGCTACCCACACTGATCGCATCCGCGACAGGCGCGCGCGCCCCCTGGTGCAGGCCAGTCAGGATCCTCAGTTCAAGTTCGTCGGCGCTGATCATGCGGAGAGGTGGCAATCGCCAAGGTTCAAAGTTCGATGCGGGAAAGCGGTTGTATGTTCAGCTCTGCGGACAGTTCCTGATACGACAGGACCGGAAGGTGATACAGGTCCATTTCGATCAGCTTGCGCACATACCGTCTGATGTCCATGGTGGTCAGCAGAACAGGACGCTGTGCCGTGGTCGCTTGCGGCCCGACTGTCTGCTTGATGCGTTCCAGAAGCAGTGCGGATTGTTCCGGGTCCATGGCCAGATAACTGCCCCCTGACGTTTGACGGATGGCGTCGCGCACCGCTTGTTCGGTGGCCGGCGCAAGCAGGTAAACGGGCAGGAAGCTGTGTTCATTCGCATATTTGTGGCTGATGTAGCGTTTCAGCCCCATGCGTGCGTATTCAGTCAGCAGCACGGTGTCTTTTTCTTTCGGCGCCCATTCGATGAGCGCTTCCAGGATGGCCCGCATATCGCGGATGCAGATGTGCTCGGACACCAGGCGCTGCAGGATTTCCGCCACCCGCTGCACCGGCATGATGCGTTGGGTTTCCTTGACCAGCTCGGGATAGCGGGGCTCCTGCGCGGTCAACAGCAGGCGCGCTTCCTGGATGCCGAGGAAGTCGGCGGCGTGGCGCCTGAGCGTCTGGGCGGCGCGGTCCGCGAGCACTTGTGCCGGCCACAGGAAGGGCACGCCGGCCGCGCGCAAGGTCGTCGCATGTTTGTCGGCAATCCAGTATTCCCGCCGGTCATGCCATAGCTCGCCGCCCAGGCGCGCGATGCCTAATGCCTGCATGTTGTCCGGACTTTCGCGCGCCAGGATGGCGTTCGGCGGGCAGTAGCCCTGGTCGGCGGGGACGTCGTAAAGATGGATGCGGTATTGCCGTCCAACGCGCATGAGGTCGCCATCTTCCTCGCCTGTACCGGGTATCGCTTCGCCTACATGGATGTGGAGCTCCGGTAGCGGGATGCCCAGCTCGCGATAGAGTTCGCGCCGCGCGGCCAGATAGTCACGCCTCAACTCTTCGGGATCCAGTTCCGCGTCCAGTTCGGGTGTTATCTCGATGGTCAGGGGGCGGGCAGACGTCAACTTCGCCGCATCGTCCTCCTGTTCCTTGTCCTTGGCGCCAGCTTGCCCGCTGTCGGCTTCCGCGCCGTCCGGTCCGTCCCTGGCAACACGGCCGAGCGTGAACCCGACCACGCCCAGTATGGCCGCGAGCGTCAGGAACACCAGGGTCGGCATGCCGGGGATCAAACCCATGAGCAGCGCGACCGTGGCGCTGATCAGCAGCGCGCGTGGATGCGCCATCACCTGTTTGCCGATGTCCTTGCCGACGTTGGATCGCTGCTCGTCCGGCACGCGGGTCACGATGATGCCGGCGGCGATGGCGGTCAGCAGGGCGGGGATCTGCGAGATCAGGCCGTCGCCGATACTCAGTATGGAATAGGTGGTGCCGGCCTCGGCGGTGCTCATGCCGTGCTGGAGCACACCGATCGCAAGGCCGCCCAGGAGGTTCACGGCGACGATGATGAGGCCGGCGATGGCATCGCCCTTGACGAATTTCATGGCGCCGTCCATCGCGCCATACAGCTGGCTTTCTTTTTCCACCAGCCCGCGGCGGCGCCGAGCTTCGTCCTTGTCGATGGTGCCGGCGCGGACGTCAGCGTCGATGGACATCTGCTTGCCCGGCATGGCGTCCAGGGAGAAGCGGGCGGCGACTTCGGCCACCCGTTCGGCGCCTTTCGTGACCACGATGAACTGCACGATGGTCAGGATCAGGAAGACCACCAGCCCGACGACCAGATTGCCGCCCACCACGAAATTACCGAAGGTCTCGATGATGTGGCCGGCGTCGCCGTGGAGCAGGATCAGGCGCGTGGTGGCGATGGAGATGCCCAGGCGGAACAGCGTACCCACCAGCAGCACCGAAGGGAAAGACGAGAACGCCAGCGGCGACGGCAGATAGATGGCGACCATCAACAGGACGCAGCTCAAGGTGATGTTGGCGCCGATGAGCACATCGACCAGGGTGGTCGGCAGCGGCAGGATCATCATGAAGATGATCGCGATGACGAAGAACGCCAGAACGATATCGTTGCGGCTGGTGGCCGCCGTGACCAGGCGGGATATCCTTTGCATGGTGGGTTCCTGGGCCTGGATCAGCGCTTGGGGGAAAGGTTGGGGGCGCGGTCGCGGGTGGAGACGAATCTCTGCATGGCGGCGCGCGCCAGCGTGGTCTGGCCTTGTTTCATATAAGCCTGGGCCCGGATCAGATTGAACAAGGGCATGTCCTCGCCCTTGTCGGTGCCTTCCTGCAGGGTGGCGAGCGCATCCGCCGGGGCGCCGCCGCGCAACTGGGCGAGCGCCTTCATGGCGCGCGAGCGCACGTCCAGGCCATCGAGATAGCCGAGCGCCGTCAGCAACGTAAGGGCATTGCCGGGCTGATTGTTTTGCAGTTGGGCATACGCGAGCACGCGCAGTACGTCGCAGGCCACGCGTCGTCGGGAATTCTGGGACACCGGCGCTTAACCCTGTTTGGGCGCGTAACGCCTGTATATCGTCAGCGTATCGCCGTTCATGCAGTTTTCGGCGAGCACGGATTCCGCCGCCCCTAGCGCCCCGGCTTTGCCGGCTGCCTGTGCCGCGCTGGCGGAATCCGCCGCCTTCGCATGTCGGAGCGCTTCCAGCTTGCTGTCCGCCAGAAAGGCTTTCGTCTTGCGCGTGGCCTCCTCGAACGAGTCGCTGGCGCTGAGCGCGCTTAGAAAGGTCCCCGACACAATCAGCTGCCGGTTCATGTAGACATCGATGCCGAGCGCAAGACCGGCCTCGTCGCGGTCGCTCTTGTTGTCCGCGTGAGTGCGCGTGGCTGGCGGGCGCTCTTCGATCCTGCGTTGATCCTGCGAGACGATGTGCTCGTCAGGCCGGCCGGGTTCGGGGATCGCACCCACGTAGGAGCGATCGGATGATGATGTGGGAATTCTGTCAGCCATATCCGGGGGACGCCGCGATCGACGGTACGCGCGGTGAAATCAAAACGAAATTCAGAAAGTTCCCGCTATCCGCGTTGGGGGGAAGGGAGGCTGGTCCGGACCGCGCCAGCTGCATCCCCGCGGGCATGGCTCACGGCATCAATACCGTGCGGCCGAAAGCGGGCGTCGTTCGTAGTAACGCATCGGTCCGGAGGAGTTCCATGGTTGCGTCGCAAGGTGCCGCGGACTCAGTTTTTTCTCATAGGGAACCGGCACGCGCCGCTGGCAACATACCCATCGAGTTTCGTCCCCTGAGGGGATCCCAGAGCGTGACGCTCGACTTTCATTCACTCTGAATATAGGTGGCGTGGTGGCTCACATCCGCAATTCCAGTTTCAACGACGGCGTCCCATCCAGGGCGGCGTTAATCGTGGGCGGCGGCAAGCCGGTCGACTTCGACGGGCTCAAATCTGAATTGGAGGAGCACGAGCGCAAAGTGAGCGATCTGCGTCTTGCGGATCCCGAGGGCGGCACGGACGCACCGATGCCCGGCTTCGCCAAGCGCCTGGCGCGCGCGGTGATGAAAGGCCTCGATGACCGTCCGGCTGCTCCTCAAGGTGCCGAAAAAGCAGCGAAAGCCAACCCGGCAGAACAGCATGGCGCGGGCGGGGACGGCCCCGCTGGGTCCTCGGGCAAGCAGAGTGGCCTGGGCGCCGAACGGCACGAGGCGGCGCCTTCCATGCCCAAGGACGGCGCCCGCCCGAACGGCGCGTCCACGTCCGCGGCCGCCAAGGACGGTGGCAAGCCCATGAGAAGCGCGGGTGAAGCGGGCAGCGCTGCGTCGACAGATGCCGCCGCGGGCAGAGGCGTTCGTGGCGAATCCGGCATGCTTCAGGTTGGCCCCGCCATGGATGGGACTGGCAGCGGGGCCAGGCAGATCGCTTCCCAGCTATCCGGCCAACCCGCGCCCAATGGCGCCGCCGCTGCGCCGAAACCGGGTGCCGGACTGCCTCAAGCGGCAGGGAACCTGCCGGCTTCGGCGCCAGCGTCCGCGCAGGCCGCCGCCGCGGCTGCCGCGGCGGCCCTGTATGCGGCAACGACACCGCGTACGTTCCCAAGCCATGGCCAGAATGGTGCTGCAAGACGCCATGCGGAAGACAGCAGCAGCGACGATGATGGTGACGACAGCGCGGAATCCGGCGCCGAAGGAAAGGCAGTCGGGGGCGCCAGGGGCCGCCGGCCGGCGCAGCTCTGGGTCACGGGCAAGCCGTCGTCGGACTCCGACTCGAACGACGACGGTGGCGCGTCCCCGGATGACGGCCTCGCGGCCGGGACTGGGCCCGGCAAGGCAGCGTCCGCCGCCGGGCGCGGAAGGAGCAAGCGGGAGGCGCCAGCGCCAGGCCTTGCGCATGACAAGTGGCCCCCTGTCGGGACGGCGGACTACTTCGAGCAGTTGCGGCTGGAGCTGGATAAAGCCATGGGGCAGTTGCCTTCGCGCGCGGACGATCCCCGCGCTGGCGTGCTGAAGAAAATGTCGCGGCCCCTGAAAAAATATCTGGGGGTGATGGCCCAAAGGGACGCCGATCCGGTTCCGTCAACGCCGGCATTGAATTACATGCGATCCGCCGACCCCGAGCTGGCGGCGGCGATCGCGTCGGGCGACGTGTTCGAAATCGTCTTTGCCATCATGAAGGTGATGTGCATCTGCGCCACGGAGAATGCGCGCCAGCGGGCGGTCAAGGTCAGGGGCCTCAATGCGGACCAGGAAAGGGTACGCAGTGTCCAGCAGGAAGTGCGGGAACTCGCGCAAGGCTTCAAGCCTGGCGCGGACGCGAGCACCCCGCTCAAGGACAAAGGCAGCGGCAAGACGGGGGCGGACCTCGACAAACAGCTGGAGGGCATCGAGGCCGATCTTGAAAAGGTCGGTTGGGACAAGTCCAAGGTCGCGGGCGGCGCGGGCTTGACCCAAGGCACGACCAAACAGCAACTGGACGACCTGGTGGCCAACCTGGATACGAGGTTGACGACCTATAGCAATATGAACAGCCTGGAGACCAACGATCTGACGCGGGAAGGGCAGGCCGCGCAAGCGTTCCTGACCGCCATGAACGGCATTCTGACCAACGAAAACCGGGCACTCACCGGTATTGCTTCGAGTTGGCGCGGATGACCCGGACCCTGTGCGAGGACTTGTACGAGCGTGGGCACTCGCTGTACGAGGCGGCGCGTTACGACGATGCCTACGCGGCATTTGTTCAGTTGGTCGAGCACGATCCACACAATCCCCTGGGACTGCAGGCTGCTGGCGCGGCAGCCCAGGCGCGGGGCAAGTACGAAATCGCTCTCGGTTTCTATGCTTCCCTGTTGGTGACGACAAAAGATCCCCTGCACGCCATGCGTTTCGCCGAATGCCTGTTGAAACTGGGCAAGCTCGAGCAGGCCAGGGAAGCCCTGGACATCGCGCGGACGCTATGTGTGGGCAAGAAGCACGACGCGGTGCGCGAACACTGCGCCACCCTTCAGCGCCAAGCATCTCGGGGCTGAGCAGTAATCGTCTAAATCTGAATTTCTGGAGAAACACATGGGAACCTCTTCCGCTATTGGTGGCTTTGATTCTGTCGACATGAGCTGGTTGGCGCTGCTTCCCGACCCCAAGGGGTTCAAGGGGGACGGTCGCTACGACGGCCTGGCGTCCGCGGATGAACAATTCCACAGCTACGTCGATATGTCTTCGTACGCCGATGACAAAACCGCAGCTGGGGATGGCTCTGGCAGTGTCAGCCGGCAGTCCTTGAGCAAGGGCCCTGACGCCGCATCCAATCTTGATGGCGTCATAGGGCTCATTTTCACCCTGCTCATCAAGGCGGGAGCCAGCAGCGAGGGCGATCAGCGGAACAAGTTCCTGGACGCGTTCAATGCCGCGAATCGCGCCGCCGACAAGATGGGATTGTCGGCCAACCTGCGGTTCTGGTTCGCCCTGGCGGGCGCGGCCATCTCGATGTTCACCGCCTTCCTGGCCGCGCGCCAGGCCGCCAAGGGCGGAAAGTCCTTGAAAATGGAGATGGACGCCAACAACGACGCGAAGGCAGCGATCAGGAACGAACATAGTCTGGATGCCAAGGCGAAGGCCTTGACCAGAGAGGGAGACGAGGCGCGCAACAAGGCAAACGAACTGGATAAGAAGCACACGCAATTGCAGCAGGCGTCAGCCAATGGACAGGACGTGCAGACTGAAGTGAACAGGAACAAGCAGCTGGCCGAGGAAAGTCACGCAAGAAGCAAGCGCAAAGCCCTGGATGCCGAGGATATGAACACGCGCAGGGCCGCGGCCACGAAGGACCGGAACATCGCATCTCTTGATTCCCAGGAGCACGCCGGCCAGCGCGGCCACCACCTGGAGAAGTCTCGAAACTGGACGGCGGGGGGCAGCGGCCTGGCCAGTTTCGTCCAGGTTGGCGGTCAAGGCGCGGGCTTTGCCGACGCGGCCAGAACGCGCGCGGAGGCGGACAAGAATTTCGCCGACTCGGTTGGCAACCTGGCGGGCTCCACCAAGCAGGGGACGCAGGGTCAGTTCAACGACATGATCAGCAATAAGAAAGCCATGGACGGGGCGGCGGTTCAGAGCCTGACCACAGTGCTGTCGCGCATTTGATCCCTAGGAGCAGAGATATGTTGTCCCAGGCAATTGCCACAATGACGAAGCCAATCGGCTCATCGAGCCTGCTGGGCATGACAGGGTTGTTCGATGACACCCCGGACAAGCGGCTGGGCGGTTTGATTGGCGCGGATCAACAGGACCTGCCCCCGCTCAAGGAGGAGCAGCCG
Source organism: Bordetella sp. N (assembly GCF_001433395.1). Lineage (GTDB taxonomy): Bacteria > Pseudomonadota > Gammaproteobacteria > Burkholderiales > Burkholderiaceae_B > Bordetella_C. Next base: position 6,698,280 of record NZ_CP013111.1, read on the forward strand.
CTATCCAACGCCAACGGTGCCCCCTTGCTGCCCGCCCGCTATTCAAGCGCGGAGGATGCCAAGTGGACCACGATGGACACCATGTCTCTGCTGTCGGCGATCGATGAGGTCATCGGCACCGTCTACGAGGCCAGGCTGGTCGACGGCAAGGCAAGCTTGAAATACAGAATGGACTGCAGCGAAGCCATGCGGGCCAGGGCGGATCTCAGCCGCGAGGCCGAGCACAAGAAACGCGTGGCCGCTAAAAAACAAAGTTTCTGGTCCCGCCTCCTCGGACTGGTGGTGGGGGTGCTGACAGCGGTTGTCCTTGCGGTTGCCGTCGTGGCGACGATTGTGACGGCCGGCCTGGCCGCCAGCCTGCTCCTGGTCGTCATTCTGGCCGCCGCGGCCCTGACAGTGCTCGAAAAGACGATACAGCTCACCTGCGACGAGAAGTTCACCATCGCGGATTTTCTTTGCGCAAAGGCGACGGAGTTCTTCAAGTGGTGTGGTGTTTCCGATGAGAAGGCAAAGATATGGGGCAATATCCTGGGCTCCGCCGCGATGATGTTTTCGGTCATCGGCATGTTCCACGATCCCTCGGTGGTCGGCCGCCTGTTCGCCAATGAGCTGAAGGCCCTGGGGGGGCCGGCCAATATCACGGACTGGATAGAAACCGTGATGTCCTACGGCGCCACCATCATGCTTGTGGTCTGCCAGGCCGGGAAAGCGGTGACCGCCATACCGAAGCTCATGTCGGGCATCAACGGTGCTGCCGGTACGTTGCGCGGCGCCGGAACGCTGGCGAATGTCGGCAAGGGGGCGGAGGTCGGTGGCCAGTTTTTCGCCGCCCTGTGCCAAACGGGGGTGAGCGCGCTGGACGGCTCAGCCGCCTTCGATACGCGCGACGCGGATAAATATGCGGTTGAGTCCTATCGTCTGCAGAGCGAGATGAAGCTGCTCGACAACTTCAATTCCGTCGAAGCGGACACGTTGAAGCGCATCGCGACCAGTTTCAATGACTGGCGCCAGATCTACAGCAAGCTCATCGAGTCGGAGACCGATGCGCTGCGTCGCATCGTCACATCGCTGACCGGAGATAAACCTGTCGGCGCCTGATCCCGCCTGCACCATTCAGACATCTTTTTATTTTCTTTACATCTCAGTGTGGAACCAGAAGGGGGGTGTTCATTCCTGAAGAATGTTTCCCCTTTCTTCAATTCAAATCAAAGACGTCAACATGAGCGCCCACGACCATTCCATCGCTGCCCTCCCGCGGATCTCGCCTGGGGACACTCATCAAGGCGGCGCTCCGCTGGTGGCGGCGACGTCGATACCGGCGTCGTTGTTGCCGCAACCCGCCAGCGCCGATGGCGGGGCGACAGAACGCTTTGTCGTGGCAATGGGCGCGGCGCCGTCGAATGGGTCAGATGTGGTGCGCCAGCGCTTCATCGATACGATGAACTCGGCCCAGGCGCTGGACCGAGGCGCCAGCACGCCGGCACCCGCTGCCGACCAGGCCGCTGCCGCCGGTGCTGCCGAAGCGGACGGGTCAGACCGCAAGGTGGGCGGAATTTCCGCGCTGTTCGGAAAAATATCAGCCATGCACGCGGAGCTGGACAGGCGCGTCGTGGACCCGGCGTCCTATACCAGCGCCGCAAGCATGATGGGGCTTCAACGCATGACGGGGATGTACTCGATCTATTTCGAGACATTGTCCAAAGCCGTATTCAAAGTCGTGCGCGATGCGGACACCTTCATGAAGAGCAGTGCCTGATGGGCGGGCGGCTCTTACGCCTTCCACGCGCGGTATGCCTGTTGGGGGCTGGCGGGCGCATCAGCCGGGCGCGCTGCCTGCCGCTTCTGTTCGTCTGCCTGACGGCGTTGTCGGCTTGCGGCGCGGATGTCGATATTCTGACGATGAGCCATGAAGGCGATGCCAACGAAGTGATGTCGACCTTGTTGAATCAAGGCATCACCCCCTCTCGGACCTCGACCAAGGCCGGCATCGTCATTACCGTGCCCAGTTCGGCCATGGGCAAGGCGCTGGAGGTGCTGCGCGAAGCTGGCCTGCCACGCGAACGCTTCGAGGGTCTGGGCAAGACCTTCCAAAAGGAAGGGATGATTTCCTCTCCCATCGAGGAACGTGCGCTCTACGTCTACGCCTTGTCCCAGGAACTGGCCAACACCTTGTCGAAGATAGACGGGGTGGTGGTGGCCCGCGTGCATGTGGTCTTGCCCGAGCCGGCAGGGGTGGATCGCGTGGCCACGCCGGCGAAAGCCGGCGTATTCATCAAATATCACGCTGATCAGCCGCTGGACGCGGTGCTGCCGCAATTGCGCACCATGGTCACTCATGCGATCCCCGGCCTGACCGCGGACAACGTCTCCATCGCCCTGATTCCCGCGGCAAGCGCCAAGGAGTTCGCGGATCCCCCGCCGGTCAAGCGCATCCTGGGCGTGGCGGTGGCGCCGGACTCGGTCGCCAAGGTGGAATGGCTCATCGTGGGGTTGGTGGCGGCAACGTTGCTATCCGCCAGCGCTGGCGGGCTATTCTGGTGGCGCCATGGGCGTCGCAAGAATTTGCCTCGCAGAGGCGCCGAGGCCGCGAAAGCGGCCCCTCTGTCCGCGAACCACTAGGACGAGGACTTCCGTTCATGAGCACTTCATCGTCATATGCCGGGGTCTTCGACCCGGCCTGGTGGCAGTTCAATATGCTGCCCAGCCGAACGCTGCATCGAAGCCACTGGTTTGCCTATGCCGCCGGTCCGGCGGTGGCGGCCATCGACGCCAGGCCCGAGCACGCGGAGGTCTGGCATCGGCACTGGTCGCGTCATATCCTGCGGACCCTGGGGCTGTGGGAGCGGCCGGCGGTGCGTGAAGCGGCCGGCGCGGGCTGGCTGGTTGAGCATGGCTCCGCCGAACTGCAACTGCTGGCCCGGCGCGCAGGCGCCGTGCTAGCCGCGCCCCGTCTGCGCCGTTGCGTGTCGGGTACGGTGGTGCGGGCGTTGGCGGCGGCCCTTGGGGAGGACCTCTACGCCCTGACCCTTCTGGGCGACGCTGCGCCGCATCCCGGTCTGGCCGGCGCGGCGTTCGAGCGCCCGGAAGCCGCGCTCGAACAGATCGACACGCTGGGGTGGGGCGCGCTGCATCTGGCGCTGCAGCAGGAAGACGACCCGCTGCGTATGCGTATGGCGTTGCGGCTGCCGGCGGATGCGTGCGGGCCGGCAGGTTTGTCCGTGGCGGACGCGCTGGCCTTGGCCAAAGCCCTGGATGTCCGAGAGATCCGATCATGAGATTTCGTGTCGTCTGCGAATCGGCGCCCCGAGCGATGGGCGCGGCGCGGGTCGCGGCCGGTGGCAAGGTCGTGCGCGCGTCGGACTACTCACGTTGGGTGCAGGCAAAGCATGTGTTGGGCGAGGCGCGCGTACAAGCGAAGGTCATCCGGGAGCATGCGCGGCGCGATCACGTGGCGGAGCGCGAACGCGGTTACCAGGAAGGTCTGTGTGAAGCCCGCGCCTCCCAGGTGGCGGAGATATCCGCCACCTTGCAACGCGCGCGCGCCTATCTGGGCGGCATCGAGACCGAAATGGTCGACCTGGTGATGGACTGCATACGCGAGGTCATCGGCGAGTTCGACGCGCGCGAACGCGTGCTGCGTATCGTGCGTGGCGCGCTCGCGCGGGCGCGACGGCAGAAACAGGCGGTATTGCGCCTGCATACCGACGATGTCGGCGCGGTGCTGGCCTGGCGCGCTGACCTGCTGGCGGAGTTCCCGGGCGTCGAGGACCTGGAGATCGTGGCCACGGCGCAGATGGCGCGGGGCGCCTGCAGGATCGAAACGGATATAGGCGTCATCGAAGCCGGCGTGGATGCGCAGCTGGCGGCGCTGGAGCAGGCATTGCGCCGAAGCCTCGCGCCGGCGGAGGGGGATATCCCTGACGGCCCCGCGGAGACAATCCCTTCCGGAGACCATGATGGCGCAGCTTGACACCATTCTGCCCCGCCTGCGCGCCGCGCTGGGCGGCATCCGCACGGTGCGCATCACGGGACGGGTGACGCAGTCCATCGGCACGATCATACGTGCCGCCGTGCCGCAGGCGCGGGTGGGCGAGCTCTGCGAGCTGCGCAATCCGGACGACGGCATGGCGATTCTGGCGGAAGTGGTCGGGTTCGCCGCGGGCGCGGCCCTGCTGACGCCTTTGGAAAATATGTGCGGCATCGCGCCGACGACGGAGGTGATTCCTTCCGGCAAGACTCTGATGGTGCCGGTGGGCCTGAGTCTGATGGGGCGCGTGCTGGACGGTCTTGGCCGCCCCCTGGACGTCGCCGAACGCGGGCCACTGGTGACGACCGATGTCTATCCGGTGCTGGCGGCTGCCCCCCACCCGCTGTCGCGCAGCGTCATCGAACGGCCCATGCCTTTGGGCGTGCGCGTACTGGATGGCATGCTGACCTGCGGCGAGGGGCAGCGGATGGGCATCTTTGCTGCCGCGGGCGGGGGCAAGTCCACCTTGATGGGCATGCTCGTCAAGGGCGCGCAGGTGGATATCAATGTCATCGCCATGATCGGCGAACGCGGCCGCGAAGTGGGCGAGTTCCTGCGGGACGAGCTGGGGCCCGAGATGCTTCAACGCAGCGTCGTCGTGTGTGCCACGGGGGACAAGTCGCCCATGGAACGCAGCAAGGCCGCCTTCGTGGCGACGGCGATCGCCGAGTATTTCCGCGACCAGGGCAAGCGGGTGCTGTTCCTCATGGATTCGGTCACGCGGTTCGCCCGGGCGCAGCGCGAAATCGGTCTGGCGGCGGGCGAACCGCCGACGCGGCGCGGTTTTCCGCCGTCGGTCTTCACCATGTTGCCGCGCCTGCTTGAGCGCGCCGGCAATAACGACCGGGGCTCGATCACGGCCTTCTACACCGTCCTGGTCGAAGGCGACGACATGAGCGAACCGATTGCCGACGAAGCGCGTTCCATCCTGGACGGTCACATCGTGCTGTCGCGCAAGCTGGGCGCCGCCAATCACTATCCAGCCGTCGACGTGCTCGCCTCGGCGAGCCGGGTGATGGGCCGGGTGGTGCGCGACGGACACAAGAATGCCGCCGGCCGGATACGGGAATTGATGGCGCGCTACCAGGACGTCGAATTATTGCTGCGCATGGGCGAATACACGCCGGGCGCGGACCCGGATACCGACGAGGCGATCGCGAAGATGCCCGCGATCAATGCCTTCCTGCGGCAGCGCGCGACGGAGTTGCAGGGCTATGCCGACACCATGGCGCAACTGGAAGGGCTCGCGTTCGGTGACGCGCGGCAGCATTGAGGGCGCGGCATGACTTTATTGAAGCGTTTGCTGATTCTGCGAGAAGCGCGGGAGAAACGCGATGCACAGTCATTGCGGCGCGCCAGCGACGCGCACGTGCAGGCCGGCCACGCTTTGGACACGGCCCAACGGACGCTGGAGCAAGGCCTGCTCGACACCCGGCGCCAGGGCGACGCTTTGTTCAATGGCATGCAGGGTGGCTTGTGGACCCTGGCGGCAGTGCAGGGCATGCACGGCAAGCTGAAGTCTCTTGCGCAGGACGCGGACACACTGCGCGCCGGCGTGGTCGATGCGCAGGCGCAGTGCCAGCAGAGCCAGTCGCTGTTGGAAGCCTCGCAGGCCGTACTCCGGCGCAGCCAGAACCAGGTTGGCAAAACCAAGGAAATGCACACGCTGCACGAGCGCGAGGCGCTGGCGCGGAGAGAGCACAAAGAGGAACTGGAAATGGAAGAAATCGGTGCGACAAGGAGACCCGCGTCATGACGACGACCAGAACAAGCAATCCGCCGGGGCCACAGTCGGCCGTGCAGGCTGTCCAGGCCATGCAGACTCCCCAAGCGCTGGCGCGGACAACTGACGGCAGCCGCGATCAGGGCTCGGCTGCCCGCGCGTCGGACAAGGCGGGTGCCGAGCGCAAGGAAACGCGTGGCGCCGAGAAGAGCGGGCATGCAAGGCGCGGGGGCGACCCCGCGATGTCGGAGGTTCTGGTGAAGGCCGATCAGCGCGCGGGCGCAAGGGACGATCTGGAATACGCCGCGGGCGTGTTCGCGGCGCACTATGTGGACCGGGATAAGAATGGCGACCTGGATGACGCCGGCCTGTCGGGCAAGTCGGACGGCAAGGATAGGGGCACGGCGCCAGCCGCCCAGCCGGACATGCGCGCGGACGCGCAAGGGGCGCTCGTGGCGCGCCCGCATGCGCCGCTTGCTGCCACGCTGACCACGCGACTTGTCAGCATGCTGTCCTTGATCGACAAGGACGGCAGGCGTGCCGTCCGTATGGACCTGCGTCTGGCCAGGCTGCCCAAGACCTCCGTGACGCTTGAGAACCTGCCCGAGCGCCTGCAGGTCACGTTCGAGTCCAGCGTGGCGGCCGCGCTGGACCTGCTGGGCAAGGAGACGCCCCGCCTGGCGGATGACCTGGCGCTGCGCCGCAAGCGCGACTGCAGCGTGCTGGTGAATACCGCGCCTCCCTTGTCGGAGACGCGTTATCGCGCTGACGCCCAGGCGCCTGGCGGCCCCGATCCCGCTGCCCTGCCTGGCTCCGCATGACGCGAGCCGCAGGAAGCATCCTGCCTTATTCCATGCCGCATATTGCCGCGGCCAGCGTCGGCGCGTTCAACGCCCTGGCCCGTCACGGCGAGCAGTTGGAGTGGCCGGGCTTGAATGGGCAGGACGGTCGTTGGCGCTTGAGTCTGGACCTGGCGGGGCAGCGCGGCCAGGCGCCGGCACCGATGCCGACGCAGTACACCGACACGGACGTCCAGGTGGCGTTGCGCTTGTCGGCCGCCGCGGCCATGGTGCGTGTGGTGATCCCCCACGCGGCACTCGCGGCCTGGCTGGCAGCCTATTTTCCAGGACTAGGCCGGGTGGATCCGTGCGCGTGGGTCATGGATGCGGGAATTGAGTGTCTGCTCGATGTGCTGCGTCCGTGCTTGCGTTCGCCAGGGCTATCCGGGGGCTGGCGCTTGAGCCGGGACGAGGTCGACGCGGATGCCGTCATCGATGCCGCCTGGCATGGCACGGTCGTGCTCACGGCGCCGGACGGCGGAGAGACCTGGACGCTGCCCCTGCAGGCCGATGCGGGAGGGCTGGCCTTGCTTTCGCGATGCCTGCCGCGGCAGAGCTGCACGGGTCCGGACGTCTGGCTGGACGATGTGCCCATCCCCATGCGCGCCATGGTCGGATACACGGACCTGACGCAGGAGGGCGTACGCCGCCTGGCTTGCGGCGATGTGGTGTTGCTGGACCAGACGTTCGGCAGAAGCCGTGGCGAGGTCTGCCTGCGCGCTCCCAATGGGCGTGCGTTGAAGCTTTGGGCCTCGAAGGACGCGCCGGAGATTCATGATGAAGCGGGCGGCGATCGTTCCGCGGAACAGAGCGGCATGCCCGCACCTTACTTGATTATTGCGGATTGGATTTCGATCATGTCTCCTGAAGAGAAGGAACACTATCCCGTGGACGATGGCACGCGGGACCTGGATATGCCGCCCGCCGACGACGGCCGCGGCGATGACGATAGCAGCGATGCCGACGAGTACCTCGACGACGACGTGGACGACGGAGATGACGGTGGCCCCCGGGACCTGCATGAGGGTAGCGGCTCGGACGCGGCCGGCGTCGACACCTTCGACGATATTCCCGTGCGTCTGGGATTCGACCTGGGCGCGCGCACCATGCCCCTGGGCGAGGTACGGCGCCTGCGGCCGGGCCAGACCTTGGTGCTCTACTGCGAGTCCGCCACGGCACCGGTGTCCATCCGCGCCAATGGCCAATGCATCGGCCACGGCGAGCTGGTGGAGATCGACGGCAGGCTGGGCGTGCGCATCGTCAACCTGCGGCGGGCGCCGCCATGACCGGTATCGATCCGATCGCGCTGCTCGCGGTCGCCGTCGGGTTGTCGCTCATTCCAATAACCGTGGTGATGACGACGTCCTTCGTCAAGCTGTCGGTGGTCATGGTGTTGCTGCGCAATGCGCTGGGCCTGCAACAGGCGCCGCCCAATGCCGCCATGTATGGCCTGGCCATGATCCTGTCGGTGTACATCATGGCGCCGGTCTTTACCAAATCCTTCGATAAGCTGGAGCCGGTGGTCGCGGCGCTGGATCAGCCGGGTCCCATGACGGATCGCCTGCCCGAGATCGGCAAGGCCTTGCGCGAAGGCGTGGAGCCCGTGCGGGCCTTCATGTTGCGTATCAGCAAGCCTGAAAACCGCGACTTCTTCCTGAGGACGGCGCACCGCTTGTGGGGCGAGGAGGCGGCCAAGGACACCAGGCAGGACGACCTGATCATCCTGGCGCCGGCGTTCCTGGTATCGGAACTGACGTCGGCTTTCCAGATCGGTTTCCTGCTGTTCCTTCCTTTCGTCATCATCGACCTGATTGTCTCCAATGTGCTGCTGGCCATGGGGATGATGATGGTGTCGCCGATGACCATCTCCCTGCCGCTCAAGCTGTTCCTGTTCGTCATGGTCGACGGCTGGACGCGCCTGTTGCAGGGCCTGGTGCTCACCTACACCTGAACCCGAAGTCTTATCGCCCGATGTCCAACACCGAGTTTGTTTTCTACATGAAGCAGGCCTTGTACCTGATCTTCTGGTTGTCCCTGCCGCCTATCGCCGTCGCGTCTGTCGTGGGTACCTTGTTTTCGCTGTTTCAGGCATTGACGCAGATCCAGGAGCAGACGTTGTCCTTCGGCGTCAAGCTGATCGCGGTGTTTGCCACGCTGTTGTTGACCGGCGTCTGGATGGGGAGCGAGATATACCAGTTCACCGTTACCCTGATGGGCCGTTTCGCGGCGATACGCTGAGCGGGCCGATCGTATGGTATCGACCGATGGATATGAAACCATCTTGCGCGCCCTGGTCTGCCTGGCGCTGACACAGGCCCGCATCGTCGCGATGTGTTCATTCATTCCGCCGTTCGGCCGCAATGCCTTGCCAGGACGCCTGCGTGTCACCCTGACCGGTGTGCTGGGTGCCTTCGTCTTGCCGTTGATGCTGGCGCAAGCGCCCGAGAAGTTCAATATGGCGCTGCTGGCAGTCCTGCTGTTGAAAGAGGTCTTCGTCGGTATCTGCATTGGTTATGTGCTGGCTATTCCATTCTGGATTTTCGAATCCATCGGCACCTTCATCGACAATCAGCGCGGCGCCGGTATCGCGTCGATCTTCAATCCTGAACTGGGCAGTGAAACCACCCCCTTGGGCACGTTGCTGGGGCGTGCCTATGCCGTGCTGTTCTTCACGGCCGGCGGATTCACGATGTTTCTGACCGTGCTGTACGACAGCTACCTGCTGTGGGATCCCTGGCGCTGGTCTCCCGAGCTGCGCCTGGACGCGCTGCCGCTCTGGCTGGGCCAGGTGGATACCCTGTTGCGCCTGACCGTGCTGTATTCCGGCCCGGCCATCATCGTCATGCTGTTGGCGGAGATGGGCTTGGGCCTGGCCAGCCGGTTCACGCCGCAACTGCAAGTGTTCTTCCTGGCCATGCCGATCAAGAGCGCGTTGGGGATCCTGATGCTGGCGTTGTACCTGCACGTGCTCGCCGAGTACGCGAACGGCTTGGCGGGGGGCATGGGAGATGTCCTGTCCATCCTGCGTCCTTATTGGGAGGTCCTGTGAGCGAAGCCAAGACAGAACCGCCGTCACAGAAGAAACTGCGCGACTCGCGCAAGAAAGGGGATGTTCCCTACAGCAAGGATTTCAGCCAGTCGATACTGCTGGTGTCCCTGCTGAGCTATGCCCTATTCGCGGGCGCCACGCTGCTGCCCGCGCTGCAACAGCTGATCGGCGCGCCGGCCGAAGTCTATGGTTTGCCGTTCCGCCAGGCCTTGAGCGTGGCGGGCCTGCATTGCCTGACGTTGATGCTGCAGATCACGCTGCCATTCATCGCGATCCTGCTGGGTATCGGCTTCATGGCGGACGTGCTGCAGGTGGGGTTCCTGATGGCATTCGAAAAGATCAAGCCGTCCGGCAAGAAGCTGAATGTGGTGGAAAACGCCAAGAACGTGGTGTCCTTGCGCAATCTGGTGGAGACGCTCAAGGCCATCGTCAAGATCCTGGCGTTCTCTTATTTCATCTATCTGCTGATACGCGATGCCGTGCGGCCACTGGCTTACGCGGGCTATGCGGGCATAGAGCCCTTCTTCGTATTGATCACGCGCCTGATGAAGAAGTTGCTGCTGTACGTGGCCCTGCTGTGCGTGGTGCTGGCGGCTTTCGATTTCGCCTGGCAGCGCATGCAGCGCACCAAGCGGCTGCGGATGACGAAGCAGGAGGTCAAGCGGGAATACAAAGAGCAGGAAGGGTCGCCGGAGATCAAGCAGAAGCGCAAGCAGCTACGCCAGGAGAATGCCAACGAATCGACCCAGCTGGCCAGGAAGGCCAGCGTGCTCGTCGCCAATCCCACGCATATCGCCATTGCCTTGTACTACGAGGCGGAGCGCACGCCTTTGCCCGTCCTGCTGGCGAAAGGGTGCGACGACGAGGCCCTGGAGATGATCGCGGCCGCCAAGGAGGAGGGCGTGCCCATCATGCGCGACGTCCCGCTGGCACGCAGGCTGTTTGCCGATGCGCCCGTGGAGGCCTACATCCCCACGGAGTTCATCGAGCCCGTGGCGGCGGTATTGCGCTGGGCACGCAGCCTGAACGGGGAGGATGACGCGGCGCCGCAAGAAGCCGAAACGCAGAAAGGCGAACCACAGAACGACGAAGCACGGAACGACGAAGCAGAGAAAGACGAGAAGCACACCAAGGATAAGGACCATGAGTGAATTCAGACTGGGAGCGATCCCCGCGATCGCGTTCAAACCCGCGCCGTCCAGGCGTCGGCCCGCCTTGGGCCAGGCAACGTGGCGTCGGGCGGCGCGCAACGGTGTCGGACTATTGCTGGCCGTGGTGCTCATGGGCGCGGAGGGTCGCGCGCAAGCCGGGCCCCGTTGGCCACAAGTGCCGTACACCTATTTCGCGGATCAGCAGAGCCTGCAAGAGGTGCTGCAGAATTTCGCCTCGGGATTCAGCTTGGGGCTGCGCCTGGGGAAGGGCGTGGGCGGGGTAGTAAGCGGCAAGTTCAACACCAATACGCCGACCGATTTTCTCGACCGGCTGGGCGGGGTGTATGGATTCAATTGGTTCGTCTACGCGGGTACGCTCTATATCAGCGACGCGGCGGAGGTGCAGACCCGCACGGTCAATGCGGGGCCCAATGGAATCGGCGGCATGCGCCAGGCTTTGTTGCAGCTGGGTGTGCTCGACCCCCGCTTCGGCTGGGGCGAGTTGCCGGGGCAGGACATGGCGCTGGTGTCCGGACCCAAAGCGTATGTGGATCTGGTGGCAAGCATGGCGCAGGCCTTGCCCAGGGCCGCGGCGCGCCAGGAAATCGAGGTCTTCAGGCTCAAATATGCATCGGTGAGCGACCGTACGATCTCCTACCGGGACCAGACCACCACCACGCCCGGTGTCGCGACGGTGTTGCGTAACCTGATCGAGGGCTCGGCCGATTCCAAGGTGGATACCGCCTTGCGCGTCATCGCGCAGCCCTTGCGTTCCGCGCCGTCGCTATCCAATGAGGGAACGACGGGGGCGATCGAGCGCGGCGGCAACGTCACGCCCTATACCGGGACGCCTGCCGATCAGGTGCCCGGCGCTGGCGGGATAGGCGATATGGCGGGCATCGGGGGAGGCGGCGCGCAGCGACCCATGCGCTCGATCCAGGCCGATCCGCGCCTGAACGCGGTGATCATCCAGGACACGCCGGACCGCATGCCCATCTACCGGGCCTTGATCGCCCAGCTGGATGTGCCCAGCACGCTGATCGAGATCGAGGCCACCATCGTCGACGTCGTCGCCAGCGCGGCCGACGAGCTGGGTGTCGATTGGCAAGGAAAGTCGGGGCGGTTCAATTACAAGTTCGATAATCGCATGAGCAGTGAAAACGGCACGCTCAAGGGCGGCTTGAGCGATCTGCTCAAGCCCGGCGCCCTGGGGCTGGGCTACTCTTCGTCCTTGCTGAATGCGCGGCTGAGCGCACTGGAAGCGAACAGCCAGGCCGATATCCTGGCCCGGCCATCGGTGCTCACCACCGACAATACCAGCGCGATCCTGGATTTAAAGCAGACCTTCTACATCACGCAGACCAACGAGCGGGTGGCGAATGTCACCCCGGTGTCGGTGGGCACGTCGCTGCGCGTGGTGCCCCGCTATATCGAATCGACGCAAGGTCGGCAAGTGGAACTGACCATCGACATCGAAGATGGCAACGCGAATCAGCCGGATGTGGGGGAGAAGAAATATCCGGCGACCAAAGTGAATTCGATCAGCACGCTGGCGCTGGTGGGCGATGGGCAAACGCTGGTGATCGGCGGCTATAACAGCAATGAGCTGAAGGACGGTACCAACAAGGTGCCGCTGCTGGGCGACATTCCGCTGTTGGGCGCCTTGTTCTCCAGCAAGTCCAGGAACCAGCTGCGGACAGAGCGCTTGTTCATGATCCGGCCCCGCGTCGTTGCGATCAATGGACGTCCGGTAGCGCTGGATGAAGACCTGGTCCCGCGTAGCGCTGCGCTGAACGAGACCTGGACCACGGGAAACAAGCTGGGAGACGCACTGGGCTTGATCCTGGTGGATCGTAATCAGGCGACGCGGCTGCGTCAGTAAGAGGCCGCCGACTGACTGTCCACGTCAATCGTCGAAATGAAATCCCTTGTCGCACAATCGCCGGCGCAGTTCGGCGCGGGCACGCGACAGGCGGCTGCGGATGGTGCCGACCGGAACGCCGACCCGGTCGGCGGCTTCTTCATAGGTGTAGCCGTTCAGGCCCATCATCAACAGAATCTCCCGCATATGGGACGGCAGTTCCTCCAAGGTGTTTTGCAGGATGGTCATGGTCTGGTTCTGCTCCGCGACGAAGTCAGGCGCGGGATCGTGCGAGGCGCGGTCGACCAGTACATCTTCATTGACGAAGTAGTAACGACATTCCGGCGCGCGTGAAAGGTAGTTGCGAACCAGATTTAACGCGATGCCATATAGCCAGGTCGAAAGTTGCGATTCACCACGAAAGGTGTCGTAAGAACGTGCTGCTTCAAGAAAGGCTTGTTGCGCGAGATCTTCCGCATCAGGGCAGTTACCTATCTGTCTGATGATGAAACGATGAAGTCGGGTGGAGTGATTTTTGACGAGGTCTATGAAGATGTCGTCATGACAGTTCTTCAACGTCGTGACTGGCCTCGTGGGCAGCGAACGCTTCTTCACGCGCTCAACAACTGGGGCTAGGTGTGTCATGATCGCTCGAGTGAGGTTTTGATGCGACCGAGTATCGCCGCATCGAAACACGCACGGCGTGTTCGTGATTTGCCCTAGGGAATTCTCATTTGACGATGCTTTTACGTGGCGCGTAGGGAAACATAAAAATGATTAAGAAACCCCGGAATTTGCAGTGACTTTGAGATTCTTCTCATGGCATTTATTGATGCCACTTGATCGTTTGTTAATTGCTTGATTCAGCACTTACTCAGCGCCTTTTTTCACGTTCATTTTTCCGAAACTTCGGAACGAAAATTCATCATCGTTACAAAGGTGGCTGGAACACGGAGCGGCCCTGCGCGGTCGCCGCGCATCTCGCTGAATACGAATGCAAACGTGCTCCTGCTAGATCGATGACTAGGAGAGAACGGTGGATTCTGGCCAGGATACGATTCCGCGGTCGCTGCCATACGAATTCGGTGCAGACGGATTTGGCGTCCTGGGAGGGGCGGCGTTTCGAGCGGGCATGCGTGCGCACACACGCGTGCCGCTACGGACATCCAGCTTGCTGAACACGTTGGCAAGAGGCGTCCGGGACGCAGGCGACGGAATGATGGAAACGCCAAGGATGATGGCGCGGACGGGCCCGCCCACGCGCCTGCCGTTGCGTTCCTATGTCTATGAAGCAAGGCTGCTGGAAGCCGTGGCGGGTCTGCTGCCTTTGATCGGCCAGGCCGACACCGTCTTCAGCAGCGCCGATGTGCGGCCTCTGATGGCGACGTTGCTGCGCGTGATGCTCAATCCGCGCGAATCAGGCGACATCGCCGCGCGCATCCGGCGTTGCGTGGCGGCCTGCCTTGCCGCGCAGGACGTCGATACCCTGGTGCGCTTGCGGCAAGGCTACGTACGGAACCATGGACAACTGGAGGACGCCGGCCGTCAACTGCTGGCGCGGTGGAACTGGAGCGGCGCGGAGCGGGGCGAGTTGTTGTTGCCCGCGTTCCTTGGCGCGCTGGACGCCAGTCTGGAGGACTGCGCGGCGCATGCGATGTCGCGCGCCTTGTGCGAATTGGCGGAGCTGTTCGCCGCCGAGGCCGGCGGCGCGGGTACGCCGCGCTTGCCCATGTCCTGCGCGCGGGTGCACAACGCCTTGCGCATTCATGCCGGCCACGTGCAGGTGCTCAAGGGTGCGCGGGAATCGATCGCGCAGTTCATCGGGCGCGCCGTGCGGTGTCTGCCGGACCTGGCGCTGGGAACGCTCGCGGGCGCGGCGGCGCAAGCCGGCGATATGCGCGCACTGGCGCCGGCGCAACCGTTCCGGCAGGCGCTCACCGACGATGGCGGACTGGCGCGGCATCTGCCCAAGCTGCTATTCCTCGCGGCCGCCGATGCGGTCAGGGACAGGTTGAAGGCCTGCGTCATCACCGTGGCCGGCGCCATGCGGGCGGAGATCGATGCGGGCGGTGACGCGGCGGCCGCGTTGCGGCTGGCGTGGGGGCGTTGCTGCTACGTCATGGAGCAGATGCAGACCGGTGCCATCGTCGCGGCGGGCGTGTGCCTGCCCGACATCGGAACCCTGATGGCGGACCTGTTGCGTCTGGGCGGCAACAGCCTGGAGCCCGGACTGCTCTATCGCATATACGAAGGGCTTCCTCATGCCTTGGCGGCGCGCGACGATGCCATGCCGCGGCGCCTGCTGTTGCTGGCCCTGCAGCGTGCGCAGGACGTGGCCCGCAAGGCGCCCTTGCCCAATCCGGCCAACGGCGACCGTGGGCTGGCCTGGTCGCAGCTACGCGAGTTGGCGTTCTTGCGTGACATGTCTTGCGAGGCCGCCGGTGGCGCGGCGTCGCCGCGCATGCAGGCCGTGCTGCGACGAGCGCGCGGCAAGGTGCCGCTCGACAGCCTGGATGACTTGATGACGATGAGCGATCACGAGTTCGGTTGTTTCCATGATGCGGCGATGGGTCTGGAACTGTTCGGCTGGAGGACGCGGGCGCGCGCGTGGCGCGAGGGCTACGCACGCCGTATCGCCTTGTCCGACGAAGCGCTGCGCGCGGGGGCGCGCCGGCTGCTGCAGTTGCTGCGCCTGCCCCGGGTCGGTGTGGATGTCTTGTTGGGCGCCTTGCGGGATCTGGCCGAGATCGTCCACGCACGCAACACGCGTAGCGAGGCATTGGGCCTGCTGGGCATCGATGTCTGGTGCGACGAGGCGACGCGCGCCCAGGCGGACGCGATTCTGGCGCAGGCGACTGCCCACACCGAGTGGGAGCATGCGGTCGCCGCGTTGGCCGGCCCCGCCGCGCCGCTTGCCATGCGGGGGTTGCTGGCGGCGCACGGGGGCGTGGCACGAGGGCGCGAGCCGACGTTGGAGTGGCCGTCGGCGGGCCGCAGCCGCGCGTGGCGCTTGCGCACGGCCATTGTCTGGCTGGAAGCGGTCCATGCCGCGCTTTGGCAACGATGGCTGCGGCTCGCGGGCGCTTCCGAGTGGGCCGCGCCCCGGCTGGCGGCGCCGCCGGGATGGCGCGGCAATACGCCGGACCGCTGGCCGGACCTGTTGCGGACAGCCCTGGCGGGCGAGTTCGGCGTGTTGCTGGCCGTGCGGCCAGCCTTGCCGGCGGCCGTCCTGGGACTGGGGGCGGAGCGTGCCTTCCTGCATGCCTGCGCGGCACTGCCGGCGCGCTTGTCGGCGGCGGGCGCGCGCGCGTCGCGGTGTGTCCGGCATGTGGTTACGGGACCGGATGGCGGCACGACCGTGCTGCGGGTGTGCCGCGACTTTCTGACGGACGTGCTGGACCGGGTGTGCCTGTCCTTCGGGATCAGCGGCGTCAACGCGCAGGGCCTGGCCTTGCGCACCGAACTGTCGCCTTGGGCGGGGGTGGAGGGCGGCCGCGATGTGGCCGTGACCCAGGCTTTGCAGGCCCTGCTCCTGCTGGCAGGGCCGCGCGACGCCCGGCGGCTGACGCTGCTGCTCAATCGGATTCTGGTGCAGCCGGTGTGGCGCGCGCTCGCCATGGTGGGGCGTGATTCACCCATCTCCATGGGTGACCGTCGCGCCTATCTGCCGCAGGACAGCGGCAGCCAGATCCATGTCGACGTCGTGCGCCTGCCGGACGGCGCGTACCGCCTGGATGTCGCGGTGTGCTTCGAGCAGCTGCGTAGCATCGATGTGGAGGAGGGCCGGGACGAGCGGCGGCGCGTCGCGCTCGACCCGCGTGTCAGCCGGGTCTGCGTGACGTATGCGGTGCAGGTGGCGCCCGGGTTCGGCAGTTTCTCGTATCTGGTTGGTTCCGCCGGGCTTCGATATCGCCTGATCGCGCGCGAGGCCGGATGATTCGGTGATCACGGGAGACGTGGACCGGTTTCAGATTCTTCTTATTTTTTGATACAGGGCCGCTCCCTAGAATTCCGCTGCTTGCCCTCGGAGCGAGGCAAGTCATGGTGAAACCTTGCGCGAGCCTGCCGGTTTCCCTGGTCCCTGGTCTCTGAAGCCCGCCATGGCGGGCATGAATGGAAGAAAAATGAGAACGTTCTATTGGGTGTCTGGCATTGGCGGTACCTGGACGTACATCGATGCCTCGTATAAGCAACACGGCCGCATCGACTGGTTCGACAATATCGCCGACATCGGCTACTGGTGGCAGACCGCGTATGACAACGGAATGTCCTATAGCCTGGACGTCGCCAAACGCAGTGTCGAGCAGTCCATCCTGCGGCGGGCCACCGAGGCCGCTGCCCGCGTGATCGAGCAGCCTGTCCTGGACGACAACGTGGAGGCCGACGATGCAGGCGCCGACACCCTGGCCGGCACGCAGCGGCGCACGGCATTGGCCTCGGTGTCAGCCGGCATGCACAGCGGGCAACTGGACGCCTACTTCGTCGCCCCGGCGGTTTGAGGCTGGGGGCTGCCACCGTAGAATTCGGCGGGCATCGGTTTGCCGTAGTAGTAGCCCTGGCCGTAGCGGCAATTGCTGCGCAACAGCTGGTCCTGATGGGCGCGCGTCTCGACACCTTCCGCGACGATGTCCATATTCATGCTGGTGCCCAGGGCGATGATGGCATCGACGATGGAGCGGGCATCCGGCTCCTGCACGAAGGACTTGTCGATTTTCAATGAGTCGATCGGGAAGCGTTGCAGCTGCGAGAGTGAAGCGTAGCCGGTACCGAAGTCGTCCAGGGCGATATGAACGCCCGCGTCATGCAGCTTGCGCAGGGTGCTTTCCACCGTGTTGCTGCCCTGGCCCATGTAGACGCTTTCGGTGATTTCCAGGGTCAGGTGCTGCGGGCTCAGCCCGTACTCTTCGAGCAGCGCCAGGATCTGCCCGGCCAGGTCGCCCGTGTAGAACTGTGCCGCCGCCACGTTGACCGACACGCGGCCGAAATCGAAACCGTGCTGTTTCCACCGTCGCATCTGTGCGCATGCCGCGTGCAGGGCGACGTTGCCGAGCGCGGGCGCCAGGGTCTGGTCGTCAAACGCGGGCGAGAACACCGCGGGCGACAGGATGCCGCGCTCCGGGCGCGACCAGCGCATCAACGCCTCGAAACCCGACAGGGTCTGGTTGCGCATGTCGTAGATCGGCTGGTAATAGACGATGAATTCGCCGCGCGCGATGCCCAGGCGGACGTCGCGCAGCAATTGCACGCGCTCTTCCAGGCGGTCACGCATTTGCGGCTCGAACATCACCGTGCAATCCCCGCCCGCCTTTTTCGCCTGGTACAGGGCGATGTCCGTGTTGCGTATCAGCTTGTCTGCGTCGCCGGCCTGGCGCGGGGCCGCCGAGATGCCGGCGCTGACCGACACCATCAACGTATATTCCGGATACGCCATCGGCGCTTTCAAGGACAGACGCAACTGATCGACGGCCGCCTGGAAATCGGCGGGGTCGTCGTCAGGCGCGTCGGCGATGACGGCGAATTCGTTGCTGCCGATGCGGGCGACGAACGTGCCGACGGCGAAGAAGGCGGCGATGCGCTGACCAATGTCGGTCAGCAACTGGTCGCCGGCATGATGGCCGAGCGTATCGTTGACGTCCTTGAAGCCGTCGATGTCCACCGCGACCAGGTTGATGGATTCGGTGCGCACGAAGCGCCGGCCCAGCTCCATCAGGAAGGCGCCGCGATTGGGCAATCCGGTCAGCTTGTCGATGTAGGCCAGTTCGTGGAAGCGGCGCTGGGCGTCCACTTCTTCCGTGATGTCTTCGATAAGACCGTGTACGCGCACCACCTGGCCGTCGCGCAGTTCCGGCTCGGCCAGGGAGTGGATCCAGCGCGAGGTGCCGTCCAGCCGCTGGATGCGGCGGCGCGAGTCGTAGCCTTTACCGTCGCGCATGACACGAGTCAGATCTTCGCGCGCGTCGATCAGCGCGTCGCCGGGGTAGAAACGGCGCATCAACATGTCGAGGGTCGGCTTGGTGGACGGCTCCAGCCCATAGATGTCCATGGCCTGCTCGCTGAGGGTCAGGCCACCGGTCTCGACGTTGTATTCCCAGCCGCCCACCTTGGCCAGCCGGGACGCGCGCGCCAGCAGTTGTTCGCGCCTGCGCGCTTCATTGAGCGCGCGACTGGCGCGCACGGCACCCGCGGCCACGGCGGCGAACTCACGCAGATGACGCAGGTCGTCCGGCGAAAAAGGTCGTGCCTGATTGTCGGCGATGCACAGCGCGCCGGCGACGGCGTCCCGCTTTCGTTCGTCGTCGTTCAGCAGTAGCGGCACGGCGACGAAGAAACGCAAGTCGGCGGGGGCCCCCGCGGCTTGCAGTGCGTCCGCATCGAGATGAACGACGGCGGCCGGCGCGCGGTCCGATGATGCTTGCGCTGCTGCCGTGGTTGACTGGCTCAGGGCCTGATAAAGCGCCGCGCCTTCAGGCGCGACGCCATGCGCGCAAAGGGGCGCGGCGGGATCGTCGGCGTCCGTGATGACAACGGTGGGCACACCGAAGAACACGGTGATGAGTTCGCATAGTTTGCCCAGGCCGGACGGCGCTGCGTCGGCTTCAGGCGGCGTGGGGGAGACCGCCGCCCCGCGCTTGCGTGCGGTTCGCGTTTCACTTTTCGAGGGAGGAAAACGCAAGACACTCATGCTGGGCCGCTATCGATAGGATCGCCGCGGCCGGCAAGCCGCGTTCGCCAGTTTAACCACCGGTCGCGCTGGCTTGCGGCCAACGCGTACCGTGCTTACGAATGATTTCCTGATGGCGCCTAGTTGGGCAGGGCTTCCGTCGGCAGGCTGATCGTCCAGCCTTTGTCCTTGCGCCGAACCTGCCATCCATAGCATTGCGCCACTATATCGACTTCCTCCATTGGCAGGGGTGGGGAGGTGTCAGGACGCGGCTCGCGCCCGTTGTGGTCGGTGGGAGCCGGCAGAATGACTGCATCGATCCGGTCGGCAGCGGTTTGCTTGATGTCCAGGATACCGCGTTCAGGCAGGGACTGTATGGCATGGATCATCCACGCCATCAAGGCATAACGACCGCCGCGCTGGGGCAGCGACACGGCATGCTCGAAAGCCTCCAGCTGAACCTTCTTGCCGGACAGCAGCAATTGCGAGAACGCGAGCTTGCGGCATTCGAGCAGGATTTCGTGCACATCGGCGCGCCGGCCTTCGTCCTGGAACCAGGTGTTGAGCAACCTGATCGTTTCCACGCTTTCGTCCAACATGCCGTCCAGGTCGTTGACGAAGGGCGGCGCCGCGGGATCCAGGATGGTGCCTTTGGTGATGGACTTTTCGAGCAGAACGATGGTCAGCTTGGCATTGGACAGCGGCTTGAGCGCATCGTGACGCAGCACGGGGAAAACCTGCGCGAGCACTTTGAACTGGACGCCGGCCAGGGCCTGGGCGAGTTGCTGCTCGGCGCCGGTCATGCTGGCTTCCTGTCAACCTGCGCGAGCAGGTCTTCGAGCGTGGACAGGTCGACCGGCTTTTCCAGCCAATGATTGAACGCGGCGGCTTCGGGCCGCTGATTGTTCTTGGGCAGTCCGCTCAAGGCAATGATGTGGATGTCGTTGCCGAGTTCCTTGCGGAAGCGGGCGGCCAATTCATAGCCGTCATAGTCCGGCAGCATGATGTCCGTAATGATGACGTCCGGACGGGCCGCCGCGCAAAGGGCAATGGCGTCATTGCCGTTTGCCGCTGTTTTCGCTTCGTGGCCGAGCAGGCCGACAAACTCCGAAAGCAATTCCGACGCCATGTCATTGTCGTCGACGATTAAAACCTGGAGGCCTTCGGCGCTCATACTTGAATACTCTCCTCGCGCCGCCAGGCCGGACGCTGTCTATCTAATCATTCTATTAATGGGACGGTGGCGTCGGGTCCTGGCCCATGCTGAATACCGCCTTGCTGCGGCATAGTTTGACACGATTAGTGAAAAGCGCAGAGACGGCTACGATTTTCTGTTACAAAACAAATAAATAATTTCCGGCCGCCTAAAACCTTGATTTAAAAAGCAGTCGTGTATGCCGGGCGGCGGGCCCTGAAAAAACAATGCCCGGCTCGGCCGGGCATTGTCCTTGTCCAGTCTTACGCTGGTTTTTCACCAGGGCCTTGGCCCGGCGCCGCGGCCACGCCGCCGCGCGCGCTGGCCGCGCGTTGCGCGGCGGCATGGCAGGCCGGAAGGGCGTAGCGGCCTTCCCGATAAGCCCAACTGGGCCACAGGGCGTGCGCCAGCGCTTCGGTGGCCAGCGCTTCGTCGACGGCCACGGGGTCGTACTGCTCCGGCGCCGTGTAGTGGAATTGCACGGGCGCTTTTTGCGGCCCGAGTACCAGCAGCTGATCTCCCTTCAGATACCCGTAGTTGTCGCCGTACTGCATGATGGCGCGGCCCGTGTCGGCGACGCTGGCTTGCGGCTGCGTCAGGTCGCGGCCCAGCATGGGGTGCTGGGTCTGCACGCCCATCAGAGACAACAGGGTGGGGCCGAAATCGACCTGGCTGATCAGGCGGTCATCGCGCCGGGGCGCGATGTCGGCGCCCAGCATCAGGGCCGGGATCTGGAAGTGGCGCACGGGGACCAGGCTTGCGCCGGACACGCGCGAATCGTGGTCCGCGGCGATGAGGAAAACCGTGTTTTCCCAATAGGGCGATAGCCGCGCCTGGTCGAAGAAGCGGCCCAGCGCCCAGTCGGCGTAGCGGACGGTGTTTTCCACCGTGGCCGGATTGCCGTCCGGCTCGATGCGGCCGCTGGGGTATTCCCAAGGCGTGTGGTTGGAGACCGTGAAGGCGAGCGTGAAGGTGGGCTGGTCACCGTCCTCGCTGAGCAGGCGGTGCAACTGGTTGAACATGTCTTCGTCGGAAGCGCCCCACGTGCCGACGAACTGCGGGTCGACGAATTCGCCCCGGTCGACGATGTGGTCGAACCCATTGCCGAGGAAGAAGCCCTTCATGTTGTCGAAGTGGGCTTCGCCGCCGTAGATGAAGCGGGAGTGGTAGCCGTGGCGCCCCAGCAGATCGGCCAGGGTGAAGAAGCCGCGCTGCGCGTCCGGCAACTTGACCACGGCCTGGGCCGGCGTCGGCATGAAGCCGGTGACGACGGCTTCCAGGCCACGCACCGACCGCGTGCCGGTGGCGTAGGCCCGGGTGAAATTCCAGCCCAGCTCCGCCAGTTTGTCGAGATTCGGCGTCAGCGCCGCGCCGCCGAGGTTGGCGACGTACTGGGCGCCCAGGCTTTCTTCCAGGATGATGACCAGATTGAGCGGCCGCGCACGGGTGCGCGCCGGCTCCTGCGTGTGCATGCTGGGAAACTCGGGATCGGCCGGCGGCTGGGGCAGGCCGGCGCTGGCCAGGACCTGGGCGTGCATGGCCGCTTCCGGCATATTGCCGTAGACCGCCGACGCCGACTTCTCGTTCTTCATGCTGTAGATGGCGTACAGCACGCTATATAGCGAGTTGAGCGGCAGCATGTTCAACATGCCGTCCGAGCAATAGGCCACGGTGGACGGGTTGATGGGACGGTGCTGCAAGGTGCCGCGGATCGCCAGGATGCCGATGGCCAGCGCCAGCAGGCTGACGATGGGAATCAGCCACCAGGGCCAGGGCGCGTCGGGTACCGGCTGGCCGAACAGCACGTGGCCCAGCCATGCCGCCAGGATGACGATGACGGTGCCGCCCAGGACGGGCACCTTGAAGCCGCGCCACAGCATGCCGGTGACCTCGCGCGGGTGCTTGAGGTATTCGACGAAGAGCCGGTTGGGGCGCGAGTCGTATTCCAGGATGAAGGGCGGCGTGGCCACTTCCATGAATACGAGGAGCAGCCAGGCGAACTGGAACCAGACCGACGTGATGGCCGTCGCCATGGGGTAGTGGCCCAGCCAGGGCGCGAACACGGCCGGCGCCACGGCCAGGATGGCGATTTCGTGCGCGTCGATGCGCAGGCCGCCCAGCATGATGGGCCGCAGCCCGCCCGCGTTACGGACGCGTTGATGTTGCCAGCCGGCCAGGGCCAGCCGGCTGAGGCTGAGCATGGCAAAGGCGGCCACGATGAATACCAGAGTCAGGTGCCGCATGGGCTCTCCCGGACGGCCGGCGCGCGGCCGGGACGTCCCCTACTTGTCTATCTACAAAACCGGCCGGGCGTTGGCGCCGGGCCGGCGCTTCCATTCTTGTCCCGCCTGCCGGGGAGGGCGCGGGGGGTAAAGCTTACACGGTCGGACGTTCGCCCGGATGGCCGGGCGAACGTCCGCCTGGCCCTTGCCCAGCAGTGCCGCGGCCTTGCCTGGCCTTGGCGGGCACGAAATATGCACCCCGCTGGCACCAAAAACCACGCGGCGCCGGTGCCTAGCTGTCAGCAGGCACCATTGGGGCAAGACTCCAAGGGTTCGTCGCCGCGGCCAGGACATGGGACCGACGCATGGCACGCAAGTACAAAATCCTCACGGGCATCGTCTCGGTGTTCATTTTATTCCTGGTCGTGGTGATCATCGTGATCGCCACCTTCGATTGGAACCGCCTCAAGCCTTATATAGATAGCAAAGCCTCCGACGCGCTGGGCCGGCCCTTCGCCATCAATGGCGATTTGAGCGTGGCCTGGCAGCGCGAACGCGACGAGGGCGGCTGGCGGGCCTGGGTGCCATGGCCGCACGTCACCGCCAACGACATCACCATCGGCAATACTGAGTGGGGCAAGGCGCCTCGGTTCGCCGAACTCAAGCAGGCGCAGTTCAGTATTTCTCCGCTGGGATTGCTGTCGCACCGCGTAGTGATCCGGCGCATCCAGCTGACGCAGCCATCGGCCGACCTCGAACGCCTGGCCGACGGCCGTGCCAATTGGGTATTCACGCCCAAGAAACAGGATGACGCGCAGGCCGAGCCGGCGACCCCCTGGGCACTGGACGTCAATGAAATCGGCTTCGACAAGGGCCGCGTCGGCTATAAGGACGTGACCCTGCAGGCCGACGTGGAAGTAACGATCGATCCCCTGGGCAAGCCAGTTCCCTTCGCCCAGTTGGCCGGGGCGGCAATGGCGGACGGGAAAGCCGCCGGCAAGCCGGCAGATCAGGCGGGCACGCAGCCCGCCCCTGCCTCCGCGCCGAATGCGCCATCGTCAGCCACGCCGGGGGCAACGCCGGCCGGAAGCCAGGCCGGCGCGCCTGGCGACTACGTCTTCGGCTGGGGCGTGAAAGGCAAATTCAAGGGCCTGGACGTAGCCGGCGAGGGCAAGGCGGGCGGCATGCTTGCCTTGCAGGACGGCAACAATCCTTTCCCCGTGCAGGCCGACGTCGCGCTGGGGCATACCAAGGCGTCGGTGGTGGGCACCCTGACCAATCCCATGAAGTTGGGCGCGCTTGATCTGCGCCTGAAACTGGCGGGCAACAGCATGTCCGACCTCTACCCCCTTACCGGCGTGACCTTGCCCGATACGCCCCCCTACAGCACTGACGGCCATTTGACGGCGCGTCTCAACGATGCCCAGGGCTCGGTATTCGAATACCAGGGCTTCAACGGCAAGGTGGGCAATAGCGATATCCATGGCGATATGACCTATGCCGCCACCAAACCCCGTCCGAAGCTGACCGGCAAGCTCACGTCGCAGCTGTTGCGCTTCGCCGACCTGGGGCCGCTGGTCGGCGCGGATACCGGCAAGAAGGGCGCTACCGATGCGAGCAAGGTCGCGGCCGCGGAGCGGGCCAGCGCGGATGCGGCGGCCAAGGCGGCGAAGGATGCCGCCGCGGCGGGCGATGAGGCGCAGGCGGCCGCGAAGAAAGACGAGGCCGCAACGCGCAGCACCGCTGCCTCCCGCGCGCAGGGCTCCAGCCCCGCGCAGCAGCCGGCCGACAAGGCCTTGCCCGTGCAGGAGTTCCGCACCGAGCGCTGGCGCGACATGGACGCCGATGTCAGCCTGGAGGCCAAACGCATCGTCCAGACCGAGGACCTGCCGGTCACGGACCTGCAAGCCCATGTGGTGTTGAATGACGGCACCCTGACCCTGCGGCCCCTGCGGTTCGGCATGGCCGGCGGTTCGCTGAACGCGGACATCCAGCTGGACGGCAGCAAGCGGCCCATGCCGGGCACGTTCAAGATCAACGCGCGCAAGCTGCAACTCAAGCAGTTGTTCCCCGGCGTCAAGTCCATGCAGAAAAGCCTGGGCGAGCTCAATGGCGACGCGGCCCTGAGCGGCACCGGTAATTCGGTGGCGGCATTGTTGGGAACGTCCAATGGCGAAACCAAGCTTCTGATCAATGACGGCGTCATCAGCCGCAGCCTGATGGAGCTGGCCGGCCTGAACGTGGGCAACTACGTGGTCACCCGGCTGTTCGGCGACGATGAGGTCAAGATCAATTGCGGCGCGGCCGATATCGGCTTCAAGGACGGCCTGGCGACGCCACGCATCTTTGTGTTCGATACCGAAAACACGCTGGTGGAGATCGAGGGGGCGGTGAACCTCAAAAGCGAGGCGATCAACCTGGACATCACGCCGCACAGCAAGGGCTTGCGGATCATTTCCCTGCGCTCGCCCTTGTACGTCGCGGGCACGTTGAAGAATCCCAAACCGGGCGTGAAGACGCTGCCTTTGGCGGCGCGCGGCGCCGGCGCGGTGGTGTTGGGCGCCCTGTTGACCCCCGCGGCCGGCCTGCTGGCTCTGATCGTACCCAGCGCGGGCAGCGACAAGGAAAACGAATGCGGCACGATGCTGCGGGAGATCCGTCAGCCGCCCAAGGCGCCGACGCCCAAGGCGGGCCGCCAGGTCGCACCCAAGGCCGCCAAGTAAGCGACAGCTGCGGCGCTTCCTGCTGGGCCGAAAGCAAAACCGCCGCCCTCGGGCGGCGGTTTTGCTTTAGCGGCAGGCTTACGCCGCGTGGCGCCGGGTCACGGCAAGGTAACCGTCCGGGCCGTTGGGTTGGGCGACGCAGGTGAGGTTACGGCCGGCATTCTTGGCGTGATAGAGGGCCTTGTCGGCCTCCTTCAGCGCCACTTCCAGATCCTTGCCGTGTTCGGGAAAGTGCGCCACGCCGATCGATACGGTAACGGGGCCGCCCGTCGCGTTGGGCGTCTTGTGCATGGCCCCGCGCAGACGCTCCGCCGCGCTGACGGCATCGTCCAGCGAGGTGCCGGGCAGCAGCAGCGTGAATTCCTCGCCGCCGGGCCGCGCCAGGATGTCGTTGCTGCGCGAGCCATTGCGCATCAGCGTCGCCAGGCTGCGGATCACCTCATCGCCGACGTCATGGCCGAAGCGATCGTTGACGGACTTGAAATTGTCGATGTCCACGGCCAGGACGGCCACCGGCATGCCGGTCGAGGCGAATTCGTCCATGGCGCGGATCAGGCCGCGTCGGTTCAGCAGGGACGTCAGCGGATCCGTGGTGGACTCGCGCCGCAAGTTGCGCATCTTGTGATTGATGCTGCCCAGGCCGGTGAGCAGGGCGCGCTTGATCTGATTCGACTCGAAATACCACGAGCGCACCTTGCGGATGCGGTCGGGCGCTTCGATTTCGTCGATCTGCTTGGCCACGCTGGCCAGTTCCCACAGCGGGCGGGCGATCAGCTTGGACAGCCAGCCGATGCAGAATAGCAGCACCAGCAGCAAGGGCAGGGAGTTGCGGATGGTCATCCACAGCAGTTCATCCATGCGCTGCAAGGTGCCGGCCAGGGGGCGCTGGGCCACCAGGCCCCAGCCGGTGGAGGGCACCACGGCGTAGCCGGCCAGCATGTCCACGCCCACGCTGTTGACCACGCGGCGCTGCCCGCTGGCGCCTTGCATCAGCTCGGTGACGACCTTGTTGCTGGTGACGGCCTGGCCTATGCGTGCAGAGTCCGGATGGTAGATCAGCGTGCCGTGGCGGTCGACGACAAACAGGTAGGAGCCGTCGCGGTAATAGTGGTCGCCCAACAAGGCATGCAGGCCATTCGTGGCATGCAGATACAGGGTGCCGCCCACGAAGCCGAGATAGTTGCCCGTCTTGTCGAAAATGGGCTGGGAATAGACGATCACCCAGCGGCCCGTGGCGGCCATGAATGGTTCGCTGACCAGGGGCTGGCGTTTGGTCAACGCATCCTGGACCGCATTGCTTTCCAGTTTCGCCCCGACCATATTCAGTTGCGCCGGGGACGTGGCGACCACCTTGCCCTCGTTGTTGACCACCACGACGGAGTTGTAGTGGTCGCTCTGGCGCAGCAGGCGTTCGGCCTCCTGCTCCATCAGCGCGGGCTGCAAGGCCATATTGCTGAGGATGCCGGCGCTGTAGGCCAGTTCGCGGCGGATGGCGCCGATATAGCTATCGGTGGCGCCGGCCAACTTGGCCGCGTATGCCCGATTGCCTTCCAGCGTGTTGGTAAGGAGGATATCGCGCTGGACCTGGTAACTCGCGTAGAAGCTATTACCCAACGCCACCAGCACGGAGAGTAGGCAAAGCCAGAGAATCAGGCGGCGCAGGTCTATGCGAAACATGGCTGCGATCGGAGGATCGGCATCCGCGCAGGGGAGGCGATGCCGGGGGTTGGTCGAGGCAACAATCCGACGTAATTGCCGGACACTTTGCAATGAAGCGTACGCGATGCGGATGTTACGCCAGGTAGCGGGATTCTAACCGGGGCGCTGTAGGAACTGGTTGCTTTACGTGCACGTGCCCTCCACGGCGTTGCAGGTGAACATCCCAGTGCTTACCAACCGGCCTGTTTGTCTCGTTAATGTGACAATTTACCCTAGAGCGGAAATGATGATGCAGCGCAATGCGCTATCCGGCGTTCCTGAGTGTGTACTCATTACCGGCGCGACCGGGGGCATAGGCGCCGCGCTGGCTTTCGAATACGCCAGGGCCGGCTCCCGCACCCTGATCCTGCAGGGGCGGGATGCAAGACGCCTGCGCGAGGTCGCCGAAGGTTGCGAGGCGGTCGGCGCCCGGGTGCTGACTGAACGCCTGGACGTGCGGGACCTGGAGGCCCTGGGCGTCTGGCTGCGCAGTGTCAGCCTGGGCGAGATGCCCGATCTGGTGGTAGCCGGCGCCGGGGTGAATATCGATACCGGCGCTCGTCGGCAAGGGGAAACGTGGGAAGACGTACAGCGCCTGCTGGAGGTGAACATCCAGGCCGTGGTCGCCACGGTGCATGCGGTGTTACCGGCCATGCGGGCGCGCCGCCAGGGCCAGATCGCCCTGATGAGTTCGCTGGCGGCCTGGCGCGGCCTGCCCGAAACGCCGAGTTACTGCGCCAGCAAGGCGGCGGTCAAGGTCTATGGCGAAGCGATGCGGGACGGCCTTGCCGGGGAGGGGGTGCATGTCAATGTGGTCATGCCGGGCTATGTCGAGTCACGCATGTGCTTCGATATGCCGGGCCCCAAGCCTTTTCTTTGGGACGCGCCGCGGGCCGCGCGGGCCATACGCCTGGGCCTGCGCGCGAACCGGGCGCGCATCACCTTCCCGTTTCCCCTGAGCCTGGGTACCTTCCTGCTGTCCGTCATTCATCCCGCGGTGTCGGGCTGGATCCTGCGCAAGCTGGGTTATGGGGGCCGGTGAGCAGGCGGACGGCCTCGCCGGCATGTCGGGGTGGGACGGGTGGAGTGCCCTGGGGGTAACGCTGGCGCCGGCGCTGGCCGCCGGGCTGCTGGCCAGCTGCCTGCTTACCGCCGTTCTGCGGCCGCGACCGTTGCCGCCGTGGCGGCGGCCGTGGGCGGCCAATGTAACGGAACTCGGAATCTGGCTGATGGCATGGGCGGCCGAGCTGCTGTTGTTCGGCCGGCCTTACTTCGCGCTGGCCAATGTGCTGATGATCCAGCTGGTGATCGTGATGGTGAGCCTGGCCAAGTACGAGGTCCTGCGCGAGCCCTTCGTGTTCCAGGATTTTGAGTATTTCACCGACGCGGTACGCCATCCGCGGCTGTACCTGCCTTTCTTTCCCTGGCCATATGCGGTGGCGGCGGCGGCGGGATACTGCGCGGCGCTGTGGCTGGGACTGACCTTGGAGCCCGCCATCATCTACGTGGATCCTTCGCGTGGGCTGGCGGCCATTGCGGCGACCGCGGCGCTGGGATGGGGGTGCGCCGTCATGGCGGGACGCCAGCTGAAGGTTACGTTCGATGCGGAGGCGGACCTGCGGCGGCTGGGCTTGCTGGCGGCTTTGGGGGCCTATGGACGGGCTGAAGCAAGAACTGAGGGGCAGCCTGAAAGTCTGGCGGGCAGTCGCGCGTGCGACGGTGTGGCGGCACGGGCACCGTTCGCCGCGCCGGCGCCCGCTGTTACACCGGCGCGCCTGCCTGACCTGGTCAGTATCCAGAGCGAATCCTTCTTCGACGCCCGGCGCGTCTTTCCCCAGCTCAGGCCAGACATTCTGCAAGGCTACGATCGCCTGCGCGCCGAGGCAGTGGTGCATGGCGAACTGGACGTGGCCGCGCGCGGCGCCAATACCGTGCGTACCGAATTCGCGTTCCTCACTGGCCTCCCGGCCTGCGCGTTGGGCGTGCATCGATTCAACCCGTATCGCAAGCTGGCGCGGCAAGGTGTTCCCACGATCGCCAGCTATTTGCGTGCGCTGGGTTACCGGACCCTCTGCGTCCATCCTTACCACGGCAGTTTCTATGGCCGCGACAAAGTGCTCCCCGCGCTGGGTTTTGACGAGTTCATCGATATCCGCGCCTTCAGTAAAAATGAAAAAGACGGCGCAAACATCGGTGACCGTGCACTGGGAGGTTACGTCGCCACGCGCTTGCGGCGCAGCGATCCCCGGCCCTTGTTCATCCATGTAATCACGATGGAAAACCACGGGCCTTTGCACCTCGAAACCGTCACCGCCGACGATGCGCGCGCCGTGCTGAATGGGCCCGCCGAGCCGGGTTGCGAGGACCTGGTGGCGTATGCAAGACATCTGCGTAACGCCGATGCCATGTTCTCCGGTCTGAGGGAAACCCTGCTGGAATTGGGGCGTCCCGCGGGCTTGTGCGTGTTCGGCGATCACATCCCCATCATGCCCAGGGTCTACCGCGCGCTGGGCGAGCCGGACGGCAGCACGGACGCGTTGATCTGGGTAACAGGCGCGGATACACACAACGAAAAAAAGCTGGATGTGACCGCGCTCGCGACGACCCTCCTGACCAGCGTGGGCCTGTTTTCGTCGCAATAATTTGCGAATCAGCAGCACCAACATAATCAACTGTAAAAGGTGCGTAAGGGCAAAACGAAAGTGTGCGGCCAAGACGCCGCTCCCGGGATTTCTGGACAGAATTCGCCACCAGCACGATCTGCGTGTGTAGTGGAAACAGAGACCCCATGAGAGCGGACAAGTATTCGTTGGATTCGGTTCTGCGGTATGTCACACCCCTCCTCCTGGTGACATTGGCAGGTTGCGGCACCATGCCAGGCTGGATCTCTTCCAGTGGCGCCAGCCGGCAGCAGGTCATGGAAGCCCAGGAAGGGCGCGCCAACGCGCGCATCGAGGGCATCGCGCTGGTCGATGTCAACGATGCGCTGGCCCGCAAGCTGGCCCGCGGCAAAGCGCTGGGCAAGTTCTCGGACGTGTTTCCGCGCGGGGTTCCCAACAGTTACGTCGTCGGCGCCGGCGACGTCATCGAGGTTTCCGTCTGGGAGTCGCCGCCCGCGATGTTGTTCGGCGCCGCGGCGCCCATGGACCCGGCCAGGCCCGTTCCGGCCACCGCCAATGCCGTCACGTTCCCGCCCCAGATGGTGTCCTCCGCCGGCACCATCACCGTGCCCTTCGCCGGCCGGGTATCGGTGCAGGGCCGCACGAGCCAGCAGATCGAAGATACCGTGGCCGCCAGGCTGAGCGGCAAGGCCAACAGCCCGCAGGTGCTGGTGCGGGTCGTCAAGAACAACAGCGCCAACGTAACCGTGGTCGGGGAAGTGGGCAGCAGCCAGCAGATGCCCCTGACCCCCAAAGGCGAACATCTGCTCGATGCCATCGCGGCGAGCGGCGGTGTGAAGCAGCCCTTGAACCGCGTCTCCATCCAGCTGACGCGCGGGCCTGTAACGTCCACCATGGCCCTGGATACCATCATTCGCGATCCCCGCCAGAACGTCGCGCTGCAAGCGGGCGACGTCGTCACCGCGCTGTTCCAGCCGCGCAGTTTCTCGGTGCTGGGCGCCTTGGGCAAGAACGATGAAATGCCGCTGGAGGCCCAGGGCATCTCGCTGGCACAGGCACTGGCGCGGTCGGGCGGCCTGGCCGACAACCGGGCCGACGCGCGGGGCGTGTTCATCTTCCGTTTCGAGGATCCCAAGCTGCTGAACGGTGTCGCCGCCGACAGCACGACGCCGAGCGGCGTGAACGGCACGGTTCCCGTCGTGTACCAGGTCGACCTGCGCGATCCCTCTTCGTTCTTCGTGGTGCAGAACTTCCCCATCCAGAACGGCGATGTCATCTACGTCGCGAATTCGCCCGAGGCGGAATTCAACAAATTCCTCCGCCTGGTGGTGTCGGTGGCGGTGCCGACGATCTCACTGGACAGGACTTTCCAATAATGCGTATCAGCTATCGGCCCATCGCTCCGCCGGCGGATGAGGCGTCCACGCATAGGGCGCGCAGCCCCTATACCGTGTCTTTCGCGGTGGCGCGGGCGCTGTTCCTGCGCGAAGCCCTGGATCGCCTCTTCGACATGCGGGCGGCATGGCTGTGGCTGCTGATGGAGCCCGTCATCCATATCGGCTTCATCACCTACATCTATACGGTCATCCGTCTGCGCAACATCGGCGGCATCGATGCCGCCATGTGGGTGATCACCGGCATGTTGGCGTTCTTCATGTTTCGCCGCACGGCGGTGCAGGTGACCTATGCCGTGGAGTCCAACCAGCCGCTGTTCGCGTATCGGCAGGTCAAGGCCTTCGACGTGGCGCTTGCGCGGGGCGTGCTGGAAGCCTTCCTGATGGTGGTCGTTTCCACCTTGATCCTGGCCGGCGCCGGCCTGGCCGGTTATCCGGTCCTGCCCAGCGACCCGTTGCTGGTCGCGGTCACCGTGTTCGGGCTGTGGCTGTTCGGGGTGGGCTATGGCCTGGTGGCTTCCGTGCTGATGGTGCTGGTGCCGGAAAGCGAGCACATCCTGAAGATACTGATGCTGCCGCTGTATCTGATCTCCGGCACCATCTCGCCGATCTCCGCCATTCCGTCGGCCTACCAGGACATGCTGTTGTGGAATCCGGTGGCGCACGGACTGGAACTGGTGCGTTACGGCTTCGGCACGGAGTACCACATGGTGGCCGGCGTCGACCTTGCCTATCTCTATACCTGGGCCGGCCTCAGTTTCTTTCTTGGCCTGGCGCTGTATCGGCGTTTCGCGCGGAAGTTGGTCACGCAATGATCATCGCTCACGACGTACACAAGCGTTACCGCACCGAGCATGGCATGGGCAAATGGGTGCTGCGCGGCGTCGATCTGACGATCCCGCGCAGGTGCAATGTCGGCCTGATCGGCAAGAACGGCGCCGGCAAGTCCACGCTGCTGCGTCTGATCGGCGGCGCCGACCAGCCCACCTACGGCTCCGTGGAGCGGCGCTGCCGCGTGTCCTGGCCCATGGGGCAGGGCGGCCTGGAAGGCACGTTGACGGGGCGTCAGAACGCCAAGTTCGTCTGCCGGGTGCACGGACATGCGGCCGACCTGGCCGATCGCCTGCGTTTCATCCAGGACTTCTCGGAATTGAAGGAAGCCTTCGATGAACCCGTCACCACCTATTCGTCCGGCATGCGCTCGCGCCTGCAGTTCGCGCTGTCGCTGGCGTTCGAGTTCGACGTCTATATCTCGGATGAGGTGACGGCCGCGGGCGATGCCTCTTTCCGGCGCAAGGCCGCCGGTGCGTTCCGGTCCATGGTCGATCGCGCCGGACTGATCATGGTTTCCCATGACGAGGGCACGTTGAAGGATTTCTGCCAGGCGGGGATCTGGATCCACGAGGGCAAGGCGCACTGGTTCGACAAGCTGGACGACGCGCTGACGGCGTACCAGGCAACACAATGAGAATGGCTGGATAAAAAAATGGCTGAACAGACTCTTCCCCTCGATGCGCGGCAGTCGGCGCCCCGGCCAAGTTTGCCGACCCGCATCTTCCGGCGCCTGATCCAGCTCAGCCTGGTGGTGGGCCTGGCGGTGTCCGTGTATTGGGGGTTTTTTGCGTCCGACCGCTATGTGTCCGAGGCTAACGTCATCATTCGCAAGACCGACAGCGCCAATCTGCCCAGTCCGGACCTGGTCTCGCTGCTGGGCGCGGGCGCCTCGCTGAGCGTCAGCCGCGCGGATCAGTTGCTGTTGCGCGACTACCTGTTGTCGCTGGACATGCTGAAAAAGCTGGATGCCAGGCTGGACCTGCGCAAGCACTTCAGCAATTCGAGCTATGACATCGTGTCGCGCCTGTGGTTCAAGGACATCGAGTTCTTCTACCGCTTCTATCTGCGGATGGTGGACGTGGAGTACGACGAGTACGCCGGCGTGCTGCGCATCAAGGTGCAAGCCTACGACCAGGATACCGCCTACGAAATCGCCCGCCTGCTGGTCGCCGAGGGCGAAGACTATATGAACGAACTGGGCCACCAGATGGCGGAGGCGCAGATCGGCTTTCTGACCGTCCAGGTGGAGAAGGCGCAAGAGCGCTTCCAGCAGGCCAGTCAGGCGTTGCTGAAGTACCAGAACGAAAAGGGTTTGCTGTCACCCACGGCGACTGCCGAGAGCATCAATGCCATCGTGGCTTCCCTGGAAGGACAGCGCGCGCAATTGCAGACGCAGCTGGCGTCTCTGCCCAAGACGCTGGAGCGCAGCCATCCCAACATCCTGATGCTCAGGCAGGCGATCGACGCCGTGGATCGCCAGATCGCCGATGAAAAAGCCAAGCTGGCCACACCTTCCGGATCGCCCTTGAATGCCTCGGTCGAGGCCTTCCAGCGCCTGCAGATGCAGGTGAGCTTCACCGAGGATCTCTACAAGTCGGCCCTGCTGGGACTGGAGAAGGGCAGGAACGACTCCCTGCGTCTGCTGGAGAAAGTGTCGGTGCTGCAATCACCGACCCTGCCCGAATATCCGATGGAGCCACGGCGTGTCTACAACATCGTCGTCACGTTGCTGATCGCGCTGGTGGTCGCCGGAACCTTGAACTTGCTGGAAAGCATTGTGTTGGATCACGTGGACTGATCGTCCTGGGGGGACCTTCTGATGAGTACGGCTCACACAAAAGAGAAGAACATCGACACAGGGAGTGGGGAAGTCGAGTTGTCGTCGCTGCGCGAAGAACATGCCATGCTGTTCGCGCAGTTGCATGACGTGCAGGAAGCAATGGAGCAGGGGCACTACCAGGCCGTTCAGCCGCCGGTGGAAAGCCGGTCCAGCTACGTCATGCTGGATAGCCGCTTCCCCGAGGTGGCCGCTGAAAACATGCGTTATCGCAAAGCTCTGGAGGCGCGCGACGACGTCTATCGGCTGCAAGGCCGGCAGTCCTTCGCGTCCCGCTTCGGCACGGCGATGGTCCATGGCGTCAGCGGTCCCGCCGCGGCCTTGCGCTTGCCCGGCAAGCTCTGGTCGATCTGGCGCGATGTGAAGGAATACGCACCGCCCAGGAAATTGGGCGGCAAGGATTGCAAGGCGCTGATCGCGGCTTACGGCGAGGGAGGGGACGAGGCCGTTCAGGCCTTGCTGGAACGATCGCCAGCCAGCGTGAAGGCCGGCGCCCTGACCGCCCTGGCGCGCAGCCTGGCCAGGAGCGACGTCGTGTCCGCCGCCAATTACGCGCGCCAGGCCTACGAGCTGGACCCGCGGCCCTTCCGGCTCAAGTGGCTGGCGTTCCGGGAGCATGAGGCCGGGCACCCGGAACAGGCCGAGGCCATGTTGGAAGCCCTGCCGCCGGACATGCAGTTCAGCGAATCGGAGCAACGCCAGGTGGAGCAGCTGCGCGCGGAGGCCGAACAGGCCCGCAAGCGCGAAATCACCGAAAAATACGATCCGCTGTCCCGTTCCCAGGTGGTCGAGCGCAAGCTCAGGCAGCTGATGCGCGAGCGTAACGACCAGCAGGCCCTGGCCGCGCGCTACATGCGGCAGGTCGACGCCGTCAAGCTGGAGCATCAGGGCGTGGAGCGCGCCCGCGCCGGCCTGGCGTTGGAGCTGGCCCGCCAGGGCAGCCAGCTGCTGAGCGTGGCGGAAGAGCGCGACGCGCTGCAACGCCGTCACGATGAACTGGACCACGCGCAGCGGGAGCTGCTGCGCAAGCATGATGCCCTGGCCATGCTGCACGAAGAGACCGTGCGGGCGCACGCCGTCCTGGCCGCGCAGCACGGGGAAACCCGCCAGACGCATGATGCCCTGGTCATGACGCATCAGCACGCGATCCGCACGCATGATGCCCTGAGCAGGAAGCACGAAGACCTTATTCGTACCCATGACGGCGTGGTCCGCACCCATCACGATCTGGTCAGGAAACACGATGCCGCGCTGCGGACGAACGAAGAGTTGGCGCGTAAGCACGACGCCGTCGTGCTGGCGAATGACGAATTGACTCAGGCGGTGCGCGAGCGGGACAACTCCCTGCTCGACTACCGGCGCCAGGTCGAGCAACTGCGCTGGCTGCGAGTGCTGGGCGAGCGCGAACGCCGCGCCCTGCTCGAACGCGAGGCCAAGGCCCGGGAAGCGCTTGAAACGCTATCTCCCGGCCATCTGGAGCGCCAGCTGCAAACGGCCATCAGGGACGAGGTGGGTAACGCCAGCCGGCAGTTGCAGGCGATGGTGGGGCTGTTGGGCTACTACAGCAACGGCGAGCTGCCGCTGGTGAGCCCGGAGCGCAACACGTGGCCGGTCAGTCCGGACTTCGCGGTCTATCTGGTGCAGCTGCTAGAGCTCAAGCACTACGACGTGGTCATCGAGTTCGGGGCCGGCCTGTCGACCGTCGTCATCGCCAAGGCCATGGCGCGCCAGGCGGCGCCGCGCCGCGGCAAGAACGCCGCCAAGACCAAATTCGTGTCGTTCGAGCATCAGGACGCGTATCACGCCCAGACCTTGAGCCAGTTGAACGCGGCGGGGGTCGCCAATATGGTGGACTTGATGCTGGCCCCGCTGTCGGCCTGGTCCAGCGCCGGGCAGGAATCGTTTCCCTATTACGACTATGGCGCGGTGCTGAAAGGGCTGGCGGCCAGCATGCGCGGCCGCTCGCTGGCCGTCCTGGTCGTGGTGGACGGACCGCCCGCCACGGTGGGCAGGATGGCGCGCTACCCCGCCGGTCCCATCATCCGGCAGCTTTTCCCAAGGGCCACCATAGATTTCGTCCTCGATGACTACGTCCGGGACGACGAAAAAGAGATTGCCACGCGCTGGCAAGCAGAACTGCAAGCCAGTGGCTACACCTGCCAAGTCGCCGAACGTCAGTTGGAAAAAGGCGCTTGCCTGATATCCGCGCGTCCCCGGAGTGCAAAATCATGAAAGTTCTGACCGTATTCGGTACTCGTCCGGAAGCCATCAAGATGGCTCCCGTGGTCAAGGCCTTGATGGCCGATGCCAGCCTGGAAAGCAGAGTTTGCGTGACGGCCCAGCATCGCCAGATG
Source organism: Bordetella sp. N (assembly GCF_001433395.1). Lineage (GTDB taxonomy): Bacteria > Pseudomonadota > Gammaproteobacteria > Burkholderiales > Burkholderiaceae_B > Bordetella_C. The sequence goes on from NZ_CP013111.1 coordinate 6,734,469, forward strand.
CTGGATCAGGTGCTGGGCATCTTCTCCATCAAGCCCGACTTCGACCTGAATCTGATGGCGCCGGGCCAAGACCTGTCCGACATCACCAGCAAGGTGCTGCTGGGCATGCGGGACGTCTTCCGCGAATGGCAGCCGGACATGATCCTGGTGCATGGCGACACCACGACCACCTTGGCGGCCAGCCTGTCGGCCTATTACGCCAAAGTGGAAGTAGGCCATGTCGAGGCGGGCCTGCGCACCAATAACAAATATTCGCCCTGGCCCGAGGAAATGAATCGGCGGCAGGTGGGCGCCACCGCGGACGTGCACTTCGCGCCCACCGAAAAGGCCCGCGCCAACCTGCTGCGCGAAGGCGTTTCACAAAATACGATCCACGTGACCGGCAATACCGTCATCGACGCGCTGCTGGATGTCGCGCAGCGCGTGCGCGATGACAAGGACCTGCGCGCCAGCCTGGCGGCCCGCTTCGATTTCCTCGATCCGGCCAAGCGGATGGTGCTGGTGACGGGGCACCGCCGCGAGAACTTCGGCTCGGGTTTCGAGAATATCTGCAAAGGTTTGCGCGAAATCGCCCGGCGCGGCGACGTGCAGGTGGTCTACCCCGTGCATCTGAACCCCAATGTGCAGGAGCCCGTGCATCGGATCCTCAGCGATGTGGCGGACGTGCATCTGATCGAACCGCAGGACTATCTGCCTTTCATCTACCTGATGGATCGCAGCGACCTGCTGATCACGGACTCCGGCGGGGTGCAGGAAGAAGCGCCGTCGCTGGGCAAGCCCGTGCTGGTGATGCGCGACACCACGGAGCGGCCCGAGGCGGTGGACGCCGGCACGGTCAAGCTGGTCGGCACCGACACCGCCGTCATCGTGCGCGAGGCCAATCGGCTGCTCGATGATGCCCGCGCCTACGAGGCCATGGCGCGTGCCCACAATCCCTACGGTGACGGCCATGCGGCGTCCCGGATCGTTGAAGTCCTGAAGTTCAAACATTGATAAAGAGGTTCGCCGTGTTCGATACCATTTCCATGATTGGGCTGGGCTATATTGGGCTGCCCACCGCAACCCTGTTCGCTTCACGCAAGAAGAAGGTGATCGGCGTGGACGTCAATCCACGTACCGTCGACACGATCAATCAGGGCAAGATCCACATCGTCGAGCCCGCGCTCGATATCCTGGTGCATGCGGCCGTGACGGAAGGCTTTCTGACGGCCACCACCACGCCGCAACCGGCCGACGCTTTCCTGATTGCCGTGCCCACGCCGTTCACCGATGGGCACCGGCCGGACCTGAGCTATATCGAAGCCGCCGCCAAGTCGATCGCGCCCGTGCTCGCGACCGGCAATCTGGTCGTGCTGGAAAGCACCTCCCCGGTCGACGCCACCGAGAAGCTGGCCCAATGGCTGGTCGAAGCGCGGCCCGATCTGACGTTTCCGCCCCAGGCGGGCGATGCGGCGGGTGTGCAGATCGCGTATTGCCCGGAACGTGTGCTGCCGGGCAAGGTGGTGCAGGAGCTGGTGGCCAATGACCGGGTGATCGGCGGCATGACGCAGACGGCCTCCGAGATGGCCGTGGAGCTGTACCGCACCTTCGTCGAAGGCGCGCTGATCGTCACCAATGCCCGCACGGCCGAGATGTGCAAGTTGACGGAGAACAGTTTCCGCGACGTCAACATCGCCTTCGCCAATGAGTTGTCGCTGGTGTGCGATGAGCTGAACATCGATGTATGGGAACTGATACGCCTGGCGAATCGCCATCCGCGGGTCAATATCCTGCAACCCGCCGCCGGAGTGGGCGGGCACTGCATCGCCGTCGATCCCTGGTTCATCGTCGATTCCGCGCCCAAGACGGCGCGCATGATCCGCACGGCCCGCGAGGTCAACGATCACAAGCCGGTCTGGGTACTGGACAAGATCAAGGCGTCGCTGGCCGAGGTGCGGGAATTGAAGAAGACCGCCCGGCAGCAGGATTTGAAGGTGGCCTGCCTGGGCGTCGCATTCAAGCCGGATATCGACGATTTACGCGAAAGCCCGGCGGTGGAGATCGTTCGTCAGGTCGTCGAGCTGGGCTGCCAGGTTCAGGTGGTGGAGCCCAATATCGACTTCCTGCCGGCCAGCCTCGCCGCCGACAACCTGAGCCTGGTCACCCTGGAAGACGCCCTGGTCCAGGCGGATGTGCTGTGCCTGCTCGTCAAGCACCAGCCCTTCGTCCTGGCTCTCGACGACATCAGGAAGCACGCCAGGATCATCGACGTCGTGGGCCTGCTGGCCGTCGAACACACGCTGGCCGCCTAGGGGAGCAAGCATGCAGAAGTCCTTGGTGCGCGAGGCGGAGCACGAATACCTGCGCGGCAACTACCAGACCGCGTCCGAACTGTACGAGCAGCTTGGCGCGCTGTTGGGCCACCAGTATTTCGAGGCCAATATCCGCCTGTGCGAGCGGCGCCTGGTACAGGACCAGACGGCGACGGATCTGAAGCAGTTGCGGGTGGCCGCCGTGATGGACGATTTCACCCACCATGCCTTCGGGCCGGAATGCCGTCTGCTGCCTTTGAGCGCGGAAACCTGGCTGCGAGATGTAGCCAATTTCCAACCGGACATGGTCTTTATCGAATCGGCCTGGCGCGGCCTGGACAACTCCTGGGAAAAGAAGGTCAGCCATGTGTCCGATGAGTTACGGGCCTTGGTGAAATGGGCGCGCGACCATGGCGTGCCGACCCTGTTGTGGTGCAAGGAGGACCCCGTTCATTTCTCGCGCTTCCTGCCGGTGGCGCGCATGGTCGACCACGTCTTCACCACGGACATGGACTGCATCGCCAAGTACAAGCGCGCGGTGGGCCATGAAAGGGTGTACTTCCTGCCGTTCGCGGCGCAGATAGCCTTACACAATCCGCTGGCGACGGTGGAGCGCAGCGAGGGCTTTTCCTTCGCGGGGTCGTGGTATCCCCATTATCTGGAGCGCCAGGAGAACTTCCGTACGCTGGTCGGGGTGGCGCGCAAGCTGAAGTGGGTGGAAATCTACGACCGCAACGGCGATCGGCCGCTGCCGCATGACTTCGCGTTTCCCCAGGAATTCCACGGGGAGATCCGCGGCACCTTGCCTTATACCGAGATGGACAAGGGGTATAAGGGCTACCGCTTTGGCATCACCGTCAATACGGTAAAGCAGTCGCAGACCATGTTCGCCCGGCGCGCCCTGGAGCTGATGGCGTGCAATACCGTGGTGGTCAGTAATTTCTCCAAGGGGCTACGCCAGCTGTTCGGCGATCTGGTCATCGCGTCGGACGACGCCGGCGAGCTGGAAAAGCGCCTGGCGCCGCTGGTCGGCGATGACGTCGCCTACCGAAAATTGCGGCTGCAGGCCCTGCGCAAGGTGCTGTCCGAGCATACCTACACCCAGCGGCTGGCCTATATCGCCGGCAAGGTGTTCGACCGGTCCACGGTACCTGCCGCGCCGCGCGTCGCCCTGTTGGGCGAAGCGTCCACCAAGGAAGAGGCCGCGGTGCTGATCGCCGCCATGGAGCGCCAGGTACGGCCGCGTGTCATTCTGCTGCTGGTGGCGCCGCAGGGGCTGTGCAGCCATTCGCGCGTGGTCGTCGTCGACAGCAGGCATACGGCCTTGGAGCGGGCCCGCCACTACGATTACGTGGCGCCCCTGTCCAGTGCCGATTACTACGGCAAGCAATACCTGAACGACCTGATGCTGGCGACCGCCTTCGCGACCCGCCCCGCGGCGGGCGGCGCCGGCCTGACCAAGGCTTCGTATCATGCCATCGACGCCGACGGCGCGGTGACGGAACAGGATGGCGGCCAGGAATACGTGCCGGTCAGCCGTGCGGCGCTACGCCGCAGCCTGCTGCCCCCGGCGCTTCTCCAGCCCTGGGCCGAGGACGGCGGGCCTCGGCTGGAGGACGGCCACGTGGAAGGAGGCAATCTGATCGCCATCGATGCCTTCAGCTATTGTGCCGGTGGCGCGGGTCACGAAGCGGTTGCTGCCGCGGTCGTCGATGCCGAGGACGTACAGCGCACGGGCGCCAGCCTGCCGCAGGACATGCAGCCGCGCGCGCAGCGCGTGCGGCCGCTGCAAGTGGACGAGCGGGTGGCGCTGGAGCCGGAGGACTGGCTGCCCCTGGTGCCGCCCCGGTCCATACACAAGAGCATGAAGCTCAGCCTGAACGAGAACGGCCTGGTCGAGCTGGACAGCAAGCTTGGAGACGAAGAGTACAAGTACGTCTATCTGAGCAAGGAGTTCGCGCCGGCGGACGTGACGTCACGTCCGGACTTCGGCTTCATCGTCCCGGGCGACGCGCAGCTGGATGTCCGCCTGGTCTTCGTTTTCCTGGATGGTGCGGGCCAGAAGATATCCCATTACATGCATCTGCTCGGGATGCGCGATGGCATCCCCCTGCCGGCGGGAACCGCGTCGATCCGGCTTGGGATGCGGGTCCAGGGCAGCGGCCAGGCGCAGATCGGCCGCATCGTCCTGCTGGAGTCCTGCCCGCCGGAATTCGACCTGCTGCCGAGCGGACGCCAGCTGGTGGTAAGCCGGCAATATCCCAGCTACGACGATCTTTATCGTTTCGGCTTCGTCCATTCCCGGGTCAAGGCTTACAACCGCTCCGGCTGGCCCACCGAGGTGATGCGTATCACGATGGCCGGGGGCGGCCAATTCCGCGAATTCGAGAATGTCGATGTGGTGGATGCGCAGGTCAGTCAGTTGAAGCATGCGCTAGTGTCCGGCACGCATGACAGCGTGGCCGTGCATATCTGCGACCGGCCGATCTGGAACGCGTTGCGGGAGCAGCTCGACCGCGTGCGGGTGGTCATCTGGGCGCATGGGTCCGAGATCCAGCCCTGGTGGCGCCGGGCGTCCAACCACACCACGGACGATACGCGCAACGCATCCCGCCGCACGTCGGATGCGCGGATGCTCATGTGGCGCGAGATCCTGACCCTGCGGCATCCGAACCTGACGGTGGCGTTCATCTCCGACAACCAGGCGCTGGAGGCGCTGTCGGACCTGCGGCTGAACATGGATAACGTCGGCAATCTTGCCGTCATCCACAACTTTGTCGACGGCGACCTGTTCGAGTACGTGCCCAAACTGCCCGAGCAGCGCTTTGACCTGCTGTCGATACGTCCATATGCGTCCACGGTCTATGCCAATGACCTGACCGTCAAGGCCATCCAGGCGCTCGCGCACGAGCCCTTCTTTCCCAACTTGCGTATCCGTCTGGTCGGGGACGGGCCCTTGTTCGACGACACGGTCGAGCCTTTGCGCCAGTACCCCAACGTGACCCTGCACAGAGGCTTCCTGCAGCAGCGCGAGATCGCCGCCCTGCATCGGGACTATGGCGTCTTCCTGGTGCCGTCGCGCGCCGATTCCCAAGGCGTATCCCGTGACGAGGCGATGGCATCGGGCCTGGTGCCGGTGACGACCCGGGTGGCGGCCATTCCGCAATTCGTCGACGAACGCTGCGGCATCATGGCGGAGCCGGAGGACGCCATCGGGCTGGCTGCCGGCGTCCGCCGCCTGGTGCTGGAGCCCGAAACCTTCCTGGCCATGTCGCAGGCCGCGGGCGAACGCGTACGGGCGCAGTCGAGCTATCGGCAGACGGTGTCGCAGGAGCTGGCGTTGTTGAGCGGAAGGGGCGGCGACACCGTCAACGCGGCGGCGGAAGAGCGCCTGCTGGCGCAAGATGAAAGGGTTACCGATGTGGCCCTGTATGGCGACGTCAATCTGAACATCATGGATGGTTCGGCGATATGGGCGGCCTCGCTGGCCGAGGTATTGAGCGGCCTGGGCGACCTGCGCATATCCGTGGTGCTAAAGGCGCGTGTCCATCGGACGCAGGTGATCTCCCGCCTGCTGGATCTGACACCCGCGGTGCGGCTGGTCGAGCCGGAATTGGCCGACGCAAGGACCGGCCTGTCGCAGCCGGACGCCGTGGCCTGGCTGGAGAAGCTGGACCGGGAGCGTCCTTTCCGGGCCTTCATCATGCGCGGCCTGGAGGTGTGCTCGCAAGCCGCGCGTTCGCCGCGCCTGGCGGGGCGGCTGTGGGCGTATCTGACCGATATCCCGCAGCAGGCCGAGCTGCTGGATGCCAAAAGCCGGGCGAAGATCGAAACCATCATCGCCGCAAGCGAATATATCCTGTGCCAGACCCCGGAGATGATGGCCTACTTCGCGCGGCTGTTCCCGCAGGCAGAGGTGCGCACGCGGCTGCTGCCCCCGATGGTGCCGGCCGTGCTGGACGGCGGCGTGGACCGGACGGCGCTCGATGGCGAGACGCCATTCCGCTACTGCTACGCGGGCAAGTTCGCCCCGCGCTGGGGCATCAGGGAGCTGTTCGAAGCGCACGGCGCCTTGCGTGGCGCGGTGCCGGACGCCGAACTGCATGTCTTCGGCGACAAGATCCACAACCCGCCCGACGATCCCGGCTTCCGCCCCCTGGTGCAGGGGCAGCTGGAAAACGGTGATGGACTGCAATGGCATGGCGCGCTGGACCGCGATGCCTTGATGCGGCGCTTGCAGGGCATGCACGCCAGCTGGGCCTTCCGCGATCCGGTCTTCGAGCATGAAACGCTGGAGTTGTCGACCAAGGTGCTGGAGTACGCCAGTCTGGGCGTGCCCATGATATTGGCGCGTAGCGCGGTATTCGAGGGGGTGCTGGGCAAGGACTATCCCTTGTTCGCCGGGACACGCGAACAGGCGGGCGAACTGCTGCGGCAACTGGCCACGTCGCCGGCCCTGCGCGTGGATGCCGGCGGACGCCTGCGCGACGTCGCGCAGCGCTACACCTTTGACTCGGTGCGCCAGCAGCTGGACGCCCAGAAGCTGTTCTCCAGAGCATGAGAGCCATCATCAAAGCCTGGTTGACGCGGCTGTTCGGCGGCGCATCGCCGCCCTGGCCGCGCGAGAAGAAGAAGCGAGGTCTGCCCATTCTTACCTATCACCATCATCTGCCGGAGGCCTTGAAGGAGACGAGCCTTTACCGCAACGGGACCGTGACCAACACGGTGGAGAGTTTCGCGGAGCAGATGGCATGGCTGCATGAGAACGGTTATTCGTCGGTCAAGCTGGCCGAGTTCGAGGAGTACATGAAGGGCGAGCAGATGGACATCGAGCGCAAGGTAATGATCACGTTCGACGATGGCCATCTGAGCGTGGCCCGGTACTGCTACGGCATTCTCAAGCGGTATGGCTTCACGGCGGTGGTATTCCTGATCACCGGATATCAGCCTGAGCTGCCGGTGGCGGAGCTGGACCCGGACCGGCTGCAGTACGTGTCCAGGATGGAGATGTTCAACCAGACGGATGTTTATGAATGGGCGGCGCACACGCACCGGATGCATAAGCGCGACGAGCAGAAGGTGTCGCGTCTGGTGGCGGCGGACCACGCCACGCTGCTGGAGGACGCGATCAAGTGCCGGCAGATGCTGGATGGGACCGAGCATTTCTGTTTTCCGTTTGGCCAATACAGCCCGCAGGCCATCGACACGCTGGTCGAGGCGGGATACCGATACTTCTATTCGACTGAAAGAGGGCTGGCTTATCCAGATCCCGATCACGATGTGCATGTGGTGCGCAGGCTGAACGTCTCGCCCTGGCTGAAGCTGGATCAATTCGCGCAGCTGGTCAGGGAGTCCAGATAAACGCCATGGACCGCTACGCACTGCTGACGGTCGACACGGAAGCGCTGCCCAAGCGGGCGGCTGCCGATCATGTGCAGCGCCTGATCTGGGGGCGCCATGCCGCGGGGACGGCTGGCATCCGGGAAATATGCGCGATAGGCGCCGAGTTCGGCGTCAAGCATGTGTTCTTCGTCGATATGTGCGCCAGCCCGCGCTACACGGACGCCATGCGCGAAGTGGTGGGCTGGCTGGACGGCGCCGGCCAGGACGTGCAACTGCATCTGCATCCGGAAACGCTGGCGCGGGAATTCTGGGGAAGCCATGGCTTGCCGCCCGAACCCTTGTACATCAATGAGTACGAGGGGGCGGCCCGGGCGATGTTCCTGCTCAAGCATTTCGGCGGCCTGCTGCGGGAGATCACCGGCAAGCCGGTGCGGGCCTGCCGGGCCGGGTCGTTTCGCTGGAACGCGGATTTCATCCGGGCGCTCGATGCGGCGGGCATCCCTTTGTCGTTCAACAACTCGATGCGGGCTTATATGACCGGACGGGCGCCCTATGCGGTCCCGACCAATCTGCCCTATACGTGGTCCAACGGCATCATCGAGGTGCCGGTGACCGAGAAGTACATCGCGCCGCAGGGCGCACGGCGTGAACGGTGGGTCAGTCTGGCCTATCCGGAATCCAGCTACTTCCCGTTCAAGACCCGACGCTTCGTTGGCATGCCGCGCTTCCTGGATGGCGGGTTGCCTTTCGCGGTCTTGTTGCTGCACTCGTGGTCCTTTCTCTACTGGAACGAGAAGCGGCAGGCCGTCTATCTGGACAACGGCCGGCTGGACGCCTATCGCGTGCTGATGGCCCGCGTGGCGGCGGATTATGACGTCGTCACTACTCCGGAATTCCTGGAGCTGTGCCGGCGCGGAAAAATAAAAACGGGTCCGCGGGTGGACCTGCGACTGGCCGAACAACAAGGGGGAAACCGCAATGCCTGATCGCTACGCGTTGATCACAGTGGATACCGAAGCCCTGCCCAAGCGGGCACCGAACGACCACGTCAAGCGCCTGATGTGGGGGGAGCATCACAAAGGCACCGCCGGCTTGCGGCAGATGTGCCAGATAGGCGACGAGTTCGGCGTCAAGCATGTCTTCTTCGTCGACCTGTGCGGCGCCTATGGGGAGCTGGACGGGGCCATGGACGTGGTGCGCTGGCTGCACGGCCAGGGACAGGACGTGCAACTGCACACGCATCCCGAGTATCTGCCCGCGACGTTCTGGGAGGAACACGGGCTGGCGCCGCGGCCGCAGTATATGAACCAGTACACAGACTATGCCCGGTCCGCCTTCGTCCTGCGCCATTTCGGCGGTCTGATATCCGAGGTAACCGGCGGCCCCATACGGGCGTTTCGCGCCGGCTCGTTCCGGTGGAACGCCAATACCATCCGCGCGCTGGAAGACGTGGGTATCCCGCTGTCGTTCAACAACTCCATGTGCGCCTTGCGGGCTGGACAAAGCCCCTATGCCGAAGCGACCAACGAGCCCTATGCCTGGTCCAATGGCATCATCGAGATTCCCATGACTGAAAAGCGTATCCTGCCGAGCGTCGGCAAGGACGCCTGGTGGGCCAGGCTCACCTACCCGGAATCCAGCTATTTCCGCTTTCGGCCGTGGTGGGGCAAGCTGTTGCTGGACACGTTCAGCGGCAGTCCGGACTTTTCGGTGTTCCTGCTTCATTCGTGGTCCTTGCTGTACTGGGACGAGCGGGGCTACGGTGTCTATCGGGACGACCAGCGCATCGAGGGCTACCGCAAGCTGGTGGCCCGCCTGACCCGGCATTACGACGTCATCACCACCGCGGAATTCCTCGATCTGCACAAACGCGGCAAGATTTTGACGGCGCGCACGATCGCGGTGGAGCGGGCGGATGCCGTGGCGCCGATCGCTGGGGCACCGGCCGCCGGAACGCCGGCTGCGTCAAGGCGCACGGCATGACGTGGCTGCTGTCCTCTCTCGTGGCGCCGGCGTGGCTGACGCAGTCCTGGATGGGGCTCAGCCGCGTGGTGACGGCCGGCGCCATCCAGCGGCAATTGGACCGGGCCGCCGCCGTGACGCCGTACGCGCCCGATGCGGGCAGTCTGCTCTACGTCGCGGCCAGCGCCTTGCCCTATCACATGAGCGGGTATGTGACCCGCACGCATGAGGTCGTGTGCGCGCTGCGGTCGGCGCGCCCCAATGTGCATGTCATGACGCGCCCCGGCTATCCCTGGGACAGGCGCGATCGCCTGGGCGAGACAGATGTCGAGACCACCCAGGTGGAAAACCTGACGTACACACATACGCGCACGCCGTCCAACGTGCGTCCCGTGTTGCAGTATGCGGTGCAGGCCGCCAGGTCGGTGGCGCAAGTGGCCCAGCGGCACCGGGTGGCGGTGATCCATGCGGCGTCCAATCACGTCAACGCCTTGCCGGCGTTGCTGGCGGCGCGTCAGCTGGGCATCCCTTTCCAATACGAGATGCGCGGTCTGTGGGAGTTGACCCGCAGCGCACGCAAACCCCGCTATGAAGAAAGCCAGGGCTTCCGGCAGGGCTTGCAGCTGGAAGGCCTGGTCGCCAGCCACGCTGACCGCCTGTTCGTCATTTCCGAGCAGTTGCGCTGCTATGCGCAAGCCCATTGGGCCATCGATGCCGAGCGCGTGGCATTGCTGCCGAATTGCGTCGATCCGGCCCGCTTCATGCCGGTGGATCCGCTGGTCGTCGAGCCGGACACCATCGGGTATGCGGGCTCGCTGATCTCCTATGAAGGCCTGGATACGCTGATCGACGCCGTGGGACGCTTGCGGCGTGCGGGCCGGCGCGTGACGGTGAGCCTGATCGGGCACGGCGAGGCCGAGGCCGACCTGCGCGCGCAGGTCGAGCGCGCGGGGCTGACGGATCTGATCCTGTTCATGGGGCGCATGCCGCCGGCCGCCGCCCGCGCCGCGTTGGCGCGGTGTGCCCTGGTCTGCATTCCGCGCAAGCCCTTCGATGTCTGTCGCATCGTGCCGCCGATCAAGCTGGTGGAGGCCCTGGCGCTGGGTCGCCCCGTGGTCGCCGCCGATCTGCCCGTGCTGCGCGATGAGTTCGGCGACCGCCCCGCGGGCTGGTTTTTCAAGGCGGGGGACGCCGCCGATCTGGCCAGGACACTGGGCCAGGCCTTCAGCGATCCCGCCGCGTTGACGGAAATGGGCGCCCGCGCGCGCCAGTACGCGGTCAGCAAGCGCAGCTGGGACACTTATGTTCAAGACGTCTTACCGAGCATCGAAGGCGGCCATTGACATGATGGGAGGACTGATCAGGGCGGTGGGAGCGGCGGTCTACGACTATCCGGCCGTGCCGCAGGACGTGGTGGGGCACGGCGAGTTCGGGCGCCTGAAGGTGGCGCTGGTCGCCGACTCCTACACCGCGCACTGCATGGCCATCGAGTGCCGCGTGCGCGTGATGACGCCGCGCAACTACCGGGAAATCATCGAAGACTGGCGGCCCGACCTGGTGTTCGTCGAGTCGGCCTTCCATGGGGCGGACGGCAGCTGGCGCTACGGCCTGGCGAAACAGCCGCTCTGGCTGCGCCTGGGCCCGCCCGCGGCAATACTGGCGCTGGTGGCCCGCGCGCGGGACCGGGGCGTCCCCACCGTGTTCTGGAACAAGGACGATGGCGCCTTCTTCGAAGACTTCATCGAGGTCGCGCGGGCTTTCGACTACATTTTCACCACGGACCAGGATCGGGTGGCGGACTACCGCCGCCACGTGGCCGCCCAGGTGCCGGTGCATACGCTCACCATGCCCTATCAACCGGCTTTCCATCAGTTCTCCGGTTTCCATTTCGAGCGCCACGAGGCCTGCTTCACGGGCAGTTACTACCGTCGCATCCTTGGCGAGCGGCGCAGGTTTCTCGACATGGTCTTCGACGCTTGCGCGTCCGTGCGCCTGCCGCTCAATGTGTACGACCGTAATCGCGACCGCTTGTCGCGCCATTTCGAATTCGCGTTTCCCCGCCATCCCCAGCTGCGGGTTCACGACAAGGTGCCGTACCGGCTCACCGCTGACATCTACAAGCAGCATGTGATCTCCGTCAACGTCAATTCCGTGACGGGGTCGGCCACGATGGTGTCACGGCGGTTGCTGGAGATACTGGCTTGCGGCGGAATCGCCGTGACCAATCCCAGCCTGGCGGTCGAGCGGCAGTTCCGGGATTACTGCCATGTGGTGACGTCGGCGGCGGAGACGCGGGAATTGTTCGCGCGGCTGCGCCGGGGGCCGTCGACGCAGGACCTGGCGCGTGCCGAGGCGGGGGCGGCCTATGTCAGGCAGCACCATACCTGGGCGCACCGGCTGCGCGACGTCTGCGGGATTGTGAAGTGTTGAGTCCATCCATGCCTGTCATGCTGTCCTGGCTGTTGTCCGGCCTGGTCAGCGCCGCCTTCATGTTCATCGTCCTGTCGTTCGCCATCTATATGGCTTTGGAGCTGCGCATCCTGCGGATCTCCAAACGCGCCGAGCGCCGCAAGCTGACGCACCTGACCGAAGGTACGGGCAGAAAGCACGGTGTGCATCGCCGGGTCAGCGTATTGCTGCCTATCCATAACGAGGCGGCGGTGATCGAGCGGCTGATCGATGCGGTATGCGTCATGCGCTATCCGGCCGAGCTGCTGGAGGTGCTGGTGCTGGACGATTCCACCGACCATACGTCGGCGCTGGCGCGCGACTGCGTCGAGCGCCATGAACTGCGGGGCGTGAACATCCGCTTGTTGCGGCGCCCGGATCGCAGCGGCTTCAAGGCCGGCAATCTGATGCATGGCCTGGAGTCGGCTACGGGCGCCTTCTTCGTCATTTTCGACGCCGATTTCGTTCCTCCGCAAGATTTTCTGCTGCGCTGCATGCCTTGTTTCGACGATCCGGAGCTGGGCTTCCTGCAGACGGCCATCGGCTATGAGAACAGCAATGCGTCCTTTCTGACCCGCTTCCAGGCGATGGAGATGGGCCATCAGCAGTATTTGACGACCGGCTTGAGCGAGGACGGCGTCATGGCGTCGCTCAGCGGCAGTTCCTGCGTCTGGCGGCGCACCTGCGTGCAGGCGCTGGGCGGCTGGAATGCCGACACCGTGACGGAAGACGTGGACCTGGGCTATCGGGCGCAGTTCGACGACTGGAAGTACGCCTACCTGGGCGACGTGGTGTCGATGTCCCTGCTGCCGGAGGCCATCAGCACGTTTCGCATCCAGCGGGAGCGCTGGGGGCGGGGACTGATACACAGCGCTTTTCTGCATGGGGTGAAGGTAGCCCGGCAGCGTATGCCTCTGCTGCAGCGCCTGCATGCGATCGCCATGATGTTCTCGTCGGTCTTGCTGGCGTCGATGTACGTGCTGGTCCTGCTGGGCCTGCCCTTGAACTATGTGGTCGACTTCGAGCGCGTGGAGCTGCAGGTGGGTGCGCTGGTGTTTTTCGTGCTGGTGGTCATCTGGTCCCTGTCCAGTGCGCTTAGCGCGCGGCGGCGCACCCGTCCCCAGGATCGGGTGGGGCTGGCGACCATGCTTTGGTACAACTATCTGTACATTGCCATGTTCCTGCCGATGGCCTGGTACTACTTTGTCGGCGGCGTGCGTGCGTGCCTGGGCGTACATGGCGGCTTCCATCGGACCCCGAAGGGGGATGTCGAGCGCACCAAGACGCTGCCCGCGATCAATCGACTATTGCTGGTGGGTGAATGCCTGACCTTCTGCTACGCCCTGTTGGCTTTGCTGCTGGCTTTGCGCGATGGCAACTACGTGCTGGCGCCGCTCAACCTGACCGGCTGCGTGGGCTTCGGCATGGTGCTGTACTGGTCCTGGCAGGAGTGGCGCCTACGTCAGGGCGGCTAGGGCTTCTATGGTCTGTTCTATCTGTGCTTCCGAGTGCAGGCAGGAGATGAAGAAGCGCAGGCGCGCCGATTTCTCGGGCACGGCGGGATAGACGATAGGCTGGACGTTGATGCCGCGCTCGAACAGCTGTGAGGACAGCTGCGTTGCCTTGATCGAGCTGCGGAGGATGGCCGGGACCACCGCCAGGCCCTGGCTGCTGCCGGTGTCCACGCCAGCCGCGCGCGCCTGCTCCAGGAAGAAGCGGCCGCGGGCCTGCAGGGTGGCGACCCGTTGCGGCACTGTCAGCATGTGCTTGAGCGCCGCCAGTGACGCCGCGGCGACGGACGGCGGCATGCCGACGCTGTAGAGAAATCCCGGCGCCAGGAATTTCAGGTGTTCGACCAGGGCGCTTTCGCCGGCGATGTAGCCGCCGCAGCCGGCCAGGGTCTTGCTCAAGGTGCCCATCCAGATATCGACGTCCGTGCCGGCCAGGCCGAAATGCTCGCGGATGCCGCGGCCATGGGCGCCCAGGACGCCCAGTGAGTGGGCCTCGTCCACCATCAGAAAGGCGCGGTGGCGGCGCTTGATCTCGACAAAACGGGGCAGGTCCGGATAGTCGCCGTCCATGCTGTAGATGCCTTCCAGCACGATGAGCACCCGCTCGAAGGTCTTGCGGTGTTCCTCCAGCAGGCGATCCAGGGCGCGCCAGTCGTTGTGGGGGAAGGGCAGGCGTTGCGCGCCCGCCAGCTGTATGCCTTGCAGGACGCTGTTGTGGATGAACTCGTCGTGCAGGACCAGGTCGCGCGGACCGAACAGGTAACCGATGGTCGATACATTGGTTGCGTGGCCGCTGACGAAGGTAACCGCGTCGTCGACCTCGTAGAGCCGGGCCAGCGCCATTTCCAGTTCTCGATGGACCGGGCGTTCCCCGGACACCAGGCGGCTGGCGGACACCGATGTGCCGTAACGATCGATGGCGGCCTTGGCCGCCTGTGTTACCACCGGGTCACCGGACATGCCCAGATAGTTGTAGCTGGCGTAATTGATGTAGGTCTGTCCGCCTATGGTGGTCTGGTCGGTGGCATTGCCTTCATGCAGTTTGAAGAAGGGATCCTGCAGGCCCAGCCGCGCGGCGCCGTCATGAATGATGCGGATCTGCTTGTAGCCGGGGTGCAGGTGGAAGCGGTAGAAATCCTCGGGGATGGTGGCCCCCACGCCGCGGATCAGGGGCGTGGCGCCGCCATCCCGTTCGGTGTCCAGTTGCCGGAGCTTGCGTTCGAGAGCCTGCTGGATCAGCTTGTTCTTCAGGCCCGCGGCCAGGGCGGGCAGTTTCGGTTTGATCATGGGTTCGATCATGCTTTTAATCATGACTGACGTTAGGGAATCATCCGGATCGGCGGCTCGGCGCCGCCATCCTTGAATTCCGTCAGGAACTGCGAGATGTGCGTTTCCGGGATTTCGGCCGCGTGGTCCGCGACCAGCTTTTCGACGATGGACGTCGTCACGTCGGCGCCGGGCTGGACGCCGGCGTCGCTGCGCAGCAAGGCGATCAGGCGGCTGGCCAGTTTGTCGACCGTGGGGCTTTCCGACAGCGTCATGACCGGCAGGCGCACGCCGAAGCGCGTCTCAAGAGCGGCGATCAGTTCCACGCCCATGAGCGAATCCATGCCCATGTCGTAGAGGGAGCGCTCAGCGGCTATCTTGTCGGGCGCGATGCGCAGCACCTCGCCGATTTCGGTCTTCAGCATTTCGCTGAAGACGTCGTGCAGGGCCTTGTCGTCCAGGGTGGCGAGCAGGTGGGCAATGTCCTCGCCCATGTCCTGTTCGTTTTCGCGCTCACGCAACAGTTCGCTGAACTTGGGCGCGCCGGCGCTGGGCAGCATGCGCGCCATGCGTGACCAGCTCAGATCGAGCACAGCCTGGCCACTGGTGTCGGCCAGGATCAGTTCTTCCAGGGCGTCTAGGGCCAGGGCCGACGACAGCGCCGTGCCGCCCATGCGGCCAAGCAGGGCTTCCTTGATCTTCTCGTTGCGCGCCAGGAAACCGACGTCGTCGATGGCGCCCCAGCGCACGCACGTGGCGGGCAAGCCCGCTTCACGTCGCAGCATCGCCAAGGCCTCCAGGCCCTGGTTGGCCGCGATATAGCTGCTCTGCCCGGGATTGCCGAACAGGGTGGTGGCCGAGGAGTAGTAGACGCAGAAGTCCAAAGTCAGCGACAGGGTCAGCTCGTGCAAGTGTTGCGCGCCCAGCAGCTTGGCCGCCATGTTTCGTTCGATCCGGTCGGCGCTTGCCGTGCGCGCCAGGCCGTCCTCGATGACCGCCGCGGCATGGACGATGCCACGCAGGGGCGGCATGTCACGCGCGACTTCCTCCAGCAGACCTTGTAGCGCCGGCTTGTCGGTGACATCGCAGGCGCGCGCGCATACCTGCACGCCTTGTTGTTGGAGGGCGGCGATGGCGGACTGGACTTCTTCGTCGGCGGCCCCCCGGCGGCTGATCAGGACCAGATGGCGCGCGCCCTTTGCCGCCAGCCATTGCGCCGTGCGCAGGCCGAAGCCGGCCAGGCCGCCCGTCACCAGGTAGCTGGCGTCCGCCGGCAGGGTCAGGCGGCGCGGCTCGAAGCGGTGTTGCGGCCGCACGTGGCGCAGGCCGTTGCGGTAGGTCACGATGATCTTGCCGATCTGGCGCGCTTGCTGCATATGGCGGAAGGCATCGACCACTTCGTTGGCATCGAAGACGGAATAGGGCAGCGGATGCAGCATGCCATCCGCGAAGCCGCGCATCATCTCGTTGAAGAGGCGGCGGGTCAGGTCCGGACGGGCGGACAGCAGCTGGTCGGCATCGATGCCGAAATAGCTGATGTTGTTACGCAGGGGACGCAGGCCGATCCGGGTGTTCTCATGGAAATCGCGCTTGCCCAGTTCGAGGAAGCGGCCGAAAGGGCGCAAGACGTGAAGATTGCGATTGATCGCTTCGCCGGCGAGTGAGTTCAACACCACGTCGACGCCGGCGCCGCCGGTATCGGCCAGGATCTCGTCCGCGTAGGACAGCGAGCGGGAGTCGTAGACGTGCGTCACGCCCATCAGGCGCAGGAAGTCGCGCTTTTCGTCCGAGCCGGCGGTGGCGTAGATCTCGGCGCCCTGGGCTTGCGCCAGCTGGATGGCCGCGACACCGACGCCGCCGGCCCCGCCGTGGATGAGGACCTTCTCGTCCTCTTCCAGGCGCGCCAGGTGGTGCAGGGCGTAGTAGGCCGTGAAGAAGGTGCTGGGTATGGTTGCCGCGGCTTCGTAGGACAAGCCCGGCGGGATGCGCACGATGGCCTCGGCGCGCGTCAGCACGCGTTCGCCGAAACTGGACGGGCCGAAGCCGACCACGCTGTCGCCCACTTCGTAGCCGGTGACGCCGGAACCGACCCACATGACTTCGCCGGCGAATTCCAGGCCCAGGGTGGGGCCGGCGTAGCCCTTGTCGATGGCGTCGTCCGGCAGCAGGCCCAGGGTGTACATGACATCGCGGAAGTTCAGGCCCGTGGCCTGCACGCGGATTTCGATCTGGTCGGCGGCCGGCGCCTGCGGCTCCACGGCTTGCCAGTACAGGTTGCGCAGCTGGCCCGGCAGGTCGAAGCCCAGGCGGCCGTAGCGGGCGGTGTCGGGCGGGCTGTCCGGCGGGACGGGGCGCGCGACGATGCGGACGCGGGGCACGTAGCGCGCGCCGTGGACATCCAACAGCACCTCGTCCTCGGCGCCGGGGTGCAGCACCTCACGCGCCAGGGCTGGCGCGCCGGTCGCGGACATCACGTCGACCTGGCGGATGCGGTAGTTCGTGGCTTCGTTGGCCAGGGTGCGGCCATATCCCCATAGCGGGGCATCGCCGATGCCGTCGTCGCGGGGATCGCCCCCGCCCATGGTCAGCCCGGCATTGCGCGTGACCAGCCAGACGGTGGCGGCCGTTTCACTGTGCTCGCAGGCCTGGATGACGGCGGCCGCCAGCGCGCAGCGGGCGACCTGGCTGTCGAAGGGCATCGCGTCGGGGCGCCATCCCGCCAACAGGATGATCTCGTGGATCTGGCCGTGTCTTTCTTTTGCGCGCAACAAGGCGTCGCCTACGGTGGTGGGTGTGACGTCCGGGGCGACCACGGTCTGCTGGGCGGCCGCGTCCAGTTCGGCGCGCAAGGCCTGGAGCAGGGGGACGCTGGCAGCGTCGCTCAACACGAGACGGGTGCGCGCCGCGGGTTCGGGCGCCGGGATGTCCACGGCGGGCGCGCCGGCGAGGATCAGGTAGGGGGCGGACGCGGTGTTCGAGCCCAGGGGGATGACCGGTGCGCAGTCCAGGCCCATCTCACGCAGGCAGGCAATGCTGTCGTCGGCGTTGGGGAAGGGGGCATGGACGCCGTCCTTGCCGGCCAGCCACCACGATGGCCGCCCGCCGAAGATGAAGTTCATCCAGGGTGTGGGTGGCGTGCCGCGCAGCAACAGATTGCCGCCGGGCTTCAGGCTTGCCCGGGCATAGGCCAGGGCCTGGCGGAACGCGTCGAGGGTATCGAATTCGCCATGGAGGAGGATGAGGTCGTAGCGGTCGCCATCGGCCTGCATGGTGTCCGCGGCGATCACGGCGACGGTGGCCAGGGGATAGTCCGCCAGTTGGCCGTTGCGCGCCGCTTCAGCGTTTTCCGCGTCGGTGGTGGCGTAGCGATAGTCCGCCACGTCGAAGTCCAGCGCCGCGCAGCAGGCGGTGCCCAGCAGGGGCAGGCCGCTGGCGATTTCCAGCACCGCCAGGCGCTGTCCGGGGGCGCGCCGCGCGACGGCGCCTTGCAGTGTCTCGGACAGCGCCGCCGCCAGCGTGTGGGAGCGGCCCGGGCCCAGCATCATGCGGCTGAGCGCCATCGGCGAGGCGGAGCGCGGCACGATCTGGTCGATGTCGGCGCTGCCGGTCAACAGGGCCGGCAGATGCAGGCCGACACGGCCGGTGGCGAAGATGGCGGGGAAGTAGTCGGGGTATTCGCGCAGCAGGCTGTTCCAGATCTCGGCCGCGGTGGGCTGGTCCGCCTCGTCGGCGGCCAGCTCCCAGCCCTTGTCGCTGATATGCACGTAGCCGGCGGCCGCGGCGCGGGCCAGCACATGATCGTAGAGCGATGCGGAGCGTGGGTGTTGGCGCGTCTGGCGTTCGACCTGGGCGCTGGGCAGCAGGGCGCCGCCTTTGGCCAGGATGCGCAGGGCTTCGATGGCGTAGCGATCGCACAGGCTTTCGAGCAGCGGGTCGACTTCCTGGCTGTAGCGGTCGGCGGGCTGCCGTGTCAAGGACCGCAGCCTTGCGTCCAGCGCCTTGGTGGACAGGGCTGTTGCGGGCAGCGGCGCGTACGGATGGGGGCGCGGTGTCAGCACGCAGTCGACGTAGTCGAGCAGCTCCGCCGCCGGCTTGCCCAGCCTGACAGCGCGGAAATTCACGTCGTGGACGTTGGCGACCAGGTGGCCCTGGCCATCGTACAGATCGAAATCGGCAACGACGGAGTGGGGCGCGCGGCGGCGCAGGCTTGCCCTCGCATAACGCGGCAGGCCTTGGCCGGCGTGCAGGCTGATGCGCCCGATGCGCGCCGGCACGAAGGCGATGCCCAGGCCCATGGCGGCCTCGTCGCGCAGCAGATGGATGATGAGCTGGAAGGCGCAGTCGAGCAGGGCGGGATGCAGATGCGTGCTGCTCAGTTCCGGCGTCAGGCTGGCGTGCGGCTTGAGCTTGGCGAAGACCACATCCGCGGACAAGCGCCAGCCATGCACGATCGCACGGAAGGCCGGGCCATAGGCCAGGCCGACCAGGCGGGTCAGCGCATGGTGTTCTTCCTCGTCGAAGTCGGGCTCCTGCATCGGTGGCGTCACGGTCTGCGCGCCGTTCAGGCAGGCGGCATTGGCCTGCTGACGGACGCGGCCGGCGGCATGGACGGTCCAGGGCGCATCGCCGGCGATGTCGCGGCTGAGGATCTGGAACCGGCCGTCCGCGTGATCCAGGGTGACCCGGGTGCGTTTGCCGGGAGCGGGGCCCAGCACCAGCGGTGCGCGGATGTCCAGGTCCTCGATGTCCGCGTGGGTGCCGGGTTGCCATTCCAGGGCGGCGGCCAGGGCCAGTTCGACGAAGCCGGTGCCGGGGAACACGATGGCGCCGCCCACGCCGTGGTCGGTCAAGGTGGGGTGGCTGCCGGTGTCGAGCGTGTGTTCCCAGATGCCCGCGTGTTGGCGCACCGCATAGCCAAGCAGGGGGTGAACGCGTTCGCGCATCAGCAGGCCCAGGGCCCGGGAGCTGTCCGCGTACCAGTGGCGTTCGCGTTGCCAGGGGTAAGTGGGCAGAGGGGTGTGGTCGCCTTTCCAGGGGAAGAGGGTTTGCCAATCCACGTCGGCGCCGCTCAGGATCGCCTGGCCGGCGGCATCGTAGATGCGCTCCGGCGCGTCATCGCCGCGCGCGGCGGTGATGATGATCCTGCCGGGCCGCGCCAGGCCGGGCCTTTCCTGGCTGGGCCTGTCGCGGCCCGGCCGTGTTGCGGTGTCCAGGGCGTCCTTGATATAGCCGCGCAGGACCGGGTGCGGGCCGATTTCGACGAACACGTTCAGGCCATCGGCGATGACGGTATTGCAGGCTTCGGCGAAACGGACCGGGTGGCGCACGTTGTGCCACCAGTAGCCGGCGTCCAGTTCCGCTCCTGTCGCCTGCATGCCGCTGACCGTGGAGTAGAAGGGGACTTCGGCGGCGTTGCGACGCAAGTCTGCCAGCGCAAGCCGGATGTCCGTTTCGATTTCATCCATGGCCGGGCTGTGGAATGCGTAGTCCAGGTCCAGGCGGCGGTGGAACACGCCGCGCTCGCGCAGGATGTCTTCCATGACGTCCAGCGCTTCGGGATCGCCGGCCACCGTGGCGCCTCGACTGCTGTTGCTGCCGGCCAGGACCAGGCGGGTGCTGAAGTCGAGCTCGTCGAGCAAGGCCTGAGTTCCCGCGCCGTCCAGGCCGACGGCGCTCATGCGGCCTTTGCCGCGCGTCTGGCCCTGCAGACGGCTGCGGTGATGGATGACCTTGGCCGCCTCCGCCAGGGACAGCGCCCCGCAGGCCCAGGCCGCGGCCACTTCGCCCACGCTGTGGCCCATGGTGGCGGCTGGCACCACGCCACGTTGCGCCAGCATGCGGGTGATGCCGACTTGCAAGGCGAAGAGCGCCGGTTGGGCGAGTTCCGTGCGGTGATAGCGATGGTCGGCTTGTGGGTCTTCGAGTCCAACTTCGGCTTTGGGTTTGGTTTCGGCTTCGGTTTCGGTTTCGGCTTCGGTAAATAGCGCCGCCACCGAGAATCCGGCGTATTCGGCGAACAGGGCGTCGACTTCATCGATGGCCGCGGCGAAGACGGGGTCGCTCTTCAAGCGTCTGCCCATGCCTGCCCATTGCGAGCCGTTGCCCGAATAGACGAACACGGGTCCACGTGCGTCCTGCAGGGCCGTCGCGGTAGGGACGGCGAACTTGGGGGCCTTGTCTTCAGCCAGTGCTTGCAGGTCGGCGGCCGCCTGGGCCCGTTCGCCGGCGAATACCAGCGCCCGTTGCGCGTGCCAGTCGCGGCGGTGGGCAGCGTGATAGGCGAAATCGTAGATAGGCCGTTCGGGTTCGGTGCGCAAGGCTTTGGCGAGGGCAGCCGCGGCGGCGCGCAGGGCCTCGGGGTTGCGGCCGCTGACGATCAGCGGCACCGGGGCATTCTTGATCAGTTTCGTGACGGGGATTTCGGGCGCGAGCGGCGCGCTTTGCAGAATGACGTGCGCGTTGGCGCCGCCGAAGCCGAAGGAGTTCACGCCGACCACCAGTTTGCCTTTGGCCTTGAGCTGGCGGTTCTGGGTGACGACCTCGATATTCCAGCCCTGGAAGTCGATATGCGGGTTGAGCGTGCGCACGCCGATGGTCGCGGGGACGATGCGATGGACCAGGGTGTAGATGGCTTTCACCATGCCCGCCACGCCGGAGGCCGGTTCCAGGTGGCCCATATTGCTTTTGATGGAGCCGATGGCAAGCGGACGGTTGGCGGGGCGGGCCTTGCCGAGCGCCGCGCCGATGGCGCAGGTTTCGATGGGGTCGCCGACGGCGGTGCCGGTGCCGTGGGCTTCCAGGTAGTCCAGTTCGTCGGGCTCGATGCCGGCCTGGGTGCAGGCTCGGCGCATCAGGTCGGCCTGGGCGTCGGCGTTGGGAACGGTGAGGCCTGTCTTGCGGCCGTCCGTATTGACCACCGAGGCCGCCACGACGGCGAGGATGCGGTCGCCATCGGCCAGTGCCTGATCGTAGTCCTTGAGGACGAAGACCCCGCCGCCTTCCGAGCGGACGTAGCCGTCGCCCGCGGCGTCGAAGACGCTGCACAGGCCGCGGCGGGAGAGCATGGACGCTTTGGAGAAGCCGATGAAAGCGTAGGGGTGCAGATGCAGGCTGATGCCGCCGGTGATTGCGTGGCTGCATTCGCCGCTGAGGATCGCGCGGGAGGCCTGGTGGAAGGCCACCAGCGAGGACGAGCACGCCGTGTCCATGGCGATGCTGGGGCCGCGCAGGTCGAAGAAGTAGGACAGCCGGTTGGCCGCGATGCTGGAGGTATTGCCGGTGGCCGTCGACGCATCGATCATGTCCAGGTCATCGGCGACGCGGTAGCCGTAGTCGGCGCTGGATATCCCTATATAGACACCGCAGTCGCTGCCGCGCAGCGAGGTCGGTTTGATGCCGGCGTCTTCCAGCGCTTCCCAGGTCATTTCCAGCAGCAAGCGTTGCTGGGGATCCATCTGTGCCGCTTCGCGTGGCGAGATGCCGAAGAAGTCCGCATCGAAGCCGGAGATGTCGCCCAGCGAGCCGGCCGCGTGGGTGTAGGCGGTGCCCGGGTTGTCGCGGTCGGGGTGCAGATAGGCGTCGGCGGACCAGCGGCCGGGTTGGACCTGCGTGATCAGGTCCTTGCCTTCGAGCAGGTCGGTCCAATACGTTTCGGTGGTGGTGCCCGGGAATCGAAATGCGAGCCCGACGATAGCTACACGCTTCCCCATTTACGATCCTTGCCGCTTCCGTTTAGTCGTTATGCCGCAAGCAGTTTGGCCAGGGCGCTTTCATTCGGGCTGTCTCAATGGAGAGCCACTTTACTTAAAGCTGTTCGGAAGTTGAATGGACGTTTCAACTGATACTTCGAGGGGTGGAAAACGTAATCTGGGACGTGCTTGAAGCGCGCTGTGGCGTGGGTGAACAGTGTGGTGTTTTGGATCTGGTGGTGTTGGCGTTACGTCGGTGCTGGCGGTAGTGCTGGCGGTGTCGTGGTTGTGCTGCCAAGGTTGATGACGGGGCTCGTGCGGCTGACGGCGATGACGAAGTCTGGCCGTGGCGGCGAGGGGCCCGCTGCCCGATCGGAAGCAGCGGGCGGGCCGTCAGGCGCGAGGGGTACGGGGACTCGCCAGGTCCCCGCCTTCCTGGCGGTTACAGCGAACAAGATTCCACCCCGATTGGACAAGCCCAAAAATCTATGTATAATTCTCCCTCTCAGCAGTTGCAGCGCGGTTAGAAGTGACCTGCGATGTAGCCCTGCCGGGCTGTTAGCTCAGTTGGTAGAGCAGCGGACTCTTAATCCGTAGGTCGAGTGTTCGAGCCACTCACAGCCCACCAGAATTCCTTGTTCATTCAAGCGCAGAACGCCACCCCATCGAGGTGGCGTTTTTCGTTGGCGGTCGGGATTCACCGCGCGGTGACCGTTTCAGGGACCTGCGTCCGCAGGTCCGGCCTCGATTGGGCTAGTAGGTCAGGGGGTAAGGCACGCCTTCATCGTCGATCGACTCGATGCGGTCAACCACGGTGTCCGAGGCGGATTTGGCATCGTCCAGCTCCGGGAACGTGCGATCCGTGACGACTCGGAAGAATCGGCTTGATTCAGGATGGCCTTCCTTGTGGGTCGCGACATCGGCAATTGCCGGCACGTCACCCGACTGGAAAGCGCCGCTATAGACAGTCCAACCATCAATTTCTCGTTTACCCATATCTTCTCCATTCGTTGATCTATCAAGGATCGTAACACGCGTGTCAAATGGGGGAATCGCTGCCGAAGGCGCCGCTGCTGTATTCCTGCGCCTCAATAGCGGTTAGCGGGGAAGGGGCCGGCACAGGCCTCAGGGGAGCCAAAGGTCCCGGGCGTTATCCAAATTATCCTTGAGCGGTATAATTATCCAAAATCGGATAATTCGGATAACGATGAAGATCTCCGCTCCCTGGCACTTCGCCCGTCCAGACCTGGCTCGCCAGTATCTGAAGCTCCTGACTGCCGGTCCCGTGCAGGCGACGACCATCTTCGCTCCCCGGCGGGCGGGCAAGACGCAGTTCCTGATGCGCGATCTCAGGCCCGAAGCCGAGAAGGCGGGCTTCACCGTTGCCTATGCGGACTTGTGGCAGACGCAGAGTCCGGCGCTCGCCTTGCTGCAGGCGTTGGAAGAAGCGGCCGAGCCCAAGGGGGCGATGGGCCGCGTCCTCACCCTGCTCAAGCCCGTCAAGAGCGTGAAGGCCAGCGCCAAGGCGGCCGGCGTGGGCGGCGAGGTGCAGCTGGAGTTGGGGCGGGCGAACACTTCCGCCCTGACGGAGATTGCCCTTCGGATAGATGAACTCATCGGCAAGTTGACCAGCGGCAAGCGCTATCTGCTCTTGCTGGTGGACGAGGCACAGGCTTTGGCCCGCAGCACGGAAGGCGAGCAGCTGGCGCGTTCGCTCCGTACCGCGCTGACCAAACACGCGGACAGGACCAGGGCGCTGTTCACTGGCTCTTCACGCACCCAGCTCAATAGCGTTTTTTCCAATACCAATGCGCCGCTCTATTCGGCTGGCCATGCGATTCATGACTTCCCCATGCTTGGACGGGAATTCGTCGCGTTCATCTGCAAGAAATTCGAAGCGTCGACAGGGCGCAAGCTGGACGTCGAACAGGCGATGAAAGCGCACCTCCAATTCCACTCTCGCCCCGAGGCACTCGTCCGCTGCGTGGTGTCCATGGTGCTGGAGCCCAAGCTGAGCCTGGCGGCCGCGACGAGGAGCGAAGCCGCACGTTTGCTGAGCGCGGACACTCACCACAGCACCTGGACAGCGCTTGACGCATTGCAACGCGCCCTGATTCGGCAAATGGCGGACGACCCTGGCTATCCCCCTTATGCCAAGGCCTCCCTGGCGGCATTGGGCAAGCAGCTTGGCGTTCCAAGCTTGAAAGCGACATCCGTCCAGAAGGCCCTGGGCGCACTCAGCCGCGTCATGGTGCTCACGCGCACGCCGGAAGAGACATGGGAGTTCGAGAACGAAAACTTCCGTGACTGGGTAAAGACGTTGCAGGACTGAGGCAAGAACATATCTCGCTTCAGGACAGGAATTTGCTTTCTTTCATGGCTTTGGGTATGTTGCCGGCAGATAGATGAGCCGGGGCCTGAGAAGGCGTCTATCTGCCCCCTGGCGAGAGGGTCCAGCCGTGCTGGTATTCAAGAGCTCCCGCGATACATCGAGGCCCCGTGTTACGGGGCCTCGGCTTTTCTTGAAGTCGAAATCAGCGCTGTCGCTGGGGGCTGGAATCACATAGCGGTTTGCACGACACGACTCGGTAAAATCCCCCGGACTCAGTCGCTGACTTCCCCAAGGAATCCTGGTCATGAAAGACCTGCCGCCCACCGCCACATTGCGCGCTTTCGAGGTTGCCACGCGGCACGCGACCTTTACCTCCGCCGCGGAAGAACTGCATATCACGCAAAGCGCGGTGAGCCACCAGCTGATCAACCTGGAAGAAACCTGGGGCCTGCAGCTTTTCCACCGCGGCAAGTCGCTGCGCCTGACCCCCGCGGGCGCCGCGCTGGCGCCGATCGTGCGGGATTTCTTCGCCAACCTGAATGCGACGCTCGCCGACCTCAGGGAGCAGCAAGGCAAGATCAGGCTGACGGTAAGCACGACCTATTCGTTCGCCCTGAAATGGCTGCTGCCGCGCTTGCCGAATCTCTCCCGCCAGCATCCTGAACTGCTCGTCACCTTGGAGACCAGCGACAAGGCCATCGCCTTCTCACGCACGGACCCGGAGGTGGCGATACGCTTCGGCACAGGGCACTACCCCGGCCTGTATTCGGAGTTTTTGTTCAGGGAACAGCTCTTTCCTGTCGCCAGCCCCGCGCTCCTGGGGACGTTCGGTAGGCCGCGAGAGCCCGCCGAACTGCTGCGTTATCCGTTGCTCACCCGCGATGGCGCCGACCTGGTGCCCAAGTGGGAACACTGGTTCCAGCACGTGGGCGTCGGCGTATCCGCGCCCAGGGAGAACGTGCGATTCGCCGACACCAACATGACCATCGCGGCGGCGCTGCTGGGACAGGGCGTCGCGCTGGCACGTAGCGGACATGTCGAGGCCGAGCTGCGCGAAGGGACCCTGGTGAGGCTGTTCGATATCCCGTGTCCGGCGCCGGTGGCCTACTACTTCGTCTGCCCCAAGGGTCTGGAAATCCAAACCCACCTTGCCGACTTCCGCGATTGGCTGCTGGCGGAGTCGCGGGAGGCACAGGCCAGATATCAGTGAGGCAAAAAAGAAGCCATGAGGATTCATTCATGGCCGAATGAGCAGACTTCGCTTCAAACCCGCCCCGCCCCTGTTTAGTATGTGCGCATGTCTGCAACGCTCATCGCACTGACCCTGGCCGCGGCACTTCTTCATGCAAGTTGGAATGCCCTGCTGCGCAACGGCGCGGACCGGCTCTGGTCCATGACCGTCATGTGCGTGGCGGTAGCCGTTGCCAGCGTGTCGATCGCGGTATTGTTGCCGGCGCCGGCGCCGGCAAGCTGGGTTTATGCCGTGCTGTCGGCCGTCCTGCACGTCGGCTACAACCTCTTTCTGGTCAGAAGTTACCGGTCCGGGGATCTTGGGCAGACCTATCCCATCGCGCGGGGCTGCTCTCCCGTATTGATCACCCTCGCCGCCTGGTTGTTCGCAGGGGAGAAGATAGCGCCGACGTCGCTGATAGGGATCGCGGCCGTGTCCAGCGGGATCCTCTGGCTGGCATCCGACGGGCGGCGCCTGGCGGCGCGTAATCTGCCCTACGCCGTCGGTACGGGCTGCTTCATTGCCGCCTATAGCGTGACGGACGGCATCGGCGTGCGCCTGTCGGGCGCGCCGATGGCCTACACGGCATGGATGTGCGCCCTATGGGGCGTGCTGATGCCGGTGGTTTATATCGGTTTGCGTGGCGCCAGGTCTCTCTTCATGCGCCGGCCCGGGCGCGCGCTGGCGGCCGTGGGCGGGCTGGTTTCCTTGCTGGCCTATGGGATGGTGATCTACGCGATGGACAGCGCGCCCATGGGAGCCGTATCGGCCTTGCGCGAGACAAGCGTGGTGTTCGCGGCGCTGATCGGGTATTTCTTTCTTGGCGAAACGTTAACCCTGCGCAAGTTGGCCGCTTGCGTGCTTATCGCTTCCGGCACGATCATTCTCGGTTGAGCGAGCAGACCGGCCCATCACACTCCAAAGGATGACATCGATGAACTCCGCAATTCCCTCCGTCGCCCTTATCGGTCCCGGCGCCATCGGCACCACCATCGCGGCGGCGCTGCATGAAGTGGGGCGTACGCCGGCGTTATGCGGGCGGACGCCCCTGGAGAAACTGACACTGCGCGTCGACGGGAAAGACATCGACGTGCCGGGCCCGGTGCTGACCGACCCCCAGCAAAGCACGCGGACCTATGACCTGATCTTCGTCGCGACCAAGGCGACCCAGGTAGCCGCCATGGCGCCGTGGCTGGCCGCCCTGTCACACGAGAAGACAGTGGTCTGCGCGCTGCAGAACGGGGTCGAGCAGAAAGCCGCCTTCGCGCCCTACTTGTCCGGCAAGGAGCTGCTGCCTTCCGTGGTGTGGTTTCCCGCGCAGCGCGAATCCAACGAGCTGGTGTGGCTGCGCGCCAGTCCCCGACTGACGGTGCCGGACACGGCGGCGGCCGGCGTGGTGCTGGCGGCCCTGGCCGGCACCCGTGTCGCGGTCGACGCCGCGCAGGACTTCACGTCGGTGGCATGGCGCAAACTGCTGCAGAACGCGGTCGGCGGCTTGATGGTATTGGCGAATCGGCGGGCGGGCATGTATGCGCGGGACGACATCACCGCGCTGGCGCTGGCCTACCTGCGGGAGTGCCTGGCAGTGGCGCGGGCGGAAGGCGCGCGGCTGAGCGATGACGTGCCGCAGGAAATCGTCGATGGCTACCACCGTGCCCCGCCCGACCTGGGCTCGTCCATCCTCGCCGACCGCCAGGCCGGCCGGCCGCTGGAATGGGACTGCCGCAACGGCGTGGTGCAAAGACGCGGCCGCGCGCACGGCATTCCCACACCGATCAGCGATGTGCTCCTGCCGCTGCTGGCGGCAGGGAGCGACGGCCCGGGCTAGCCGGGCGCGGGCCCGGGCAGAGGCCCAAGCCGCAACGCGGGCCCGCCCCTCAAGTCGCCATCAAGCCGCCGCCGCGAACTGCCCGAACTGGGCGATACACGTCGCGGAATCGACGACGTCGGCATAACGCCGGCTGACGTCGAGCAGGTTGGCTTCATGCGGCCCCGCTTCCATGTCGCCGCAGCAATCGCGCGCGACGATGGTGCGGAAGCCGTAGGAGAACGCATCGATGATGGACGCCCGCACGCAGCCCGACGTGGTGCAGCCGGTAATCACCACGGTATCCACGCCATTCCTCTGCAGGATGGTGCTCAATGGCGTGCCGAAGAAAATCGACGGACCGGCCTTGACCAGATTGACGTCATAGCCTGGCTCATAGATGCGCGGATCCATTTCGGTGGCGGGATCGCCATGGAACATGCCGGTGCGCACCGCGGTGGTCTTCCAGGGGATCATGCCCCGCTCGTTGCTCCAGGCCGTATAGCAGGAGACCACCAGCAAACCGGCCGCGCGCGCCGCGGCAAGCAGGGGCACGGTCTTCTCGACCGCCGCGTGGATATGCGGCGACTTGCCCGCCGGCATGCTGGGGTCGGTGAACGCACGCTGGAAATCCACGACCAGCACCGCCACTGTCTTGCCGAAGCCCACGGGATTCTCCCCATAGCCGGCCTTGTCAAAGAAATCGGTCATTCCTGTCCTCCTAAAGCTTGGCAATGGCGGGGCGCATATTGACCCAGTCGGTGGCTTTCTCATACGCATGCGCCACGGCCAGCACGGTTGCCTCGTCGAACGGTTTGCCCGCCAACTGGAAGGACAAGGGCAGTCCGCTGGAGGAAAAGCCCGCGCGCGTGGCCACCGCGGGACTGCCGGTAAGGTTAAAGGGCATGGTCAGCAGGGGCGTGGTGAAGGTATAGAACCAGTGCATGGCATCCAGGCGCGCGGCGGGGCCGGGCGCGGTCGCGGTGAAGACCACATCGACATCCTGGGTCGCCGCGTTATACGCATCGCACAGCTCGCGGCGGCGCCGCAAAGCCTGCACATAATCCGCGCCCGAGAACATGGACGCCAGATAGAGACGCTTGCGCAGGATCTCGCCCAGCAGCTCCGGTGATTTCTGCAAGGTGTCCTGGTATACGGCCGCGGCTTCGACCAGCAGGATCAGCGCCGTGGTCGCCGTATAGTCCTGCAGCGACGGCAGCTTGATGTCCACCAGGCGCGCGCCCAGGTCCTTCAGCACGGCCAAGGCCGTTTCCATCGCCTGCACCGTCTCGGACGTGGCATCGGCCTCTTCCCAGAAGTGGCGAACGACACCGATGCGTATGCCGGTCAGATCACGATCCAGCAGTTTCCGGTAATCCGGCACGGCGACATCCGCGCTGGCGGGATCGGCGCCGTCATAACCCGCCATCACGCCCAGCATCAGCGCGCAATCCTCCGCTGTCCAGGCCAGCGGACCCGCATGATCCAGGCTGAACGACAGCGGATAGACCCCGCTGCGGCTGACGCGTCCATACGTAGGCTTGATGCCGACCAGACCGGAAAACGCCGCGGGCAGCCGGATCGACCCGCCCGTGTCCGAACCGAAGCCGCCCAGCGCCAGGCCGCCGGTCACGGCCGCGCCGGTGCCGCTGCTGGAGCCGCCTGTGAAGTGATCCGTATTCCAGGGATTACGGGCGGGAGGCCAGGGAAGATCGAAGCTGGGGCCCCCGAAAGCAAACTCATGCGTGGCGAGCTTGCCCAGGCAGATGGCGCCCGCGGCCGTCATCTTGGCCACCGAGGTGGCATCGGCGGTGGGCACCCGGTCGATCAGGGAGCGCGAGTGCCCCGTGGTCGGAACGTTTGCCGTCTGGAAAATATCCTTGATGCCGATGGGTATGCCATGCAGCGGGCCTCGATAACGGCCCGCCTTGATGTCCGCCTCGGCCTGGCTGGCCTGCTTGCGCGCCAGATCGGCGGTGACGGTGATGTAGGCGTTGAGCGTCGAATTGTGCGCCTCGATGCGGCTCAACATCAGGTCAGTCAGTTCGACCGGGGACAACTTGCCCGCGGCGATGTCGCGCCCGGCTTGCGCGATGGTGGGTAGGGACGCCAGGCTCATTTCGCGCTACCCGGCTTGGGCAAGGAGAACACCAGGGCCGGCTCGGCATCGAAGCCTCGGGGCGTGCGCACTCGCGCTTTCATGGCTTCGACGAATTTGTAGGCGGAGCGCAATTCCTCGGTCTGGCGGGCATCCAGCTTCTGCAAGCCCGTGCGTGCCAACAGTATGTCGAAGTCTTCCTTGCTGATCACTTCTTCGGTCATGATGAAAAGCTCCTTGGGAAACAAGTCGGAATCAGGCAGCCGCCATGACGGCGTCGGGCAGGCGGCCGCGCCATTCGGTGGCGCGCTCGTAGGCATCGCCGGCGCGCAGCACGGTGGCCTCGTCAAACGGCCGTCCCACGATCTGCAGGGACAGCGGCAGGCCGGCCGCGCTGAAGCCGGAACACACCGACATGGCGGGACTGCCTGTCAGATTGAACGGCGTGGTGTACATCGGCCGGGTCACATTGAAGTGCGGGGTCATGTCTTCAAGGCGGGGCGCCGCGGTGGCCACCGAGGGCAGGACCAGCAGGTCCACGGATTGCATGGCGACTGCCAGTTCATTCACCAGCTCGCGGCGGCGCCGCATGGCCTGGATATAGTCGGCCGCGCTGAACAGGGCGCCGGGAAGGATGCGCTGGCGGGCCAGGGAGCCGAACAGGTTGGGGTTGGCCTTGAAGGTCTCTTCGTGGACGGCGTAGGACTCGGATCGGCTCATGATGAAAGCTGCCGAGATGTAGTCGCCAAAGGGCGACAGGGGCGGCGCTTCCACGACCTCGGCGCCCAGGCTCTTGAGCACCGTGACGGCCTCGTCGAGTGCCGCAATGACATCCGCATCGGCAACGCTGTCGCGCTCGTAGAACTGCCGCAGTACGCCCACCCGCAGGCCCTTGAGGTTGCCGTTCAGGCCCGCGGTGTAGTCCGCCACGGGCACATCGGCGGACGCCGGGTCGCGCGGGTCATGGCCGGCCACCGGTTGCAGCATCAAGGCGCAATCTTCCGCCGTCCAGGCCATGGGCCCCGTGTGGTCCAGGGAGAATGCCAGTGGCAAGACCCCCGCGCGGCTGACCCGGCCATACGTCGGCTTGATCCCGGCGATACCGCACATGGCCGCGGGAAAGCGGATCGAGCCCCCGGTGTCCGAGCCCATGCCGCCCAGGACCATGCCCAGGCCGACCGCGGCGCCCGTTCCTGAAGACGAACCGCCAGGATCATGCGCCGCATTCCACGGGTTCACGGCGGGTGGCCAGGGCAGGTCGAAGCTGGGGCCGCCGATGGCGAATTCCCAGGTCGACAGCTTGCCCAGGTTGATGGCGCCGGCTTGCGCCAGCAGATGGGTGGTGGTGGCGTCCGTTTCCGGAATATGGTCCGCGCAGACCTTGGAGTGGCCGGTCGTGCGCACGCCCCTGGTTTCATAGATGTCTTTCAAGCCGATGGGAATGCCATGCATGGGGCCTTTGTAGTGGCCCGCCATGATTTCCTTTTCGGCCTTCAGCGCTTCGGCTTGCGCGGATTCGGCCAGGACCTCGATGAATGCGTGATACGTGCCATCCAGGCTGGCGATGCGTTTCAAGCATCGGTCGACCAGTTCGACTGGTGAAATCTTCCGCTGCTCGATGAGCTTGGCGGCCCGCGCAATGGTCATCATGGGTGCTGCGGCGTTTGACACGATGAGACTCCTTTTCAGGCGGTAAGGGCTAACTCCGAAGGGACAAGAACGCAACGAACGATATGGTCTGGCCCGACCGCGTGCGCGGCCGGTTGGGTGGCCGTGCAGTCCCCCGCGATCACTTGGGGACAGCGCGGCGCGAACGAGCATCCGGGCGGCATTTTGGCCAGGTTGGGGGGCGTGCCGGGGATGGTGGTCAGGGGCGTGCCCTTGCGCTGGCCGTGTACCGTGGCGCCCAGCAGCCCGCGGGTATAGGGATGGCGATGCGCGTCGACCAGGGTCTCCACGGGCGCTTTCTCGATGAACTTGCCCGCGTACATCACGCCGATCTGGTCGGACACCTCGACCGCCACGCCGATGTCATGCGTGACGAAGATGATGGACATGTCCATGTCCGCCTGGATCTTGCGCAACAGCAGCAGGATCTGGATCTGCACCGTGACGTCGAGCGCGGTGGTCGGTTCATCCGCGAGCAGCACCTTGGGGCGGCAGGCCAGCGCCAACGCGATCATGGCCCGTTGCCGCATGCCCCCGGACATTTCGTGGGGAAAGTTGGCCAGGCGATTCTTGGCGGAGGGAATGGAAACCGCCTCCATCAATTCCAGCGCCCTCTGCGCCGCCACCCGCTGGCTCACGCCATCATGGCGGCGTATGGCCTCCGTGATCTGCTTGCCCACGGTGAACACGGGGTCGAACGCGGTCATGGGCTCCTGGAAGATCATGGCGATGTCCGACCCGCGCAGCTTGCGCAGTTCGGCGTCCGGCATGCCTACCAGTTCCCTGCCGTCGAAGGTGACGCTGCCGCTGACGTGGGCGTGGCGGGGCAGCATGCCCATCAGGGAGCGCATCATCACGCTCTTGCCTGATCCCGACTCGCCGAGCACGCCCAGCACCTTGCCCTTCTCCAGGGTGAAATCGACACCGTTGACCACGCTCACGGCCTCGTCGCCCTTGCCGAAAGTGACCCGCAGGTTTTCTGCCCGCATCAGTACGCTCATGCCAGCGCCTCCTTGTGCAAGGGGAAGGCCTTGCTGTGGCCGTAGGTGGGCGCGGACATATGGCAGCTGACGTAGTGCTCGTCATCGCCAGGCACGCTGGCGGACGCGGGCGAGTGTTGCTCGCAGATGGCCTCGGCGTTGGGACAGCGCGTACGGAAGCGGCAGCCGGACGGGGGATTGATGGGATTGGGCGGATCGCC
Source organism: Bordetella sp. N (assembly GCF_001433395.1). Taxonomy (GTDB): domain Bacteria; phylum Pseudomonadota; class Gammaproteobacteria; order Burkholderiales; family Burkholderiaceae_B; genus Bordetella_C. The sequence continues at coordinate 6,767,315 of NZ_CP013111.1, forward strand.
CGACAAGGGCGCGTCGCGGATGCGCCGGCGCGGGTCCAGGCTGGGCTTGGACGCCAGCAGGGCGCGGGTGTAGGGGTGACGGGGATTGTCGTAGATGTCGTCGACGTGGCCCGTTTCGACGATGCGGCCCAGGTACATGACGGCGACGCGATCGGAGATGTAACGCACCACGTTCAGGTCGTGGCTGATGAAGATATACGTCAGCTTGTGCAGGTGCTGCAGGTCCAGCAGAAGATTCAACACCTGCGCTTCCACCGACTTGTCCAGGGCCGAGACGGGTTCGTCCAGGATGATCAGGCGCGGCTCGACGGCCAGGGCGCGGGCGATATTGACCCGTTGCCGCTGGCCGCCCGACAGTTCGTGGGGATAGCGTTTGGCGAACAGGTTGGTGGGCAGGCCGACCTGGTTCAGCAGCATGCGCGCGCGGTCCAGGGCCTGCTTGCTGCTCACGCCGTTGACCATGGGCGCGAAGGCGATGGTGTCGACGATGGTCATCCTGGGGTTCAGGGACGAAAAGCTGTCCTGGAACACCATCTGCGCGGCGCGATGCAGTTCATGGGTGCTGATGCCGCCATGCTCGCCGACCGGATCGCCGTCGAAGATCATGCTGCCCGCGTCGGGCTCCATCATGCGCATCAGCAAGCGGGCCAGGGTGGATTTGCCGCAGCCCGACTCGCCGACGATGCCCAGCACTTCGCCTTTGTCGACGCTGAAGGACACGCCGTCGACGGCCTGCACGGCGCCGACCTGCCGGTTCAACACGCCTTTCCTCAGCGGGAAATGCTTCTTCAGGTCTTCGACGATCAGCAGGGGCTGCTGGGGGCCGCCGCGGTCTTGCGGGTGCAGCGCCGGCTTCACGTCCGGCAGGGTCGTATAGGTCATGGATGCGCTCCTACAGCTTGATCCGGACATCCATGGCCGTGCGCAGACCATCGCTGATCATGTTGAAGCACATGGAAGTCACGAAAATCGCCACACCGGGTAGCGCCGCGATGAAAGGGTCGATATAGATGGCGTTGCGCAGGGCATTCAGCATCAAGCCCCATTCCGCCGCGGGCGGGGCGATGCCCAGGCCCAGGAAGCTCAGACCGGCGGCCAGGATGATGGACAGGCTGACCAGGCTGGTGCTGTAGACCAGGATGGGGCTCAGCACGTTGGCCAGGATCTGATGCCGGATGATGGTCGACGCGCTGGCGCCGCTGAGTTTCGCGGCCGCCACGAAATCCAGGCTGCGTACCTGTGTGGTCACGCTTTCGGAGATCCGGATCACCTGGGGGATGAAGACCACGGTCAGGGACAGCAGCGTGTTGAACAGGCCGGCGCCCAGCAGGCCGACGACGGAGATGGCCAGCAGGATAGAGGGAAACGCGAAGAAGACGTCCGCGACGCGCATGATGAGGGAATTGACCCTGCCGCCCAGGTAACCCGCCATGACCCCCAGGGTGCCGCCGATCAGCAGGGCGAAGGTCACCGGCACGATGCCGGAGATCAGGGAGATCCGGCCGCCGTACAGCAGGCGCGAGAGTATGTCGCGGCCGGTCTCGTCCGTACCCAGCAGATGGCCCGTGAAACCGATGGGCTTCAGGCGGGTCATCGCATTGCCGTCATAAGGGCTATAGGGCGCCAGCAAGGGCGCGAAGATCGCACAGCACACGATCAGCAGCAGGATGACCGCCGCGGCGATCGTGACAGGATCCTTGGACAGGCGTTTGCCTACCTGCTGCCAATAGCCGGGACTTTCGACGACGGCGGGCTCGGCGACGGGCGCGCTGTCGGTATGGACGGTCGTGGAAGGGGATGTCGCCATGGTCGGCCCTCCTTAGCGGCGGATGCGGGGATCGATGGCGGCCTGCGCGATATCGACCAGCAGGTTCAGCATGACGAAGAAAAAGGCGAGCACTACGATGGTGGCCTGCATGACGGGGACGTCGCGGCGAAAGATCGCCAGATTGAGCAAGTTGCCCGACCCGGGCCAGTTGAAGACCGTCTCGACCAGGATGGATCCGCCCAGCAGATAGCCGAACTGCAGGCCGGCCACCGCGATCACGGAAGGGGCCGCGTTCTTGAGAACATGGAAAATGATTTCGCGTCGTACCAGCCCCTTGGCCACCAGGGTGCTGACGAAATCCTGGCTGAGCACCTCCAGGACCGTGGCGCGGGTGACGCGCGCGATCACCCCGATGGGAATCAGGGCAAGGGTCACCACCGGAAGAATGATGGACTTGATGTCTTCCCAGCTGGTCGGCAGGCCTTCGAAGCTCATGCCCTGGGCCGGCAGCCAGTTCAGCATGACGGAGAAGATCACGACCATCACGATGGCGAACCAGTAGTGCGGCAGGCTTACACCGGTGATGGCGAAGGCGGAAAAGAATTTATCCAGGAAACGGCCCAGGTTGTACGCGGCGATGGTGCCCAGGGTGACGCCGGCCACAAGACCGATGACGCCCGCGGGGATGGCCAGGATCAGGGTGTTGTGGATGGCGCTGCCCAGTTCCTGCGCCACCGGCGCGCCGGTGAAGATGGAGTAACCCAGGTCGCCATGTAAAGTGCGCCACAGCCAGCTGAAGTACTGCACATACAAGGGTTTGTCGAAGCCGTAGCTGGCCTTCAGCTTTTCGATCAGGTCTGCCGGGGCTTCCGGCGGGAGCAGCAAATCCAGCGGATTTCCTGGAATCATCTTGACGAGTATGAAGACGATGACCGACACGCCAAACAGAATCGGAATGGCGTGCAGCAACCGTCGAGTAATGAAACTCAACATGTGCTACTCCCGCGAGGGGTTGACGGGCAGCCTGCGTACTCAGGCCACGACGACGGGGGTGAAGTCCTGCATCCAGCTCTGGGCGGGGGTGAAGCCGGACACGTTCTTGGCGAGCGCGCGTGGATTCAGGTCATGGACGATGTAGAGCCAGGGGCTTTCGTCGACCAGGATTTCATGGGCCTGGGCCAGCAGTTTGTCGACCTCCGCGTCATCGAAGGTCTCGCGTACCTTGTCCATCAGGGCGTCGTACTGCGGGTTGCTCCACTGGCCCCAGTTCTGTTCGCGCGGCGTGGCGGCAGCACTGTGGAAATAGCGGCGCCAGACGCTGGGGTCGGACCACATCAGGCTGATGTTCATGGCATGGCAGCCCATGCCCGCGGTGCTGTCGGGCTTCTGGCGGAAGGCGACGAGCATCGTGCCCCATTCCACGGTTTCGAAGCTGACCTTGACGCCTATCTTGGCAAGCGTCTGCTGCAGCAGTTCGTTCATGGGGATGGGGACCATCTGCCCGGAACCGCTGGTCGAGATCATGACCTTGAACGACAAGGGCTTGGAAGCGTCGTAGCCGGCTTCCTTGAGCAGTGCCTTAGCTTTTTCGGGATCGTAGCCGTACTTGGCATTCGGCTTGCCGAATTGCGCGTCCGTGTCCACGACGAAGCCCTTGGCGGGCAGGGCGGTGTCGTTGAGCATGGACACCAGCGCGGCGCGATCGATCGCCCAGTTCATGGCCTGGCGCACGCGCTTGTCAGCGAAGGGCGAGCCAGGCTGGACGCTGAACACCCAGGGCCAGATATGCGGATAGATCTTGGTGGAAATCTGGAAGCCCGCGCTTTTCAGGCTGGGTATCGTGTCAGGGGGAGGCACTTCGATCCAGTCGACCTGGCCCGAGCGCAAGGCGGCCAGGCGGGTGGTGGCTTCCGACATGGGGAACAGCGACAGCTTGCTCACCTTCGGTATGCGGGCCGTATCCCAGTAATCCTTGTTGGCGGCCAGCTCGACGCTGACGCGCGGGCTGATGCGGGTGATCTTGAACGGGCCCGAGCCCGCGGGCTTGGCCGCGAAGGCGCTCCAGCTCTTGACCTCTTCGTAGCGCGCCTTGCTGACCATGGGCACCCAGACGATCTGGTAGAGGAAATAAGACGTGGGCGAATCCGTGATCAGCTGCACCGTCATGTCGTCGACTTTCTTCCACGCCTTGACGGTTGGAACGCGCGCACGGGCAATGGCGGACGCGGCCTGATCGAAGTGAGCAGCCTTGTCGTCGTAGATGCGCGCGAAATTCCACACGATGGCATCGGCATCGACCGGTGAGCCGTCGTGGAATTTGACTCCCTTGCGCAGCTTGAATGTCCAGACGTTCTTGTCGTTGGCATCGATGGACCAGCTTTCCGCCAGGGCGGGACGGATGCCGGCCCGCTTGTCGCTCGCATTGCGCAGGTCCCAGTCAACCAGGGGCTCGAAGACGGGATAACCCAGGAACCGCATGCCTTCGGAACCGTTATTGGGTACGCCCGTGGTGGTCGGGATGTCCGCGCTGGTCATGGCGATGCGCAGATGACCTGTCGCGGCAAACACTTCTTCGGGAAGACCCGAGAGAAAGGCCGTGCTTGCAATGACTGTGCTGGTTGATGTCAAGAAGGTCCGTCTATCCATGCTTGTCGCAATCCTCTATAGGCACGCTGCTAAAAGACAAAGGAGATTTGGGCACTGCGTTCTTGCTTGTCCCTGATGAGGCAAGCAACATGTGTGCCAAATATTCCTTTGTGCGTGATCAGCGTTTCATGCGGGCTGGCGCCGCCCTATGGAGCGTTGACGTATGACGATGGCTGGATGGACGGGCTGAACGTCGAACGATCCGCGGCAGGCACGCGAGGCCACACCAATGTTGTGCGCTCGCGTGTCCCTGCTTTGGTGCGGCTCGTTGTCAGGCGCGCAATTGGTCCATGCTGATGTCCCGCGTGAGCAGGCTGCGGTGGACCAGCGCATGGATGCCCTTGTTGCCATCGACCAATTGCGTCACGCGCAGGTCGCAGGCAAGGCTGCAGAAGGTGTAGGCATCCTGTTCGGACCAGCCCTGGGTCTTGGACAGCAGGGCGATCATCTTGCGCAAGGCGATCTTGGCGGCGTCATCCAGGTCTTCGTTGAAAGCCATCGTGATGATGTGCGTGTCGGTCTGCCCGAGGGGCAGCTCCAGCGGCACCTGCTTGTGAAGGATGAACTGAAAGGTGCCGGTCAGCGAAGTCTCCAGCGCGGTCAGGCAGACCTCGCCGTCTCCCTGCACGGCGTGTCCATCGCCTGTGGAGAAGAGGGCCAGGGGCGTTTGCACGGGGAAGAAAGTGGACGAACCCACGCCCAACTCTTTATTGTCCATATTGCCGCCGTATTCGCGCGGCTCGATCGAGCTGACGGGGCCGTACTCCGGGCGCGGCGCCACGCCCATGACGCCGAAGAACGGCGCCAGGGGAATCGACGGGCCGAACGCGGTATTGGCGGTCATGCGTTCCCGGTCGATGGGGATGGCGACGATGCGGCGATTGGGAAAGTCTTCCGGCAAGGTGCCGCGCAAGGGCAGTTGTGAATTCCAGCCCCAGGGATAGCGCAGCTTGATGTCCAGCACACGGACCTCCAGCACGTCACCGGGCTCGGCGCCGCGTATGCCCACGGGTCCGGTCAGGATGTGGCCGGCGAACATGGGCTTGCACTGTTCATGGATAAGGCGATGCTCGGGCAGCAGCTCGACACCCAGCTCGTTCAGGTAGCCGGGACCGCCGCTCACCGTATCGATGGTGACGGTTTCACCGGAGTCGATGATGATGGAGGGCTTGAGCGCCGCGCTCAAGTAACCCCAGTGGATGGTCTCGGGAGAAGCAGGCAGGTGATGTGCGGGCATGGTCGAATCGACTCAAGAGGGACGGGGGGCCCTATCATGATCTCGACTCGGCCTTTCTTGATATGGGGCCTATCCCTAGGAGCCCGTTGCTTCAATCGTGCTTGCGCGCGCCCGCCAGGTACTCACGCGCATGCATCAGGAACGCGCTTTCCGACGCGCTCAGCTCGCCCTGTTCGGGCCAGCAGAGATAGCTTTCCATATGGGCCACACCTTCATAGGGCGGCAGCTGGAACAACAGTCCCGCCGCGACATCGTCCTTGACTGAATGCTCCGGCAGGCAACCTATGCCCAGTCCGCTGCGCACCATGCGTTGCACTTCATCGAGTGTCGCGCTGACCCCGATGGTCTTGCCGCGCAAGGCATGCGCATGGCGGAAGCGCGCGATCGGCGCCAGCGAACCATTCAGTTGCTCGCTGCTGAAGGACACCACCGGTTCGTCGCGCAGGACATCGACAGGCAGATTGTTCTTGCCGAACAGCCGGTGGCTGCGGCCACAGTAAAAGGAATAGGACTGGCGGCTGAACGTCTGGCGTTGCAGGCCGGGCACGGGCGCGGACATCAGGCAGATACCCAGGCCGGTAAGCCGATGCAGCAACGCGCGATGGATCTCCGCGCTGGTGGTGACCTCCAGATCGAAGCTGACTCTTGGGTAGCGCGCATGGAAACTCTCCAGCACCTCGTCGAAACCCGGCGAGGGGACCCGGCTGACCATCAGCAGATGGATGTGGCCGGACAGCTCCTGCTGCACGTCCCTCAGTGACGCGCTTAGCAGCGCCAGACCGCCGGCAATCTTGGTCGCCTCGCGGTAGACCGCGGCGCCCGCCTCCGTGACCTCGAATTCGCCGCCGCCCCGGGTGACCAGGCGTTGTTCCAAGGTTTCCTCCAGCCGCTTCAGCGCCAGGCTGACGGCTGGTTGCGTCAGGTGCAGGCGTTCGGCCGCGCGCGTGATGCCGCGCTCTTCCACGATCACCATGAAGGTGCGCAAGAGGTTCCAGTCGAGCCGGTCAGCCAGGATTTGGGGGCGCGCCATACATAAATTTAAAAAATGTGGAGGATAAAGATTATAAATTTGTTTTTTGTCATCCCCGGTGATTTGATAGCGCCCTGACGCCCGCCCCATAACGCGGGCCGCAGCCAAGGGAAAGCATGGATAACGGGATTCGAAACCACACCGGCGCCAAGCCGGCCGCCAAACGCCAATCGGGGCGCGCCGCGCTGGGTGCCTTCGTGGGCACGGCGATCGAGTGGTACGACTTTTTCATATACGCCACGGCATCGGCCCTGGTGTTCGGCCACGTGTTTTTCCCGACAGCGTCGGATTTCGTCGGTACCCTGGCGTCGTTCGCCACCTTCGCCATCGGCTTCTTCGCGCGGCCCCTGGGCGGCGCGATCTTCGGCCACCTGGGCGACAAGGTGGGACGCAAGAAGTCGCTGGTGATCACGCTGCTGATGATGGGGGCCTGCACCTTGTTGATCGGCATCCTGCCTGGTTACGACCAATGGGGTGTCTTCGCGCCCATCTGCCTGGTGGTCTTGCGCATCATTCAGGGCATCGCGGTGGGTGGCGAGTGGGGCGGCGCCGTGCTGATCGCCGGCGAACACGCGCCGCGTGGCTGGCGCACGTTTTTCGCGTCCTTCGCGCAGATGGGCAGCCCCGCCGGCGCCATCATGTCCGTGCTCGCGTTCCGTTACGTCGCGGGCATGGAGCAAAGCCAGTTCCTCGACTGGGGCTGGCGCATTCCCTTCCTGGCCAGCGCGGTGCTGCTGGTGATTGGCTTCTGCATCCGCCTGGGCGTGCCGGAATCGCCGGAATTCGAGGCGATGCAGGCCGAGCAGGCCAAGGCCAAGAATCAGCGCCCGCCCATCGCGCAGCTGTTCCAGCATGCCAAGAAGCCTCTGGTGGCGGCCATCCTCGCCAACGCGATCACCGTGGCCAGCTTCTACTTCACCAATACCTTCATGATCGCGTACGCGACGAAATACCTGTCGCTGTCGAAGACGCTGATCCTGGATGGCCTGTTCGTCACCGCCATCGTGCAGCTGATCTGGAACCCGCTGGCAGCCTTGCTGGCGCAGAAAGTCGGCACCTTGCGCTTCCTGGTTCTGGCGGGCCTGGGGGCCATGGCAGCGCCCTTCATCATGTTCACGCTGGTCGGCACGGGCGAGACCGCCTGGATCGCCACCGGCCTGTCCATGAATGCGATCTTCGCCGGCGGTTTCTATGCGGTAATCGCCGGCTACATGAGCGAAGCGTTTCCGGCCCAGTACCGTTACTCCGGCATTTCGCTGGCCTACCAGATCGGCGGCGCGGTGTTCGGCGGCGCCACGCCCTTCCTCGGCACCATCCTGGCCGACAAGTTCGTGGGGCAATGGTGGCCGATGGCGGTCTTCTATGCAGCGCTGGCCCTGTTGAGCGTGGCCGGCGTGCTGATGCTCAACAGCCTGGCGCGCAAGTACTGATCATTCGGAGTTTTACATGTCGTCTTCCGTCAATGCCGCCGTGGGTGTGCCCGACCTTGCCGCCATTCAACAGGCCGTGCGTGCCGTCGAACCCTATCTGCTCGACACCCTGAGCGCATTCGTGGGCTGCCCCAGTCTTTCGGGACAGGAGGGGCAGGCGGCGGCTTTCTTCGAGTCCGCGCTGGCGGACCTGGGGCTGACGTCGCAGCGCATCTATCTCGATTCGGCGTCCTTGAGCGACTACCCCTTGTTCTCGACGCCGTGCTGTCCCGATGGCGGCCGCTACAACGTATTGGCGCGGCATGAGCCGCGCGCTGGCCAGGGACGCTCCGTGTTGTTCAACGGTCACCTGGACGTGGTGCCGACCGGGCCCGCCGACATGTGGACCCGTCCGCCGTTCGAGGCTTACGTCCAGGACGGCTGGTTGTACGGACGGGGCGCGGGCGATATGAAGGGGGGCCTGGTCTGCGCCCTGGCGGCATTCAAGGCCTTGCGCACGCTGGGCCTGCAACCGGCCGGCGCCGTGGGTTTCAATGCCGTGCTGGAAGAAGAATGCACGGGCAACGGCACGCTGGCGACGGTCTCGGCGCTCAAGCGCGCCATCGGCCAGGCCGAACTGACCGCGTTCGACGCCGTGGTGATCCCCGAGCCGGTGTCGGAATCCTTGCTGACGGCCGAGCTGGGTGTCTATTGGATGTACGTCGACATCGCGGGCCGGCCCGCGCACGCCGGCTATATGACCACGGGCAAGAACCCCATCGAGGCGGCGCAAGAGGTCGTGGCCGGGTTGAAGAAGCTGGAAGCCGAGTGGAATCTGCCGGAGAACCGTCCGCCGGAATATCGCGACAGCAAGCACCCCATCAATTTCAACCTGGGCCAGATCCACGCGGGCGAGTGGAACTCGTCCGTGCCCTGCTCGGCGCGGCTGGGGCTGCGCATCGGGCTCTATCCCACCCTGGACGTGGACGGCGTGATCAGGCAGGTCGAAGACAATATGCGCGCCACGCTGGCAGCCCTGGGCGGCGGCCTGGCGATGACAGTGCATTACGAAGGCTTCAAGTCGCCTGGCTGTGTGTACGACCTGGACAGTCCCGCCATGCAGGCGCTGGCGGACGCGCACCAAGCCGTCGTGGGCGAGCCGCCCCGGCGCATCGCCCATCCGGCCGTGACCGATGGCCGTTATTTCCGCCTGATGACCGACATGCCCGTGACCTGCTACGGTCCCGTGGCGCGCGACATCCATGGCATCGACGAAAGCGTGTCGATCGCCAGCATGCTGACCGTCACCGCGACGATGGTGCAGTACCTCGTGCAGTGGTGCGGGGTGGAGCCTTACGCGGGTGCTTGATCGCTACGCCCTGAACTGCATGCTCGACGGCATTCTCGACGGCGGCGCCTGGCGGGGCCGCCAGGCGCGCGTCCACGATATCCAGGAAGCGTGCCAGGCAGGGATTGCGGTTGGCCGATGACCACACCAACATCTGCTCGGTCATCGGCGCATCGGCCAAGGTGACGAAGGCCACGCCGCTCAGATTGGCCTTGCGCATCGATGCGGGCACCAGCGCCACGCCCATGCCTTCGTCGACCAGGCTCAACACGGTTTGCTGCAGCTGGACTTCGAAACGGACTTCCGGCGTGAAGCCGCCCTGAAGACGGCAGTGGTCGACGATGGTCGCATGCAGCGTCGGCGCCACTTCCGCGGCGGCCATCACGAAGGGTTCGCCGGCCAGCGCCGCGATCTTGATCTGACGGGCCCGGGCGCGCGGATGCCGGTTCGACAGCGCCACGCAGAGCGGTTCCCGCAATAGCGTCCTGGCCGTCAGGCGGCTGTCGTCGAATCCGGGAAACATGATCGCGGCATCGATCTGGCTGGTAAGGACGCGTTCGCCAAGGTCGTTCGATATCACTTCGCGCAGGCGTAGCGACACATCCGGCAGCGTGGTCCTGATCGCACGCGCGTAGCCAGGCACCACGCTGTAGGCGGCGCACATGGTGAAGCCCAGGGCCAGGGTGCCGGTCTCGCCGGAGGCGGCCGACCGCGCATTGTGGGTGGCCTGGTCCAACGAGGCCAGTATGGCCCGCGCATCGATGTAAAAACGTTCCCCCGCTGCCGTGAGCGTCACGCTGCGCGGCGACCGTTCGAGCAGCCGGACACCCAGGTCGGCCTCCAGCGCGGCAAGCTGGCGGCTGAGCGGCGGCTGCGACAGGTGCAGCCGTTCTGCCGCCTTGCCGAAGTGGCGGGTTTCGGCCAAGGTGACGAAATAGCGCAGCGGCTTGATGTCCATGACGATACGGAAAAGGTATTGTTGGCCGGGAAATAAAGCATTGGATTATATCGAGACCGACCGCTAAGGTCGTGGCCCATCCCTCCTTGATTCGCCACGTGTACCTTGATGTCGTCCATCCTTGAAATCCTGCTTCCCATCTTCGGCTTGATCCTCGCGGGCTTTGTCTGCCGCCGGCGAGGCGTACTGGGTCCCCAGGCCGCCTCGGAGCTGAATCGCTTCGTCGTGTGGCTGGCCTTGCCCGCGCTTCTGTTCGACACGATGGCACGTGCCAGCTGGCAGCAGCTGGACCAGCCGGCTTTCATCGCGACGTTTTCCATTACCTGCGCGGTGGCCTTCATCCTGATTCTGGTGGTCCGGCTCGTGGGCGGGCTGCATCTTGCCGACGCCAGCATCGATGCCATCGCGGCGGCCTATCCGAACACGGGCTACATCGGCTTCCCGCTGTGCCTGATTGCATTCGGCCCGGCCAGCATGGCGCCGACGACCATCGCCACCATCCTGGTGGTCTGCGTGCTGTTCGCCGTGGCCATCATCCTCATCGAGTCGGGCCTGCAAACAGAACGTGCCCCGCACAAGCTGGGATGGAAGGTGGCGAAGTCGCTGGCGAAGAATCCATTGTTGGTGGCGCCTGTCGTGGGCGTGCTCTTCGCCGCGGCGCGGTGGCAGATCCCCGCCGGCGCGGAAACGTTCCTCAAGTTGTTATCGAATGCGGCCAGTCCTTGCGCGCTGGTCAGCCTGGGGCTGTTTCTGGCGGAGAAGCGGCCGGGTGGGGCGGACGCGCCGCGCAGCGCGCTATTGCTGAGCGCCATCAAGCTGATCGTGCAACCCGCCGTCGCCTGGTTGCTGGCCGCGCGGGTGTTCGCGCTGCCGCCGAATCTGGTCGGTGTCGCCATCATCCTGGCGGCGCTGCCGACCGGAACGGGGCCCTTCATGCTGGCCGAGTTTTACCGACGCGAGGCCGCCGTCGCTTCACGGACTATCCTCTTCACGACAATCGGGTCGCTGGTCACCTTGAGTTTTTTGCTCGCGTATTTCCGCTGAAACGCCCGCGAAATCGCGCTCTTCACTATTGATTCCGATGCGTTTCAAGGATTCTCACGCGTCCCGGGTATGCGGTTTGCCTACTACCATCGCCCACCGTCGAATGTATGACGGGCTGCGGCTTGTTTCCTCTCACTAACACACCATTAAGTTCGGAATTAATCGCCGGGTTCTTGCGTTTTGGTTAATTAAAATCAACTTTCGCTCCTCATTACATTCGTAAACAAAATACGGTATTCGCGATGTTGCGATTTCTGTATCGAGTGTAATTTTCCTAGGCAAAACCCTTACGCCTCTCGGCTAATCCCGATTCATCTCAACAGCAAAAGAAAACTTTCGAAAGAAATGACTGTTTGAGTTGCGTAATGATTCCTCCGCCGAGCAATCGGTGTCGATCGGGTTCCAGTCAATCCCGAGTTATTTGTAAACATTCTTTAGTGATACGCGTTCGCTCAGGCGAGACACATCGTCTCGTCAGTGTTTCGTTTCGCCTTGAGCGTCGATCCCCAGTGTCCGCGACACGTGAGAAAGAGAGAGGTACCCCCGTGGTAAAGAGAATCGCAGTGTGTGGCCTAGGTTACGTAGGCCTCCCCGTCGCCGTGGCGTTTGCCAAGCGCTTTGACGTTATCGGCTTCGATGTTGATCAGCGCCGTATCGCGCGCCTCAAGGAAGGGGATGACTGGACCGGAGAGATCGAGCGTGAACAACTGCTCGAATCGACGTTACGGTTCACGGACAAACTTTCGGAACTGGAGGGCTGCGATTTCTTCGTAGTCGCCGTGCCGACCCCCGTGGACGAGAAGAACAATCCGGACTTCTCCCTGCTGGTGAAAGCCAGCCAATCCATCGGCCCCGTACTTCGTCCTGGTTGCATCGTCGTCTTTGAATCCACCGTTCACCCGGGCGCGACCGAAGAAATCTGCGGACCGGAGCTGGAGAAGGCTTCCGGCCTGCGCTGCGGCGTGGATTTCAAGCTGGGCTACAGCCCCGAGCGCATCAACCCCGGTGACAAGGATCATCCCCTGGAGAAGATCGTCAAGATCGTTTCCGGCCAGGATGCGGAAACCCTTGAAACCATCGCCGGCGTGTACGAGAAGATCATCGACGCCGGTGTCCACCGCGCATCGTCGATCAAGGTGGCGGAAGCCGCCAAGGTGCTCGAGAACACCCAGCGCGACATCAACATCGCGTTGATGAACGAGATGTCCAAGATCTGCGATCTGGTCGGCATCCGTACGTCGGAAGTGTTGGCCGCCGCGGGCACCAAGTGGAACTTCCTGCCCTTTTCGCCCGGCCTGGTCGGCGGGCACTGCATCGGCGTCGATCCTTACTACCTGACGTCGAAGGCGCAGGAGCTGGGCTATCACCCCGAAGTCATCCTGTCGGGCCGCCGCATCAACGACGGCATGGCCAGCCATGTCGCGTCGCGGGTGGTGCAGACCCTGGCCAAGAACGGCCGCCTCAATGCCGAAACCAAGGTCGGCATCCTGGGGATGACGTTCAAGGAAAACGTGCCCGACATCCGCAATTCCAAGGTGGTCGATCTCTACAACGCCCTCGGTGACTACGGTATCTCGCCGGTGGCTTGCGACCCCATGGTGGACAAGGCCCAGATGGAGCACGAATACGGCATCAAGCTGGTCGACCGTGCCCATTTCAACGACATGGACGTGCTGATTCTGGCCGTTCCCCATCGTGAAACCATGGACTCGATCTGGGAAGACATGCCCGATCTGGTCAAGAGTGGCGGCATGGTGTGCGACTTGAAGTCGGTGCTGGACAGCAGCCGCCTTCAGTCTGACGTCTTGTACTGGACGCTCTAAACCAGCGGCCTGGCCGTCGATCTAACACTTTCAGGAGACCATGAATGGTTGCTTTTACGACCGCTCCAATTGGAACTTGCCGAATCCATACCCCCTTGCGGGGCGCAGTAGGGCGCTACCCGATCAAGCTGCAACTGGGTCGCAACTACGGGTTCGTGCATACCAGCACGGAGGCGCTGCAACAGGCGCGCTTCATGTTCGGCAAGGGCGATATTCCCGTCGCCGTTCAACGGCTGGTGTTCCGGCCATCGAACGGCGAGCAAGCGCGTCGCGGGACGCACAAGCCGGCCGACCTGTACATCGTCGAACTGTCTTCGCGCAAGCTGCTGACGATCGACGGCCATCCCATCCAATCGAATTACATGGGTCGCTACTTCAGCGAGTTCTTCGCTGACCGCAACCGCACCCGTACCTTCTGGTCCATGGCCGTCGCCGACAAGCTGGCGGAACGGCGCGCCTGGCTGGACCAGGACCCCGTATTCAAGACCCTGCCCGTGGACGACAAGGAATTGCTGGCCCGCATCGTCAAGCGCGATCTCACGGACGAAGAGATCGAAAGCGAGATGCGCCAGATCGTAGAGCTGCTGGGCAAGGACAAAGTGGTCTTCGTGACTCACGTCAATGCAGTGACGCCGGACAACACGACGATCGAGCAGCGCGAGCAGCTGATCGCGGCCGTGACCGCGGCGGCTCAGCGCATCGGCGTGCCGTGCTACGACCCCACGCCCCTGATGAACAAGCTGGGCCAGGCCGACGCGCTGGAAGACGGCGGGCTGGACCTGACGCACTACTCGGAAGCCTTCTCCGAGCGTCTGTGCGCCGACTGGTACAAGAATTACATGCGCCCGAAGATGAGCGCATCGACGCCGCAGTCGTCGGCGCCCAAGCTGACTCCCGACGAGAGCGCCGACCGCATCGAAAAGATCTGGGACGCGGGCAATCTGCGCGACGCCTCGCGCCGCGTGCGCGACGTGCTGCGCCGTTATCCCGCGCTACCCGACCATGTGTTGCTGATGGCGCGCATCCAGGAAGAGCTGGGCGACTATGAAGGTTCGCTGGCCTTGCTGGGCCCCGCTGACGGCGCGCTGGCGACCGGCAGCAAGGCCGAGCAGATCCTGATGCGCAATCACTTCAAGCTCGGCCATCACGACCTGGCCTACTCGTTGGCCGCCGGCCTGCTGGGCGATGAAATCGAAACCCCGGAAATCATCCGCATCGCGGCCATCTCCGGCGCCCAGCTGGGCAATGGCGATGAATCGATGGGCAAGTGGAAGCAGCTGTTCCGCATCGCCGCGCCCACCGATCCCTGGGCGGCTGAAGCCGCCGACACCGTGCTCGGCATGCTGCAAGCCAGCGGCGACATGGAAGGCGTCAACCGCTGGGTGAATGAAGTGCGTGAAACGTTGCCGTCGCACGGCCGCAGCTTCACGATGCTGTGGCGCGAAAAGCTGCTGGCCGGTGACCGTGCCGGTCTGCGGGCCCTGGCCGCCGAGTCGCCCACGCTTTCGGAAAAGGAAGCGCTGGAACTGGTCAAGGAAGCGTCCTGGCGCGGCAGCGTCATGGCGGCTTGCGCCCTGGCCGTCTCATGCGGCCTGGACAAGAGCAGCAACGAAGAAATCACCGGCTGGCTGCAAGGCCAGTCCAAGGCCTGGGCCGAAGAAGGTGCCCGCGCTCTGGAAGAAGGGCGCCTGCGCGACGCCGCGGACATGATCTGCGGGCATCGCCTGCTGGCCCCCGGCACCTTGACCAGCGTGCGCGCCCAACGGGCGTTCGAGCGTGCGCTGCGCCTGGGCGTGCGTGCCGCCCTGCTGGCCGGCAACCACAAGGAAGTGATCGAGCTGACGGACCTCGCGCTGGATACCCAGATCGAGTTCCCGGAACTCGATGCCATGCGTGGCCGTGCCGCCGATGCCCTGGGCGACAAGAAGACCGCCATGCATCACCTTGAGCAAGCGGCGGCCGATGACTCCGCCCAGCTCAGCACGCAGCTGTATTTCGCCCGGGTGGCGTTCAACGGCGGCTGGTTCGGTGAAGCCATCGATGCCTATAACGCCGTGCTCGCCCACCCGTCCGCCGATCAGGCCGCGAAGGACGAAGCGCAGCGCCAGTTGGGCAGGCTTGGACCGCGTGCGATCCGTGCGTCGCGGGAGATCCTGGCCGAGGGCGATCAGAAGGCCGCCTGGAAGCTGCTGGACCGCATCGCGCAGTCCTGGCCCGACATGACCGAAGTCCCCCACGAGAAGCGCCGCATTCTGGGGACCTTGTATGCCGAGGCCCGCGCGTTGGAGCCGTCCAGCACCACCGAGCGCCTGGCCCTGGGCGAGCGCATCCTGGAACTGGTTCCCGACGATGGCATCGGCCTGCGTCTGGCGGCCGTGGGGGCGATGCGCCTGCACCGCTTCGAACAGGCCTTGCCGTACTGGCAGCTGCTCAAGGACCGCGCCGAGGATCCCAAGCAGTTCGAGCACCAGGTCAAGCGTTGCCAGGTCTGGATTGAGAAAATCAACCGGAGGAAAGCCGCATGATCTCCCCTCTGGCTGCCGAACAAGAGAACGAGATATCCGATCTCGCATCGGTTCATGCTCAGTTGGAGGAGATCGTCGCGGCATCCCCGCGGGTACAGCTGGCGCAGGGCAACCTGCCGCGCGCCATCGTGCTGGCCCGCGACCACATGGCGGATTCGAAAGTCCGCTACCTGCTGCTCCGTTTGAAGGAGTCGGCGGGGGTCAACGAGGGGATGTCCGAGCAGTGGGCGGAGCTGTTGCGTGAGTGCCCGGACGATCTCCAGATCGTCCGGTACTGCGCCACGCGCCTCGTCAAGGAAAGGCACGTCGACGAAGCGCTTGCGCTGATCGAACGGCATGTGCCGGAAATGAGCGGCAACCGGGATATGTTGTTCGCCCGTGCCAAGCTGCTCAATGACATCCGCGCGTACGAGCAATCGGATGACCTGTTCCGCCGGCTGGTGGCGCAACGGGAAGACCGCAACGTACGCATCGAGTTCGCCAAGCGCCTGCGCAAGCGGGGCTTGCTGGCGGAAGCGTACTCGGTCATCGAGCCGGTCATGGCGGCGCTCGCCCCAGGCAGCAAGGCGGCGGAGCTGGCCAGCGCCCTGGCCAGCGACTTCGCCTTCTACCAGGATTTCGAGTCCAGGGACGAACTCGCCGGGCAGGACATCAGGATCGTATCGATGAAGCATGCGATCCTGCATTTCCGCAATCGCAGGATCGCCGAGCGGCCGCCGGAGCGGCCCGTCTCGATCGCGCTTGTCACCGGCAGCCTTGGGCCGGGTGGCGCCGAGCGTCAGCTGACGCGGCTGGCTGGCGAACTGACACGCCTGGCCGGCTCCGACGATTCGGCCTTGCCGACGCCGACCAGCCAGAAGCCGGGCGACGTTGCCGTGCTGGTGAAGCAGCATACCGAACCGTCTGGAACGGGCAAGAAGCAGGGCTTGAATTTCTTCCTGCCCGTGCTGCTCAACGCCCAGATTCCGGTGACGGAAATCAATGGCTTGCCGCCGATTTCCATTTCGCATCAGGCGGTGGCGGATCCGGGCCTGACCCGTCTGCTGGAACAATTGCCGCCGCCGGTTCACTACGGCGTGACCCGCCTTACGCCGCACCTGCGGGCCAATGCGTTCGACGTCGTCAGCCTGTGGCAGGACGGCACGTGCCTGTTCGGCGCGTTGGCGGCGCTGCTGGCCGGCGTGCCGACCATCCACCTGGTGTTCCGCGGCTTGCCGCCGAATATACGCAAGGACCGCTTCCGCGAGGAATATCCGGTGCTGTACCAGGCGCTGGCCCGGGTTCCCGGTGTGTACTTCGCGAGCAACAGCCTTGCGGCCGCCCAGGCCTATTCGCAATGGTTGGGTATTCCGCTGGATCGCTTCCATATTCTTTACAACGGCGTGCCGGAATTGACCACGGGTTCCTCGGAAGAGGATGAAAGAAAGTGGACGCAGTTCGAGGCCAATACCGCCGATGCCACCGAGACCATAGGCGGCGTGTTCCGCCTGGAGCCGGACAAGCGCCCGCAGCTGTGGATAAAGCTTGCCGCCCAGTACCTCAAGGATCGACCGCAGGCGCGCTTCGTCATCGTGGGTGATGGCCGCCTGAACGACAACATCGTGGCGCTGGCGGATGAATTAAAGGTGTCGGAACGACTCTTGCTGGTGGGCCTGTCCAATCACGTCGGTTATTGGTATTCGCGGATGGATACCAGCGTGCTGTTATCCAGGTTCGAAGGCTTGCCCAATGTGTTGATCGAAGCCCAGTTGCTGGGCGTGCCGGTGGTGTCGACGCCAGCCGGTGGCGCGGGTGAGTGCTTCGTGCAGAACGTGACGGGGCATCTGATTGACGATCTGGATCACCCGAACCTGACCGAGGCTTGCGGCAAGATCGCGTCCATGGTGGACAAAGTGCGTGGCAATGATGTGTTGAGGGAACATTGCCGGTCGAGGGCGCGGGAGCTGTTTTCGCTCAGCGCCATGTTGGAGAAATTTCTCAGCCTGTGTGTGCCTTTCATGCGCACGCCGGAAAACGATGAACGCATCGATCTCGGGCCGATGCGTCTGATGGAGGCTTGATTGCCCGGCAATATTTGCACGACCCCGAAAATAATGACAACGATCAAGAACTGCTTGGCCATTAGTCCCTCGACCCGCTTCAAGTTCGACCCGAAACGCCTGGCGACCCTGCTGATGCTTGCCGCGGCCGGTATTTCCCTGACGGGATGCCAGCTTCCGCGCTCCGGGCCGATGCTGAGCGAGATGGTCGGCGCGCACGACGACAAGGATGTCGTGGTGGTGCCGGTCTCGCGCCAGAACGCCTTGCAAAGCAATGTGCCCGAAGTCATGGACTTCCCCGCGCGCTATCGCGATGTCGCGGCGGGCAGCTTCGACAAGCTGGTCCCGGGCGATGGCATCAATGTGACGGTCTGGGAGCGCGATGGCCTTGGGGTATTCGCCGCCAATCCCTCCGGCGTGAGCGATCTGGGTACCCAGGAAATCGACCGGTCCGGCAATCTTTATCTGCCCATACTCGGTAAATTCCGCGCCGCCGGCCTGACGCTGTCGCAGCTGCATGACACCGTGGTCGCCCGCTTGAGCAAGCTGATCGTCGGGTCCGACGTCAGTGTGACTCGCGCGACCGATGCGCGCGGCCAGATGGTGACCGTGCAGGGCAACCTGACCAAGCCGGGCCTGTATCCCATCACGCAGACCACCCAGCGCCTGAGCAGCGCGCTGGCGCAGGCCGCGCCGGTGCAGACGAATCCCGAGCAGCTGATGATCACGCTGCGGCGGGGCAACGACGTGACTTCCTTGCGGCTGGCGGATATCTACCGGAACCAGGACAACGACATCCTGCTGCATGCCGGCGATGTCATCACCGCCCATGAATCGCGTGAATTCCTGACCGTGCTGGGCGCGGCCGGAACGCAAGGCCGTGTGCAGATCAGCAAGCGCAACTACAGCGTGCTGGATGCCCTGGCGGATTCCAAGGGCCTGGACGACAAGACGGCGGATCCTCGCTCGGTCTTCCTGTTTACACCCGCCAAGCCCGGCACCAAAGGGGCGCCGGACGAACTGCCCGTGGTCTATCAGTTCGACCTGACGCGCGCGGAGCAGGTGGCGCTGGCGGGCCAGTTCACCGTGCACGAAGGCCAGGCCATCTATATTTCAGACGCACCGTTCACCCAGGTGCAGAAGGTATTGTCGGCATTCCGTGTGACGATGAGCGCGGGCTTCAGCGCGACGCGGGCGATCGACCAGGATTCCGGCGGCGGCAGCACCAACACCAACAACGTTACTCAATAGCGCCTAGATGAGTAACGAGGACAGGATCAAAGGATGGCGGTCACGCCGTAAGGAAAGCACCTATGCAGTGGGTACTGGCGTCGCAGCTTGGCGCCTGGACCTGACGGCGCTGTTCGACACGGACAAGCCGGTGGCGTCCGTGCTGAAGCAGCTGGTCGCCCGGCTGCAGGGCGAGCCGCATGGTAGCGTGGCCGCACGCCGCGCCGTGTACGACGCGCTGCAGACGGAGCTGGACGAAGAAATCACCCGTAGTGGTCATGACGACCTTGCGGCGGACTTCGCCCGGCGGCGCCTGCGCATCATCGTCCGCCTGCTGGAAAACGACATCCGCGCGGACGTGCCGGTGTACGAACCGGGGTATGTGCCGGCCAAGCTGGCGGCGGAAGACGAGCGCCTGGGTGTCGCGAACGAACGGCGCGTGCAACGACGCAAGACCGAAGAGGCCCAGAGCGCCCGCCGGCATGCGTCGCGCAACGACATCGCGATGGAGATCGAGCTGTTGCCGGAAGAAGTCGGCGACCTGGCGATCCTGCGCGACCGGATGCGCGGTTTGCACGACAACTACCGGGCCGGCGATACGGAAGAGGGCAGGCCGCGTCTGCGCACGCTGCTGCCCATGTTCATCTACCAGCTGCATGTGATGCACGGCGAAAGCCGGATCGCCCTGTTGTGGTCCCTGGTGGGCCCGGTGGTCCTGCTGACGCTGATCTCTTCCTTGTATTTCCTGATGGGCACGCACTACATCCTGGGGATGGATGTGCCGACGTTCTCTTTGCTGGGTGCGACCACGTGGATCATGTTCCGGCAGATCATCTTCCGCAGCAGTACGGGGTATGTGTCGGCGCGGGCGATGTTGAATTTCCAGGGGGTGACGCCACTGATGTGCGCCCTGGTGCAGGCCATGATCTACGTGACGGTGTACCTTGTGGTATTCGGCGTGCTGATCACCGCCGGGCACGCTCTGGATCTGATTTCGCTGCCTGACAATGTGTCCGCCTTCGTGCTGTTCGTGGTGCTGATGGGCGTGGGCGGCGCGGCGATGGGGGTGCTGTTCGGTGCGCTGGCGACGGGATGGCATTTCTTCCTGCGCCTGGCGCCGGTGATCGAGCGGTTCCTGCAGATCTTTTCCAGCGTCTTCTTCGTCTCGGAACAACTGCCGGAACAGCTGCGCCCCTATTTCCTCTGGTCGCCGTTCGCGCACGGCATGCAGCTTTTGCGTTCGGTGTACTTCACCAACTATCCCTCGCAGAACGCGAGCCTGAGTTATTTCCTGACTGCGCTGGTGTTCCTGGCAGTCATCGCCCTGTCCGCGGAGCGTCTTGCCCGCAGCCAGATCCAGCCGATGTGAGCGACGACCATGATCCATCTCCACGGCGTCACTGATGAACCCTACGCCTTCGGCGACAGACAGGCCCTGCTGTCCAACGTCGATATCGATATCCCGGTCGGGCGCTATGCGCTGCTTTCGCCCGCGCCTGAGTTGCACCGCCAGATCATCGACGTGATGTGCCGCCTGCGGCCGCCGCGCCAGGGCTTCGTCACGCACGACGGCAGCGTGTCATGGGCGATCGGGCGGCAGGGTTTCATCCGCGGCAAGGCCAGCGGTCTGAACATCATCGAGTTCGTCGCTGATCTGTATGGCATCGATCCGGATGCCACCTTCGAACTCGTCGCGGACCTGATCAGCGATCCCCGGGTGCTGGCCAGGCCCATGGAACATTGGCCGCTTTACCTGCGGCAGGAATTCTCGTTCGCGCTGGCGCTGGCGCCCGCGTTCGATGTCTATGTCATCGAAGGGGCCATCCCCTTCGAGCCCTGCCGCTTCACCCGTCTGTGGCTGTCGCTGTTCGAAGAACGGTTGGTCGGTCGGACGCTTATTTTTTCCAGCTATCGCCAGAACCAGATGGCAGATTACTGCCTCAAAGGCCTGATTTATGAACGAAGCACCCTCAGAATCGAAGACGACCTCGACCAGTGCATCCGCAAATTCCCCCCAAGACGATCGAGGAGTGAATCCGGCAGCGCAGGCGAGGACGCCCTCGGAGGCAGCTTCGGCGACGGCCAGCTCGGCTTCTGAAGGTTCATCGGAAATCGAGCGCCGTCGCCGGGAGCGCCAATCGTCGCTGCGCGGGCGGCGCCGTTACCGCTGGGTCAACGCCGTCATCGTCGTTGTGCCGGTGGTGCTCGCCCTGGTCTACGTATTCCACCTGGCGACGCCGCGCTATGAGGCGGAGTCGCGCTTCTTCGTGCAATCGAGTGGCGGGCAGCAGCCTGGCGGCGCGGCCAATCTGCTCACGACCGGGAATATGGGCGGCATGCTGGGCGGTTTCGTCGACGGCTGGGCGGTCAGCGACTTTCTCAAGTCGCGTGACTGCATGCGGCAGCTCGACCAGCGGATAGGCCTGCGCCATTACCTGGTCAACAAAGGCCTGGATCCGGCCAACCGCCTTACCGAGGATTCCAGCGAGGACGAGCTCTATCGTGCCTACCAGGCGGCCGTCACCGTGTCCTTCAACGTGCTGGAGCAGATCGATGTCGTGCGCGTCAGCGCGTTCTCGCCGCAGGACTCGGAAACCCTGTCCAAGGCCTTGATCGGCCTGGCCGAAGACTTCGTCAGCCAGATGAATGAAAAGGGCGTTGCCGACAAATTGAAGGTGAGCCAGGAGCAGCTCAGCCGCGCCGAGGCGAAAGCCCGCGAGGCGCGCGATGCGCTGACGGCCTGGCGCACGGAGCACGGCAATATCGATCCGACCGCGACGGTGACGATGCTGCTGAATCTTTCCGGCCAGCTGGAAGGGGAACTCAGCACCGCGCAGATCAACCTGGACAAGATCCGCGCCCTGGGCAACAAGGATCATCCGATGCTGCGGCCCGCCGAACTGCAGGTCGCGGCCTTGCAGCGGCGCCTGACGGCCTTGCGCCACCGCCTGAGCGGCCAGGGCACGACGGAGGCGACCATGCTCAAGTCGTACGAAGGACTGCGCAATATCCAGATGTTCGCCGAGTCCAACCTGACGCTGGCGCAGCAGTCGTATCAGCAGGCCATGGTGGATACACTGAGATTGCAGCGTTATCTGTCCATCATCGCGCAGCCGGTGCCGACCGATCGGCCCAGCAGTCCGCGTCTTGGCATCCTGCTGCTTGAAGCGCTGGCCGTCGGGTTCGTGCTGATGTTCATCTTCCGCATCGCGCTGGCTTTGTTGAGGGGGCTGCGTCATGGTTGATACGGTTATCGAAAGTCGGCCCGCCGCCGCTGGCGCGAAGGCCGCGGGGTCACCCGATGCGGCGGCTACCGCCGCGCTGCTGGATCTGATCAAACAGATACGCGCCGCCGCGGATCCGGTCAGCGAAATGCCCCGGCTCCGCACCTTGCTGGCGCAGACGCCGCCGCCCAATGGCCGGCGCGACGTCAAACGCTGGCTGGTGTCGCCCTTTGTGAAGGAAGGCGCGTTCGCCCCAGCGATCGCCGCGCTGGACATACTGGTCGCGGCTTACCCGTCGCACGCCGACGATCATCGCATGCTGGCCAGCCTGCTGGGACGCACGGAGCAGTGGGACCGCGCCATCGCCGAGGTGGACACCGCCGGCGCCATCGAGCCCGCCGCGGCCGTGCTGCATGGCGCGCGCATCCAGTTGCGCCTGCAGGCCGGGCGCGTGGCCGATGCCGCCGCGGTCGCGCGGGAAACGGTCGGCCTGGTCGCGAACGAACCGGGCGAGGCGTCCATCTGGATGCTGGCATTCATGCGCAACGGCGAGGTCGCCGAAGCCGCCCGGATCGCCGCCAATCTGGATCCGCGCAAGCTGCCCAACGAACGCGTGGCGACGATGGCCGTGCGCGCCTTGCTGGAAGATGGCAGGGTGGGGGCGGCGGTCGAAATGGGTGTCGAAGCCTTGAGCGCGGGCCACGACTGCGCCGCCTTGCGAACCAGCCTGGGCCAGGCTTACCTCAAGCGCGGCAGCGAAGAGGACCGCAAGGTCCACGCCCTGGGCCATTTCGAAGCCGGCCTGGCGCTCGCGCCGGGGGACGTGCGGCTGCTGTCCTTGCACGGCGAGACCTTGCTGCGCGCCGGCCGCTATAAAGCGGCGCTGGAACCTTTGAAACAGGCGGTCGAACTGGCGCCGGAACTGGAGCAGACGCGCGGGCTCTATGCGCGCGCGTTGCGCTATTCCATGCAGTACGGCGATGCCGCCAACCAGATGCTGGCCTTGCTCGACAAAGCGCCCGACAAGGTGCAGTGGCAGCGCGCCACCATCGGCGCGTTGTCGCAGGCCGGGCGCAAGGACGAGGCGGAAGCCCTGTTCAAGCTCTACGTGGCCAAGCGCGGCGCCGAGCTTCCAGAGACCTTTCAGGAAGCCCTGGCGCAACTCGACGAGCGGCTGGACAAGGCGCCGATCCCGCAAGCCCGCTTCGACTGGGCGTGGGCGATGCGCGGCGATACCAATATCGATCGGGCTGAATGGGAGCGCAAGGCGCGCTGGGGCCATCTGACCGATCACCTGCTGTTCGACTGGCTCGAATGCCGCGAAGACCGGGTCGAAGAAGCCATGGGCGTCCTGGGCAACCTGGATCGCGGCGAGCAGTTCTTCGCGCCGCTGCTGGCCGCCGGGCGGGGCGTCGTGGTCGCCACGGCGCACGTCGGCCCCATGTATGCGGGGCTGATGGCGCTGGAGCTGCTGGGCATTCCGTCGCGCTGGCTCGCCACCGCGCCGACCATCGCCCAGAGCAGCTATGCCCCGGCCTTGATATCCACCGCCGACCAGACCGAGGCGCAGGTGGCCAAAGCCTGCCTGCGCGCGCTGGGATCGGGTTACGTGTTGTGTCTGGCCATCGACGGCGCGGCCAACCCCGCCGCCCCGCGTACGACCTTCGAAGGGCAGCAGGTCACCTACTCCAGTTTCGCTGCCCATATGTCGCATCGCCTGGGCGTGCCTTCCGTGTTCTACGCGCCGCGTTGGGAAGACGGTCACGTTACGTACACCCTCGAAATGCTTCCCGCGGCCAAGCCGGGTGAAGATGTGGAGGCTTACGCGCAGCGCTGGCAACAGGCCTATTTCGAGCATCTTCGGGAACATCTGGCCGGCCCGCCGGAGAACTTGCGCATGAGCGGCGGCATCTGGCGGCACGTACAGGCCCCGGATCGATCCGCGTGATCCTGGCAAGTGAAAGACGGGAGTGAAGATTCCATGGATGCAAAGATGAAAGCAATGCGCGGGGTATTGGCCTCCGCGCTATTGGTGTTCGCGGTGACTGGTGGTGCGGCCTACGCGGCCAGCGCAAGCAAAGCGATAGGTAGCAGTGAATCCTGCAAGGTAGCGGACCAGCAATGTCCGTTCGTATCGGCGCTGTTGCAGCAGCGTGAAGGCTATGGCGCCAAGGCGACCGGCGGCCTGGGCGGCCAGGTCATCGAAGTCACGTCTGACCAGGACTCCGGGCCCGGCACCTTACGCGCCGCGCTGGAGCATGCGAAGAAAGGACCCACCTGGATACGCTTCGCGTCCGACCTGACCATCACCTTGGACAAGCAACTGCGCGTGCCGTCGAACACTACCGTCGACGGGCGCGGCAAGCACGTTACCTTGCTCGATGACGGGCTGGGCGTGTACGGCAGCAAGAATGTCATCCTGACGCATGTGACCATAGACGGCCGCCTGAAGCGCTTCACCCAGGCCGTGAACGTGGCCAACGACAGCCGCGATGTGTGGGTGGACCACATGGATCTGTCGCGCATGTCGGACCGGTTGTTGAATGTGAAGAACGGCTCGACCGACGTCACGGTGTCATGGAACAAATTCCATAATTCCAACAAGGTGATGCTGCTCAACAACATCACGTCGAAGGACTTGTTCAAGAACTACGAACGCGACCGGATCGCGCGCGTGACGGTGCACCACAATTACTTCGTCGACACGATGCAGCGCAATCCCCGCGCGCAGTTCGGCACCTTTCACCTGTTCAACAATCTGCTGGAAAACTGGGACTTCTACGGCATGAGTTTCAGCCTGCAGGCGCGCGCCCTGGTCGAAGGCAATATGTTCAACAATTCCACGCAACGCAAATGCACGGAGCCGGAGTTCTTCCCCACCACGGAAGGCGTGAAGGCGAACTATTGCAGCTATATCCCGGGCGCACCCAAGCGCAGCGCCCTGGGCAACGGCGAATCCGATCGGGAAAACTACGAAAAGTCGAAAGCCCAGTACGGCTACAAGGAAGACTGGCTGGCGTCCCTGCGTCTGAAGGACAACCTGTATATGGGCGAGGCCAAGCCCGCCCTGGAAGATCATCGGCCGGACGCGGTGCCGGCGCCGCCTTATTGCTACGGCTATGAAAAGGCGACGCCTGAACTGGCGGACCGAGTCCGCAAGTATGCCGGCAACACCGCCGAGACGACGCCGGTCTTCACGCCTCGGACGGGTGCCTGCCCCTGACGTGTCAGCGCCAGCCCAGGCCGGGAGCGACGTGCTTCAGGATGGCTTCGATGATGTGCGCGCAATAATCGACGCCCAGCTGATTCGGCACGGTCAATAGCAGGGTGTCGGCTTCGGCGATGGCCTCGTCCTCGGCCAGCTGCGCGATCAGTTTGTCGGGCTCGGCCACGTAGCTGCGCCCGAAGATCGCGCGGATTTTCTCGTCCAGCATGCCGATCGAGTCGTCGCTATTGCTTTCACGGCCGAAGTACATGCGGTCGCGCTCGTCCATCAGCGCGAAGATGCTGCGCGTGACGGACACGCGCGGCGTGCGTGCGTGGCCGGCTTCCTTCCAGGCCTGCTTGTAGGCGCGGATCTGCTCGGCTTGCTGGATGTGCAGCGGGCGGCCGGTCTCGTCGTTCTTCAGCGTCGAACACTGCAGGTTCATGCCGATGCGGGCGGCCCAGACGGCCGTCGCGTCGGAACCCGAGCCCCACCAGATGCGGTCACGCAGGCCTTCGGCATGGGGTTCCACCCGCAGCATGCCAGGCGGATTGGGGAACATCGGTCGCGGATTCGGCTCGGCGAAGCCTTCGCCGCGCAGCACTTCGTAAAACACTTCGGTGTGGTTGCGCGCCAGGTCGGCATGCGTTTCGCCCGCGGCCGGGGCATAGCCAAAATAGCGATAGCCCTCCAGGACCTGTTCACCGGAGCCGCGGCTGATGCCAAGCTGCAGGCGCCCGCCGGCAATCAGGTCCGCCGCGCCGGCGTCCTCCGCCATATAGAGCGGGTTTTCATAGCGCATGTCGATGACGGCGGTGCCGATCTCTATGCGGCGGGTCTTGGCGCCGATCGCGGCGAGCAAGGGAAAGGGCGATGCCAGCTGCCGTGCGAAGTGGTGCACACGAAAGTACGCGCCATCCGCGCCCAGTTCCTCGGCAGCGACCGCCAGATCTATGGATTGCAACAGGGCGTCGGCGCCCGACCTGACCTGTGACTGCGGCGTTGCGGCCCAATGGCCGAAAGACAGAAAACCGATTTTCTTCATGTAAGTCTCGCGCGAGCGCGTTGGTATACGACGTGGATATCTTGCCTGAATGACGAGTGTTCTGCTTTTTCGGCTAATCGCTGGGTCACTGGACGACCGGATCGCCGGATCGCCGGCCGCCGGCCCCTGAAAACGTCAATTTACTGTGACGAGCCATGTCTTTGATTCCGCTGTCAGGGGGCTTCCAGTGCAGGGAGACCGGGTGATTGGCGCCTGATTACGGGTGTCCGTTTGTACGCGGCCTGCCCGTGCCGGATACGGATGTTCTCCATTAACTTCGTATTCTCGGATGGGGCCAGGGCGCTTTTGTCAGTCGGAAGTCAGTCCTTCGACAGCGTGCGCCTGCCCTGGAAATTACAGAATGGGAGGGCAGGGATGGGTCGTCCGTTATCGGATCCGGATTTTGCGCGGGAATATCCTCTGATAGACCGTCTGCTGCCGGGACGCTTCAGCGCCGCGTATATGGCGCATGCCCGCGCCCTGGCCAGCCGGCGCCTGGTGACCCTGCAAGGGGGCCAGCAATTCAAGGTGGAGCGCGAATGGCAAGGGGCCAACAAACTGGGCCGCTCCCAGCAGCGCACGCTGCATATGCACGCCTTTATCGGCGATCTGGTCGCGGCCCATAAGGCCAAGCCCGATGTCCGTTGGTTCGATACGGCCATGGCCATGCTCGACGGCTGGTGCCAGCGCTTCGAGTATCCGCGCGACGCGCGCAATATGGCGTTTCACGACGAGACCTCGGCACGCCGGCTCAACTATTGGCTGCGCCTGTATGTCGCCCTGCGCCAGAATGGCCGCAACGATGTCGCCGAACAGCAATGGGCCAGGATCGAGTCGCTGGTGGATCTGCTGGGACAAGGCGAGATGTACGGCGGCGATAACAACCACGGGATGTTCCAGAATCTGGCCTTGCTCTATTACTGCAAGATCGCCGAAGGGGTCGACGCGGTGAGGCAGAGAAGCCTGGCCCGTCTTGTTGATTATTTCGAAGGCGCGGTCAGTGCGGACGGCGTGCATAAGGAACACTCACCGGCGTACCACTTTCTTATCGCCGACAATATCCAGCGGCATCTGCCCTTGATAGAAGAACTGGACGCGCCGACCGGTGCGCGTCTGAGCCGGCTGTTGCGCGGCATGCGCCGCTACGGTTTGAACATCATCGCGCCGGACGGCACCTTTCCGCCGATCGGCGATACGTCGCCCGCGGCGATCGCGCCGGCCAAGTACCAGCAGGTCTTCGGGTATGGCGACAACGAGCCGGACCGCACGGCGGTTTTCTTCGACGGCGGCTACGCCATCCTGCGCGACGATCCGGCCAAGGGGCAGGCCCAGACCTTCGCCGTCCTGTGCGCCAGTCATCACGGCGCGTATCACAAGCATCAGGACGACCTGTCCGTGCTGCTGTATTCAGACGGCTGGATCATCTACGAAAGCGGGCCCTATGGCTATGACTACCAGCATCCATTGTCGGTCCATGGTTACTCGCCGGCCGCCCACAGCTCGCTGTATCTGGGCCAGGCCAAGCCTGGTGACGAGCCGGGTTTGGTGGGCATCGATGTCGTCAGTGAGTTGCGCTCCACCAGCGTGGTCAGCGCCACCAACCGGCGCTATCCGGGGATTACCCATCGGCGCAGCCTGACCTTGCAGCGGTCGCGCGGGCAGATCGAGGTGGCGGACCATGTGGAGGCCGACGACGCGCAGCCGCTGGCCCTGCTATGGCAGTTCGCGCCCGGTATCGTGCCTGCGCTGGCCGAGCACAAAGTGCGGCTGTACCGCGACGGCCGCGAGGTGGCCGAGCTTCTCATCGAGTCGGACGTCCCGGTCGAATTGACCCTGGGGCATGGCGGGGAGGGGCCCCATGGCTACATGTTTCCGGAGATCGGCGAGCAAGTGGAAACGTCCGTCTTGCGGATCGATGTCGGGGCGACCGCGGTCTGGCGCTGCCGGACCGTGTTCGCCCTGGCGCGGTCAGGGGGCGTCGGCGCAACGGAGGACGGGATCGCCGAGCACGAGTCCTTGCACCTGGCAGGCAACGGCGATCTTCTGACCCTTCTGTAGCTGGGCCACACCCGCCGCGGCGGTCTGTGGAAAGTCCAGGTGGACGGTGGACATGGTGTTGTCGGCGGCGGTCAGTTCGATATAGGGATCGCCATTGGCGGCCTTCTTCACACCGGAAACCGTGCCGTTGATCTTGATGGTCTTGCCCTTGTATTTGCGATCGGCCGCGGATTCGCTTTGCTGGTATTCGGCATAGAGCGCCGTGGCTGCGACGTCGGGCGCGTTGAGCGCGGCGGGACGGGTGTCCGGCAACGCCGGCGATCCATGCGCGCCGGCCGCCGCCGCGGGAGCGGGCAGCGTCGGGGCGGAGGCCGTTCCGGGATGCGCCGACCCGGCCGGGGCAGGCGCGGATGGCGCGGGCTGTACGGCGGGCGCGCGTGCCGGCGCCTCGGCCGCGTAGAGGCGTTCCTGGTCGGCGTACCACTGGCGCACGCAAGCCGCGTCCGTGCAGGTTTTCTCGCGCCGCTGCCATTCCTGTTTCGCGCGATCGTTGAAGGCCTTCTTATCGGTCGCGCGTGCCCGCGCGGCGTCGAAGGTCTGCTTCAAGTGGTCGTCGGCCTGCGACAGGTCGGGGTTGCTGCAGATCAATTTCTCGGGCGCCGAGCGGGCTTTGGCGCAATCGAAGGTGACCGCGTGGGCCCCCCAGGGCAAAACCGATAATGTTGCCGCGGCAATCCAGGCCAGGTTTTTCATCGACACGCGCTCGCTCACAAGGGTGGAAGAGACAGGAAGGTAAAGCAGATCTATTTCGACACCGAGGTGTCCGCACTCAATACCAGGTACCCGGCGATGGCCAGCATGCACACGCCCAGCACGCCGTCCTGCGCTTGCAGGAACCAGCGATTGCGCGTCAGCCAATGACGGATGCGCGCCGCGCCATAGGCGTAGGTGGCGCCGGAGCACAGGCCGAACAGCTTGGAAATGACCGCCAGGATCAGCATCTGCAGCCACACCGGGCCGACCGCGGGATCGGTGAATTGCGGCAGGAAGGCAATCAGGAAAATGAAGACCTTGGGGTTGAGCAGATTGGTCATGAAGCCCTGGATGAAGACCTGACGGCCTTCGCCCTTGGCGGGAACCGCCGCCAGATCGCGCGGCTTGCGGCTGCGGCGCAAAGCCTGGACACCCAGATAGACCATATATACGGCGCCGGCCAGTTTCACGAACAGGAAGAGGGTGGGCGACTCCTTGAAGATCGCCGCCAGGCCCAGCACCACCAGGGGCACTTGCACGAAGCCGGCGCAGAAGGTGCCCAGCACGCTCAGCCAGGCGATGCGGAAACCCTGGGTCATGCCGCGTGTCAGAGTCAGCGCCATGTCGGGGCCGGGGGTGAGTTTCAAGGCCAGGTCGGCGGCCAGGAACAGCAGAAGCATGTGCAGGGTGGGCATGACACCAGGACTCAGGAACGGGTTAGGGAAGAATCATACATTTCCGTGACGGCCTCCCAGACCCCGCGGGTGCGGGCGTCTTCCAGGGCGGCCTGGCGGGTGTAGAGCCGAACGTCGACTTCGATGTCCGCCGCCTTGGCGCCGGCACGAACCACGCGGCCCTGCAGCAGGTCTTCGCGGATCAGGCTCAAAGGCAGCCAGGCCAGGCCGACACCCTGGCGCACCATGGCGTGGATAGAATCGGCCAGGTCTGCCTCGTAGATGGTGAAAAGGCGGTCGCGGCAACCCAGCGGCGGCAGGGCGTTGTCCAGGATTGCGCCCAGCGCCATGCCCGGGGCGTAAGCCAGGTAAGGCACCAGGGGGTGGGACGGGCTCTGGGGAACGGCATATTTGGGATAGCCGGACACCAGGGGCGCGGACACGGCGACCAGGGCATCGCGGCCGACGGAGCACGACAGCAGATCTTCCATGCCGGGCGGCACCGCGCCTTCCGGGGCGTGTCCCAACATGAAGTCCGCCCAGCGCTCCCGCAGCATCTCCAGTCCGGGCCGCAGGCTGGTGGTCTTGACCTTCCACAGCATGTCGCCGCAGGCGTCGCGGATGTCGGCGACCAACTGCGGCAGCAGGGTGTGGGACAGGGTGCGGCCGGCCGCGATGGTGATGGTTTGCAGCGTCTGTTCGGGCGTGTGTGCCAAAACGGCACGGGTGTTGCGCAGGATGGCTTCGATCTGGCGGGCGGCGGCGGCCAGTTTTCGACCTTCGTCCGTGAGCGGGCTGCGCCGGCTGCCGCGCGCGACCAAGGTCGCGCCGGCCCATTCCTCCAGCGCACGGATGCGCCGGCCAAAGGCGGGATGGGTGATGCCGCGCTGGCGAGCCGCCTGGCTCAGATTGCCGGCCTGGCCGAGCGCCAGCAGGTCGCGCAACAGGGTCAGATCGAGGTCTTTGAGGGCGTCCATGACAAAG
Source organism: Bordetella sp. N (assembly GCF_001433395.1). Lineage (GTDB taxonomy): Bacteria > Pseudomonadota > Gammaproteobacteria > Burkholderiales > Burkholderiaceae_B > Bordetella_C. The sequence goes on from NZ_CP013111.1 coordinate 6,798,255, forward strand.
TTCGCAAAGATTTCTTTAGTGTGCTTACTTGGCACAGCTTAACCGATCGCGTGCCTCGATCTGGACATGAAAGCGGATAAGCTGCGGCGCATTCGAGCCAGCTTCCATCATGTCGAACGTCTCCTTACGCAGCATCCGCTCGCATTTCTTCGGCGGCGCCACTACGCAGGTGCAAGGCTTGCCGGTCCAGGACAGGACCGTCGCGGGCGGCACGGCGCGGCCCGTCGACATGAACGGCACCTACAGTGTCGGCCAGATGTACGCCATGCATTACGCCTTGGCGCAGCCGCGTTTTCCCCTGCCTGTCCTGCTATGGCACGGCGGCGGCATGACGGGCGCGCAGTGGGAGGCCACACCGGACGGCAGGCCCGGCTGGCTCTGGGGCCTGCTGGAGGCCGGCTTCGACGTCTGGGTGTGCGATGCGCCGGAACGCGGCCGGGCGTCATGGGCCATGTTCCCGGAAATCTACCCGTCGGCGCCCATCTTCCGCAGTCACGAAGAGGCGTGGGACGTCTTCCGCGTCGGCCCGGCCGGTGGCTACCCCGGCGCCAGCCACGCCGATACCCAATTTCCCGTCGAGCATTTCGATCAATTTGCGCGCCAGTTCGTGCCGCGCTGGCTGGACCATAACGAGATGGCGCTGGCCGCCTATGACGAACTGATCGCGGCGGTGGGACCCTGCATCGTTCTTGGCCACAGCCAGGGTGGCGGCCATGCCGGCCACGCCGCCTTGCGCCATCCCGATCTGGTGCGCGCCGTGGTCACCGTCGAGCCCACGGGCATGCCCATCCCCATACCCGCCGCCGCCAGCCCGGCGGACACGCCGCAGCTGATGCTGTGGGGCGATTACCTGGACCGGAGTCCGCTCTGGTCCACCTACCGCCAGTCGGCGGAGGCCTACGTCCAGGCGCTGCGCGAACGTGGCGCGCCCGTGACGGTATTGGATCTGCCGGCCGTGGGCGTGCATGGCAACAGCCACGCCTGTATGTCGGACCGTAATAGCGATGAAGTGCTGGCGCACATCGTCGCGTGGCTTTCAGCCACATCGAGTCGTAGTTCCCGGCTCTCCCAGCCACTTGAAAAATGATATTGAACTGGAGATACCTGAAATGCTGAAGCGTTCCATCGTGGCCCTCGCCGCCGCCTGCTCGCTGTTGGGCGTGGCCCCCGCCGCCATGGCCAAGGACTATCCGTCCGCGCCCATCCGCCTGATCATCCCCTTCGCGCCGGGTGGCACCGCTGACGTCATCGGTCGCCTGTTCGCCCAGAAGCTGGGCCAGAAGCTGGACGCCACGGTCGTTGTCGAGAACAAGGCCGGCGCCGCCGGCGTGATCGGTTCCAAGTACGTGGCCGAAGCCAAGGCCGATGGCTATACGCTGCTGCTCGCGTCGTCCAGCACGCATGCCGCCAACCCCGCCATCTACACCAAGCTGACGTATGACGCCGTGGCCGATTTCACCCCGATCACGCAGATCGTGTCGGTGCCTGGCGTGCTGAGCGTCAACGAAGATGTGAAGGCGAAGACGCTGGCCGACCTGATCAGCGACTCCAAGGCCGCGCCGAACAAGTACACCTACGCCTCGTCTGGCGCCGGTACCTTGGGCAACCTGGCCATGGAACTGCTCAAGAAGAACAGCGGCGCGCAGATCATGCACGTCGCCTACAAGGGTGCGGGCCCGGCCTTCAACGACGTGATCGGCCGCCAGGTGTCGATGATCTGGGAACCGCTGCCGTCGTCGCTGCCTTTCATCAAGGCCGGCCGCCTGCGTGCGCTGGCGGTTGCCTCGGCACAGCGCCTGCCGGAAATCCCGGACGTGCCGACCTTCGCCGAAGCCGGTATCCAGAACTACGACGTGTCGGCCTGGAACGGCCTGCTGGCCCCCAAGGGCGTGTCGCCTGAAGTCGCCGAGACCTTGTACAAGGCATCGGTGGAAGTGCTGAAGGATCCGGAGTTGCAACAGCGCTTCAAGGAACTGGGCGGCACGGTGGTGGGCAATACGCCTGATCAGTTCAAAGCCGTCATGACCTCGGAAATCGCCAAGTGGAAGGACGTGGCCGCGGCCGCGAACATCAAGCTGGATTAAGAGTTCGGGAAGAACGACCCGGGTGGCGACGCCCGGGAGCAAGTGAAGGCGGCCCCTCGCGGGGCCGCTTTTTTTTGCCTGCGCGTGCAGCGACTACATCGACTGTAGCGACTACAGCGGCTTGATCGCCAGGTCGCCCCGATACACCGTATTGGCCAGGGTCTCGGCATGGGCCAGATAGGGATCGGGCTCGGGCGCGAGCTTGAGCGACAACGTGTGCTCGGCCAGCTGCTGGCACGTCATGAAGCGCACGTCGCCCAACTGCTTGATTTCCGTCAGCAACGTATCCAGCACAGCGATACGCGCCGCCCGCGTGGACCCGAAGTCGCCACGCAGGTTCAGCGTGATGGGAATCAGGACGCTTTCGGCGTGCAGCGCCTGGATCTCGTCGCGCCAGATGGTCTGCAGGCGCGCATGCGTGTGCCGCGCGGAATAGATGGGCGCGTCGTCCAGGGCGAAGTTCGACGGCAGTTCGACGATCTGCTTGCCGCCGGTCCCGACGCTGAAGACGTAGGGCTGGTCCGCATCCTGAAAGCTGGCGTCGTAGAGAAAGCCCTGTTCAGCCAAATGGCCCAGCGTCCGCGAGGACAACTCACCCCCCGGCGCGCGGAAGCCGACCGGCGCCTGACCGGTGATGTCGGCGAGGATGGCGCGCGAGCTGGCGAGCACCTCTACCTCTTTGTCGCCGAGCGTGGCGAAGTTTTCCAGGTCGATGCCGCGCGCGGCGGTTTCATGGCCGTCCTCAGCCAGCGCGCGCACCAGTTCGGGATGGCGCCGGGCGTCGCCGCCGGGCACGAAGAAGGTGGCGGGCACGCCATGCCGGGCGAACAGCTCGCGCAGGCGCGGAAAGCCCGCCCGCACCGCGTAGCGGCCGTAGGAATAACGCCCGAACAGGCGTTCCGGCGCGGTTTCCTTGAGGTCGAAGGTTTCGGCGTCGAAGTTGACGGTCAGCAGCACCACCGTGCGGGCGCCTTGGGGCCAGGTGTAGGTGTTCATGCGAAGGAAACCTCTTCAAGGTTGTCGCGGTGCTGCTGGCACCACTGCGCGAAAGTCCGATAGTCCATGAATTGCACGCCGTCATGACCCTTCATATAGGTGATCAGGTCGGACAGGGCGCGCGTGCGCGAGGGCGTGCCGGAGCCCCAGCCCGCGCGCGGGTGCAGCGACATCACGAAGAAGCGGTCATGGCCGTAGATGGCGTCGAACTCGGACTTCCATTGGCCCAGCACTTCCGACGGCGGCGTGTGGCTGAACTTGTAGAAGGGGAAGTCGTCCAGGCTGTAGGTGTTGTTGGGCAGCTCGACGATGACGTCGTCCGGGCCCTTGCCGAAGCGCAGGCGATAGGGACGGTCGTAGTCCTTGTCGCTGGAATCGTAGATATAGCCCATCGATTTCAGCACCGCCATGGTCCGGTCGCTCTTGCGGCCGGAGGGCGAGCGCCAGCCCAGGACAGGCTTGCCGATGACGTCCCGCAGAATGCGGTCGGTCTTGCGCAGCAAGGCCTCTTCTTCCTCCAGGCCCAGCTCCCAGGCCTCGTGCAGATAGCCATGCGCCGCGACTTCGAAGTTGCGCTGGTCGACGCGAGCGATGGTGTCGGGATGGCGCTCGGCGTCATAGCCGGGCACGAAGAAAGTGCCCTTGATGCCGTGGCCATCCAGCATGTCCATGTGGCGCGGCACGCCGCAGCGCGCGGAATAATTGCCCCAGGAGTGCTTGCCCAGCGGCGCGATGCCGCGGCCGACTTCGTGGCTGGGGCCGTCGAAGTCGATGCCGATCAACACCACGCAGCGCATGTCTTCGGGTAGGTTCGTTCGCTGATTCATCGTTATCCCTTTGATGTCTCTTCCTGTTGTCGCCGCGGCAAGGCCAGCTTAGTCCAGCTTGATGTTCGCTTCACGCACCACGGTGCCCCACTTGGTCCGCTCGCCCGCCAGGAACTTGGTGAACTCGGCCGGCGGCATATGGTCGATGTCGAAAGACCGCGCGCGCATGGTGGCCTGGAAGTCCGGCGAGCTGTAGACCTTGTCGATCGCCTTGTACAGGGTGTCGACCACCGCGGGCGGCAGGTTGGCGGGGCCGAACAGGCCGATCCAGCCCACCGCGCTGAAGCCGGGATAGCCGGACTCGGCGATGGTGGGAACGTCGGGCAGCAGCGCGTTACGCTTGGTGTCCGAGGTGGCGATGGGGCGCACCTTGCCGGACTTGATATTGCCCTGTTGCGTGCCGAGCAAGTCCAGCATGAAGTCCAGGCGGCCGGCCAGCAGGTCGGTGGTGGCCTGGCCCGCGCCGTTGTACGGCACGGCGCCCGCCTCGATGCCGGCGTCGCGCTTGAATTTCTCCACGGCCAGGTGCGAGGAGCTGCCGACGGTGGTCACGCCGTAGTTCAGCTTGCCGGGATTCTTCTTCGCGGTATCGATCAGGTCCTTGAGCGTGTGTACCTTGGACGACTCGGGCACGACCAGAACGTTGTCGAAGGTGGCCAATACGGAGATGGGCGTGAAGTCCTTGACCGGGTCGTAGGGCAGTTTCGAATACAGGAACTGGTTGGCCCCATGCGTGCCGGTGGAGCCGATCAGCAGCGTGTAGCCATCCGGCTTGGCCTGGCCGACGAAAGCCGCGCCGATGCCGCCGCCGGCGCCGGGGCGGTTTTCCACGACGATGGTCTGCCCCAGCTCCTTGCCTACGTCCTGCGCGATGATGCGCGCCATGATGTCCGTACCGCCGCCCGCGGCGAACGGCACGATCAGGCGGATGGCGTGATCGGGATAACGGTCGGCCGCGCTGGCCAGGCCCGGGCCGGTCAGCAGCGCGGCGGCAGTGGCGCCGGCGGCAAGGCGCGCGACGAGTGTGGCGATGGTGGTCTTCATGGTTGGATTCCCCTTGTTGTGTGGCGATGCTCCGCGCATCGGGTCCTGAATGGTTGGCGTTGGTATTTTTTTGGCTACGGTGGTGGATCAGCGCGGCTCGCGCTGTGGCAACTCATAGCGGGTGAACGTGGGGTCGAGGGCGGGCAGGTTGGCCACCTCCATGAACCCGTGGGCCGGCTGCATGATGACGGTGGACACCGTGGCGCTGCGGGTCGCGCGGCCGAAGTCGCCGCGCGGCGGCCGGCACACCGACCAGGGCGACTGGTAGTCGTCCAGCAGGGCGTTCTTGACGTCAGCGATGGTGATCTTGCCCACGTGGGGCGCCAGCAGTTCGCGCACGCGTTGTTCGCGGTACAAGGTGCAGGGCGAAAAAGCGATGCCCGTGTCCTTGAGCTTGGTCAGCGCGATGGGGCTGAGCCAGTGGTTGGAATGAACCAGCAGGCCGTTTTCGGGATGCAGCTGGAAGGTCTCGTCAGGCGCGCATTCGAAATTGATGATGACGCCGCCGACATGAGCCACCGCCATATTGTTGGAGCCGGTCTTGGGCGTGGCATACACGGCGTGCATGGCATGCGCGACGAAGGTGCTTTCCAGGGCCTTGCGGCGGATCAGGGGCAGCGGCACGCCGATCTGGCGATAGTCGCGGTCGGACTCCAGGTTGTTACCCGTGATGGAGATGCCGGCCGAGTTGAAGCCCGAACGCGCCAGCATGCCGGCTTCCGTGAAGGTCAGCAGGTCGGGGCCGTCGTCTCGCAGGATGCGCAGCACCACGCCGGTTTCCGAGCATTCCTCTTTCCAGTCCCAATTCTGGGCGTGGATAAGCTCACCGTCCTGGGTGGCGGCGCGGGTCACTTTCACCGACGTGCAGCCGTCATTGGTCTCGCCCAGCAGGCGCGCGCGCAGTTCGGGGCGCACGGCCAGCTTCATCACTTCGGTGCGGCTGTTCAGCAGAAAGATGTCTTCCAGGCGCACGCCGGCGCCTTCGGCGATGCCTTGCATCTCGGCAAGGTAGTTCTCGTCGAACTTGCGGACCACCGGGATGTAGCTGTGGATGACCTTGTCGATCTCGGCCGGCGCCATCTTCAGCCGCGCCGCCTGCTCGCTGTAGTGCTCGATGGAGCGGGCGATGCGCTGCCGCGCCTGCTCGCCGTAGGACCGGCCACGCGCCAGCGGGGTACCGGTGATTTCAACCAGCGGGAAGGGCGTCTGGGGCTGCCTGCTCATCAATGTTCTCCTGTTGCGCCCGGGGGCGAACACGGGCGAGCAAATCCTAAGGTCGCTTTGTCATAACATCAAATCATTTATATGAAACATATAATGCGTTTTTTGGTATGACATCGGGCATGGGTCATATGTCATGGGTCATGAGCCACGGAGCTGTCGATGGAGCTGGATACCCTGCGCAAGGTCAATCTCAACCTGTTGACCGTGTTCGAACTGTTGATGGAAACCCGCAGCGCCACCGAGACGGCATTGCGGCTGCACACCACGCAACCCGGCATCAGCCGCAAGCTGGCGGAGTTGCGCCGTCTGTTCGCCGACCCGCTGTTCGTCCTGGTGAAGCGCCAGTTGGTGCCGACCCCGCGCGCCATCGAGATTCGCCCCACCGTGCGCGAGGCCCTGGCCGCCATCGGCGGGCTGATGGAGGACGGCGAGGCCTTCGATCCCTTGAAGTCCACCCGCACGTTTCGCATCGCCGCGCGCCATACGCTGGAATGGATGCTGGCGCCGGGCTTGCGCAGCTACTGCGACCGCCAGGCGCCCATGGTGCGTTTCAGCTTCGTCAATATGCAGGGCGTGGCGCTACCGGAGAAGCAGCTGGAGGACCATTCCGTCGATATCGCGTTGGGCCGCTTCGATGAGGTGAGCGGGCGCTTTCGCAGCCAGCCCCTGTTCGACGACGACCGGGTCTGCCTGCTGCGCCATGGGCACCCGGCCGCGCGGCGGCGCCTGACGCCGGCGGTCTTCAGTGCCTTGCGTTTCGTGACCACCACGGATATGCAGGGCAAGGACAATGAGGTCGACACGTGGTTGCGCCATGCGGGGTATCGGCGCGAGTTCGACCTCTACGTATCCAGCATGAGCCATGTGCCGCTGATTCTGCTGCAGACGGATCTGGCGGTGACGATGCCGCGCAAGCTGGCGACCTACATTGCCCGCTTCCATCCCCTGCACGTCAAGAATCTGGCGTTTCCCCTGCCCACGTCGCACTACAACATGGTGTGGCATGCGCGCTGGGACGACGTACCATCGCATCGCTGGATGCGCGGAGCGGTGGCGGATCTGATGCGCGAGGCGGGCGCGCAGGGGTGACGGCGCCGCTGTCGAACAGGATACGTTCGATGGCCAGCGAGTGTTCGCGCCTGCGTCGCAAAGCTTTGCCGGGGCGGCCGAACAGGCGCTTGCGCTGTTTGGCTTCGCGGCTGGCTTGCAGATGCTCGATGAACACGGCGTCGCAGGTTTCGTTATTGGTCTTGTCGAATATCCAGCAGAAGGACACGGGCAGGCGCGCCAGCCTGTAGCGCGGCCTGGGGCGTGCGGCATCCTCCTCCATCAGGCGTTCCAGCACGAGCTGGTCCCATTCCCGCGGCGCCGCCGCGCAGGCGTCGCGCCATGCCGCGAGCAATGCCGCGGCGGCCGGCGTGTCGTTGATCAACAGCGTGCCGCTCAGCAGATGTCCTTCCGGTTCATAGTAGGCGGCGATATCGCAGTCCATGTCCAGCAGTGCCGGCCAGGGATTGCGATGGAAGACCGCATCGACGTCGACATACAGCAGCGGGCCGCGATGCTTGTCACGCAAGGTGGCCAGGACGCCAGGCTTCAGCGCGGCATTGCGCACCCAGGAGCCGGTGGATTGCACCGCCACCACGTCGGCGGGCAGCCCCATCAGGCGGGCCGATTGCATGAAGCGATTCTTCTCCGCTTCGTAGATGCTGTCGCGGGTATAGAAGCCGGCGATCATGCCCAGGGATGGTGCGGGCGCCGCGGCGCGCCGGCGGAGTTCGCTCGCATCCGGAAAGCGCACGGCGATGCGCTTGTGTTCCGGTGTCCAGGCGGACAGTTTGCGTTGCAGTCGGCGCCACATGAAAAAATCTCGGCTGAAAGCGGGAAATACCCTTGATGAAGTCCGCCGAATTCTAGGAGCGAGGGCGTGTAATTGGCGTGAGATGCCTTGGGGTTTCACCGAAACTTCTGGTTTGTAAGGGTTTCAAGACTTGATGGAGACCGTGTGCATATGCCCTGAAACAGGGCATCGGCGATGTCTCGTTGCACCGCCTTGGCGCACGTCGCTTCGGAAGGTAGCTATCGGCGAGCTGTCAGGCCGCCCGCGCTAAACTTGCAAACGATTGCTACCGCCACAAGCGGGCATTCCCTTCCTCAACGCCCACCCTCGGCCATGAACCCCCGCCCACGTTTCCGCATTTCTCCACATTCCTTCTATTTCATTCTTTTCTGCGGTGCGTTGGCCGCGCTGGCTTCCCTGTCCATCGACATAGGCTTGCCCGCTTTCGGCGCGGTCGCGCGCGACATGAATACCGATGCGGCGCGGGTGGCCTTGAGCCTGAGCATCTTCTTCGTCGGCTTCGCCGCGGCGCCGCTGGTCTACGGTCCGCTGTCGGATCGCTGGGGGCGGCGGCCGGTGCTGCTGTTCGGTCTGGTGATCTACACGCTGGGCGGCGCGGGGTGCACCTTCTCCAACACCATCGATACCTTCCTGGCGTGGCGCCTGCTGCAAGGCGCGGGAGCGGGCGCCGGCGCGGTGCTGTCGATGAGCCTGGTGCGCGATCACTTCGACGGCGTGAAGGTGCGCACGCTGCTGTCCAACATCGCCATCATCCGCGTGATCGCGCCGATGGTGGCGCCGTCGGTGGGGGCGTTTCTGCTGGAGGTTGCGCACTGGCGCGCCATCTATGCATTGATGATGGTCGGGGGCGTGGTGGTGCTGGGCCTGGTGTGGCTGGGGCTGGAGGAATCGGCGCCGCGTCTGCGCGCGAACGCGGAGCAGCGGCCGCCGTCGATTTCGGTGCTGGGCGCCTACATGGCCTTGCTGCGCAATCCGGTCTGCGTCGCGTACATGCTGATCTGCGGTCTGGGATTCGGCAGCCACTTCGCTTACGTCACGGGATCTTCGCTGGTGTTGATGGAAGCGCTGGGCGTGCCTTCGCAATGGTTCGGCCTGCTGTTCGGCGCGGCGGCTGCATGCATCATGCTGGCGTCATACCTGAGCGGCCGGCTGGCGGGCTACGTATCGGGCGATCGCCTGATAAAGATAGGCTTGAGCATCGCACTGGTGTCCGCGCTGGTCATGCTGGTTCTGACCGAAACGCAGCTGGTGCGGGCGTGGAACCTGGCCCCGCTGTTCATGCTGAATGCCTTCTGCTATGGCTTGATCACGCCGAGCACGCAGCAGGGCGCCTTGCAACCTCTGGGCAATATCGCCGGGTCCGCCGCGGCAGTGATGAATGCCCTGATGATGGGCATAGGCGCGTTTTCCAGCTGGCTGGTCAGCGATCTGTTCGGCCGCGTCGGGGTGCTGGCCGTGACGGGCACCATGGCCATCTTCTGCGCGCTGGCGCTGCTGGTCTATGTGCTGATGGTGAAGTTGCGCAAGCCGGTCGAAGCCTGATCGGTAGTGCCTGAGAAAGCCGTCGGCCGCAGGGTCGGCGGCTTTTTTATGGGGCGCCGTATGTCCGTGTCGTGTGTCTCCGCGGTATGCCCGTGCCGTATTTCCTTATGCCCACTTTGTTTATCCCGGCTTTGTATTTTGCCGGCCTGTTGCTCGCGCAGATACTGCGGGATAAGCCGCATGGCGGCATATAAACAGGAAAGAGGACATCATGACGAATCGGTATGGATCGACTGGCGGACAGGCTGGGCTGTCCCGTTCCGGCGTATCGCGGCGCGCCTTGTTGCGCGCGGCTGGCATGATAGGCGCCGTCGCGCCCCTGGGCATGCTGGGCTCGCGCGTGCTGGCCGCCGATGCCACCCCGCGCACCATCCGCATCGCCTGGAGCCAGACCGCGGTGTGCCAGTCGCCGGTGTCGGTGGCGCTGGAGCGCGGCTTCTTCGAACAGTATGGCCTGAAGGTCGAGCGCATCAACTTCAGCGGCAGTACGGACCAGTTGCTGGAAGCCATCGCCACCGGCCACGCCGACGGCGGCATCGGCATGGCGCTGCGCTGGCTCAAGCCGCTGGAGCAGGGCTTCGACGTCAAGCTGGCCGTGGGCACGCACGGTGGCTGCATGCGCTTGCTGACCCCGGCGGAGTCGTCCATCCAGGACATTAAGGATCTCAAGGGCAAGCGTGTGGCGGTGTCCGACCAGGCCAGCCCGGTCAAGAATTACTTTGCGATTCGCGTCGCGCAGTTGGGCATCGATCCCGATAGCGTGGAGTGGAAGCAGTATCCGCAGGACCTGTTCGCCGAAGTGTTGCGCAAGGGCGAGGTCGACGCGATCGCGGGCGACGATCCGCAGCTGTTCGTCTACAAGGAAGACAACCATCTGCGTCAGGTGGCCACCAATCTGGACGGCGCCTACGCGGACCGCACCTGCTGCGTGCTGGGCCTGCGCGGCGATCTGGTGCGCAAGGATCCGGAAACCGCGTCGGCCGCGGCCCGCGCGGTGATCGCCGCGCAGAAGTGGACGGCGGCCAACCCCGACGAGACGGCACGTATCTTTGCGCCTTATATCCCGCAGAAAGTGCCCGCCGAACGTGTGGCCTCCATCCTGCGCTCGCACACGCACGGCCACGCGTCCACGGGCGCGGCGCTGCGCGCCGAGATCGTCGGCTATGCCGAGGACCTGAAGGGCATCAAGGTGCTCAGCCCCGGCCTGGATGTGCAGAAGTACGCCAAAGTGGTGGTGCCCGATGTCATCGGCTGATACCGCCCTGGGTGTCGGCGCGGCTGCGGCGTCCAGCCAACGGCCCGCGCGCCTGTGGCTGACCGGGCTGGGCGCCGGCTTGCTTTGGGCCGCCGTGGGCGTGCTGACCCTGTCTTGGCCCAATCAGGAGGTCGGCTTCAAGGAGTGGGGCTATACGCGCGAGTTCGGCCTGGCCGCCGTGAGCGTGGCCGTGCTGCTGGGCCTGCTCGCGGTCAGCGGCGCGGCGTACCGGCCCTGGCCGCTCGTCCGCAGGGTGCAGCGCGCCGGCCCCTGGCTGGTGCTGCTGGCCGTCCTGGTCGGCATCTGGGAGGTGGTCACGGCCAAGCTGGCCTTGCTGCCCAGCCCGTTCTTCGCGCCGCCGCAGTCCTTGATCGAGATCTACGTCGGCGACTGGAAGCGCCTGCTCGACAGCCTGGTGAATTCATTGTGGTTGCTGGCGAATGGCTATGTGCTGGGCGCCATCAGCGGTTTCGTCACCGGCGTGGCGATAGGGTGGTCACGGGGGCTGGGTTACTGGGTGCATCCCGTGCTGCGCTTCCTGGGCCCGGTGCCGTCGACGGCGCTGCTGCCCATGGCATTTTTCTTCTTCCCGTCGAGCTGGGCCGCGGCGGTGTTCCTGATCGCCTTGGCGACCTGGTTTCCCGTGACGGTGTTGACCTGGTCCGGGGTGGCCAGCGTCAATCGGGCGTTCTACGACGTGGCGCGCACCTTGGGCGCCGATGCGCGGTTCCTGATTTTTCGTGTGGCGATACCCGGCGCGCTGCCGCATGTGTTCGTGGGGCTGTTCATGGGACTGGGAGCGTCATTCTCGGTGCTGGTGGCCGCGGAGATGATGGGTGTCAAGTCCGGACTGGGCTTCTATCTTTCGTGGGCGCAGGGCTGGGCTTCCTACGCCAATATGTACGGTGCGCTGATCGTCATGGCGCTGACGTTCTCGGGTTTGATCACCTTGCTGTTCGCGGTGCGCGACCGCTTGCTGGCGTGGCAGAAGGGAGTCGTGAAATGGTAGCGGTGGCGACGCAGTCGAAGACGGTCGACGGTGCGAGTGTGGCAGTGCGCGGCGTCAGCCATGCGTTCGATCTGGATGGCGCGGCGCTGCCGGTGCTGGATGATATCGACCTGGACATCAAGCCCGGCGAGTTCGTGGCCTTGCTGGGGCCCAGCGGTTGCGGCAAGAGCACGCTGTTGCGTCTGGTCGCCGGCCTGGAGACGCCCGGGCAAGGTGTCATCGAGGCGGATGGGGTGGCGGTGACGCGGCCCGATCCCAGCCGGATCCTGGTGTTTCAGGACCCCACGCTCTATCCCTGGCGCACGGTGCGCGACAACGTGGCCTTGGGCTTGCAGGCGCGCGGCTTGTTGGCGCGCCAGGGGGCGCGTATCGACGAAGCCTTGCAGCGCGTGGGCCTGGCGCAATTCGGCTCGGCGTATCCGCATCAGTTGTCGGGGGGGATGGCGCAGCGGGCGGCCCTGGCGCGCGCGCTGGTGAATGACCCGCGCATTCTTATCCTGGATGAGCCCCTGGGCAAGCTGGATTCGCTGACGCGCCTGGCGATGCAGTCGGAGCTGGTGGAGTTGTGGCAGCGGTCCGGGGTGACCGCCTTGCTGGTCACGCACGATGTCGAGGAGGCTTTGTTTTTGGCGACTCGTATCGTTGTGCTGAGCGACCGGCCGGCGCGCATCAAGGACGAGTTGATCAATGATTTGCCGTATCCGCGCCATCGCGGTGATCCCCGCATCACCGACCTAAGGCGGCGGGCCTTGTCCTTGCTGGGGCTGGATGCGACATGGTAGGGGGTGAAGGCGAGGCGCAAGCGCCTCGCCGTTGGGCGGGCGGCCGCGCCGGGAGCGGTGGCGGATCGTCAAGGTTGGAAGCGGGGGCTCCGGAGCCAGCCGAATCGGCTAGGGGGCCAGTGGGGCCATCGTGGCCTGGGCAATCGGCGCGGCGCCGGGCGGTGATGGGTTTGACGATTCTGCTGTCGCTGCTGCTGATCCTGCTCGGGGGCAGTGTTGTGGCGGCGTGGCTGGACTTGCCGGTGCCGCGGCTGCCTGTGCCGCAAGTGCCATGGCCATTTTCCTGGCGTTATGACGCTGATTTGCCGGTCAGTCCTTATGTGTGGCGCAAGCTTGCCGTGGCGGTTGCAATGGTCGCCCTGGCTGGGCTGTTGCTGCTTGGCGGCTGGTGGCGTCGACGGCTCCGGTGGCCCGCGTGGGCTGCGGCGGTTGTGTTGCTGCTCTGTGCCTCCTGGCCGCGGCCGGCGCTTTATCTGACGCCGGCGGTGCAGACGTCATTCGACCGGTCGACCTTGCCCTATACGCCGTTGAGCCTCTTGCAAGGCAAGCTTGCCTACCAGGCGCAGTGCGCGGCCTGCCACGGCGTGGCTGCCGACGGACAAGGACCGCTGGCGTCCACGCAGGCGCGCTGGCCCAGCGCCTTGGGGCAGCCCTTGTTCCAGAATCGCCTGGAAGGCGAAATCTACTGGCGGATACTGCATCACCCGGGTGAGGCAGGAAGCGTGCAGGCCTTGCCGCCTGAAGAGGCCTGGCGCGTGATCGATTACTTGCGGGCGTCGGCGTACGGGGAGAGCGGAGGCTCGGGCATGCCGGCGGTCCCGGCGCCGGAGATCGCCTTGTCCTGCCGCGGACGCGGGCACATCATGTTGTCGGCCTTGCGAGGCCAGCCCGTGCGCATCGTCGCGCACGGGCCATCCACCGCGGCCGATGAGCGCGACGATCCGCGCGTGGTGACCGTAGTCCTGACGCGGGGCGGGGCGGTCAAAGCAAAATCAACGGTGGATACGGGGTCCACGGTCGAAGAAAAATCTGCGGTGGACGCAGAGTCGGCGGTCGTTCCAGAATGCGTCAGTATCGATGCTGCCGCATGGGAGGCATATTCTCTGCTGGCCGGCGCCACACCCGACACCTTGCCCGGCGCGCAATTCCTGGTCGACCGGCAGGGCTGGCTACGCGCCCGCCATGCCGGCGGCAGCGCACCCGCATGGACCAGCGGCGACGACGTCTGTGGCCCCAGCGGCCGCCTGCACGTCGCCGTCGCGGTCCAGGGCCTGGACCAGATCCTCAAGGCCATGGACGCCAGTCCCATCGGGCTCGATCGCTACCGCAAGGGCTAGTACCGGTCGCCGGGCCACGGCCAAGCATTCTCTCAATGCGTCACCGCTTCAGCCTGAGGCTGAAAATGCCTCTGTGCCGGCGGCAGCCCCAGATGCTCCCTCAAGGTCTGCCCGCGATACTCCCGGCGGAACACGCCTTTCTCCTGTAGCAGCGGCACCACGCGGGAGACGAACTCCTCGATCCCCGCGGGCAGCAGATGCGGCGCGATGATGAAGCCATCGCAGGCATCCCCCTGCACATAACGGTCGATCTCATCAGCCACATGCGCCGGAGTGCCGACGAACTGCTGGCGCCCCGTGACCCGGATGATCAGCTCGCGAATACTCAACCCGTCCCGCTCCGCCAATTCACGCCAGCGCCCCGCCGTGGCCGCATTGTCGTCATGCTGCCGGGTGCGGCCACGCGCGACGATGCTGCCCTCGAGGTCCGGCTCGATGTCCGGCAGCGGTCCGTCCGGGTCATAGCCCGACAGGTCGCGATTCCAAACCTGCTCAAGCAGGACGATGGCCGTCTGCGGGCTGACCTGCTGGCGCCGCACCTCGGCGTATCGAGCGGCAGCTTCCTCCGCCGTATCCCCGAGCACCACCCCCACGCCCGGGAGGATCTTCAGTTCCCCCGGGGCACGTCCATAACGCAACAGGCGTCCCTTGACGTCGGCATAGAAGGCCTGCCCTTCGGCCAGCGCCCCGTGGCGGGTAAAGATGGCGTCGGCGGTGCCGGCGGCGAACTCCCTGCCCGCGCTGGAATCACCGGCCTGAAAAATCACGGGATGCCCCTGCGGCGGCGCCGGCACGTCGTAACGACCGCGCACATCGAACTGCGGCCCCTGGTAGTCGAAGTCGTGCCGCCCGCCGTCCCACAGCTGGCGGGCCAGCGTGACGAATTCCCGCGCGCGCTCGTAGCGCTGCTCGAAGGGCAGGTAGCCGCCGCGGCGAAAGTTTTCCCCCGTGAACGCACCCGGCGAGGTCACCACGTTCCAGGCCGAGCGGCCCGCCGATACATGGTCCAAAGTCGCCAGCTGGCGCGCCAGGTTGTAAGGCTCGTTGTAGGTGGCATTCAAAGTGCCGGCCAGCCCGATGCGCGAGGTCACCGCGGCCAGCGCGGCAAGGATCACGAGTGTATTGGGCCGTCCGACCACATCCAGGTCATGCAGCCGGCCTCGCTGTTCGCGCAGGCGCAAGCCTTCGGCCAGGAACAGGAAATCGAGCTTGCCCCGCTCGGCGGCTTGCGCGAAGCGTCTGAAGGCCTCGAACTCGATCTGGCTGCCCGCGCGCGGATCGCTCCAGACCGTCATGTTGTTGACGCCGGGGAAGTGCGCGCCGAGGATGATTTGCTTGCGCGTCATGATCGCTGTGCTCCTTGCCATACACCCCGCGCATGTTCATGCGTGGCGGCTGCTTGTGTCCGTGGGGGCCGGAATTGCCTGGTACCGGTTCAAGGCTGGCGCCAGGCCCAGCCGCTGGCGCAGGGAAACGCCGGGCGCATTGCCGTTTTCGGGCAGCAGGCCGGCATCGCGCAGCCGTGGCAGCACGGCGTGGTCGATGGCGGCCAGGTCGCGCGCAAGGTGACGCGGATGCACGCGCACGCCGTCATAGCCACGGGCCTTGAAGTCGACGATGCGCGCGGCCAGGGTGTCGGGCGTGCCCACGTAATAGGCGCCATCCGCATCCTGTTCCCAGCCGTCATCCTCCACGAGCGGGTCGAGCGAGAACACCAGATCGGCATAATGGCGCAGCGGCGCCAGTCCGGCGCCCGCGTGCTCCCGCGCCACGGTCAGGCGCGCGCGCAAGGACGCTTGCGCGCTGCTGTCGCCGGCCACCGGTATGAAGGCGATATCGGCATGGCGGGCGGCCCAGGCCAGGCCGTGCTCGTCACGCACGGAAACGGCCACCGGCGGCTGGCCTTGCGGCGGCCGCGGCACGATGGACGGGCCCTTGATCGACCAGGCCGCGCCCTTGAAGTCGATGTAGTGCAGCTTGTCGCGGTCGATATAGCGACCGCTGTCCGCATCGCGGATGATGGCGCCGTCTTCCCAGCTGTCCCACAGCAGCCGGATGGCCTGCAAGGCGTCGTCCGCATCGGCATAGAGCGCATCCGCGCGCGGCGCCGGAAAGCCCTTCAGGTCCGCGCCGGCCAATCGCGCCACCGCCGCTGCATGGCCAGTGTTCGGGACCAGGGCGATCAGGCCCGCGCGCCCGCCGCTGACGTAGTCCAGGGTGGCAAGCGCCGTGGAAACATGGAATGGCTCGTTCAGGGGCACCACCACGCTTGGCAGGATGCCGATTCGGCGAGTCAGGGGAGCGACCCGCGCCGCGAGCAGCACGGCATCCAGCGGCGTCTGCCCGGGTCCGCTGGCGCGACCGGCGCGGTCGTCCAAGGTGACGAAGTCGACGCCAGCGGCATCGGCCTCCAGGATGGCCCTTTCCCAATGGAGCACGGGATGCGCGGCCTGGCCTTCGTGCGCGGTCCCGTTCAAGCCCAGGCCGATATGAAAAGAGGAAGTCTGCGTCATGGTCTGAAAGTCCCTGCTCACGCCGCGAGATGCAAGCCGCCTTGCCGGACACGGCTGCGCTGTCCGGGGCTGTCGGCCAGCAGCGCCTGGGTATAGGCATGGCGGGGGTGATCGAAAACCTGCTGCGCCGGTCCCTGCTCGACCACGGCGCCCGCGCGCAGTACCACCACGTGGTCGGAGATCTGGCGCACCACGGCAAGGTCGTGCGAAATGAACAGGTAGCTCACGCCCAGTTCGCTTTGCAAGCGTGCCAGCAGATCCAGGATGCGCGCCTGCACGGACACGTCCAAGGCCGACACTGCTTCGTCCAGGACCAGCAGTTCCGGGCCGATGGCCAGGGCGCGGGCGATCGCGACGCGTTGACGTTGGCCACCGGACAGCTGGGCCGGCTTGCGGTCCAGCAGAGCGGGCGACAATTCCACCTGTTCCAGCAACTGCGCGGCGCGCCGGCGCCGGCTGGCGCCATCGCCGACCCCGAAGGCTTCCAGCGGTTCGGTGATGATGCGCGCCAGCGTGTAGCGGGGGTCGAGCGACGCGTAGGGGTTCTGATAGACGACCTGGACCCGGCGGCGAAAATCGCGCAGGGCGCCGCGGGAGAGGTGCGTGACGTCCTGGCCGTCGAACAGGACGCGGCCGGCGCTGGGCCGTTCCAGGCATAAGGCGATGCGCGCGGTGGTGGACTTGCCGGAGCCGGACTCGCCGACCACCCCTGTCGTACCGTGGCGCGGCACGTCGAATGACACATCGTCGACGGCTTTCAGGCCGGAGCCGAATACCTTGCTCAGCCCTTGGAGGGTGAGCAGCGGCCCTTGCCTGGGCGCGGCGTCCACGCCCGCAACGCGCCCGTGCGCCGCGGCGCTTGCGCCAAAGCGTGCGGGCGGCTCTCTCCTGGCCTGCAGGTCGATGACGTTGGCGGCCCGCGCGTCCGGTGTCCGGGCAAGCGCGCCGCGGGCGTGGCTGGCGAGCAGGGGCGCGGCCGCCAGGAGCGCGCGCGTGTAGTCGTGGCGTGGCTGTTCAAACAGAGCCGCGGTGGTGCCGGTCTCGACCACGCGGCCTTGCTGCATGACCACGATGCGGTCGGCGCGGTCCAGTGCCACGCCCAGGTCATGCGTGATCAGCAGCACGGCGATGTTTTTGCGCCGGGCCAGTCCTTCCAGGTGGTCCAGCACCTGGCGCTGCACCGTGACGTCCAGCGCGCTGGTCGGCTCGTCCGCCACGATCAAGGCCGGTTCATTGGCGATCGCGATGGCGATCAGCACGCGCTGGCGCATGCCGCCGGAAAGCTCATGGGGAAAGCTGCGCGCGATGTGATCGGTGTTGTTCAGGCCCACCTCGGCCAGGAGCCTGGGCACCTGCGCCGCCGCGTGCCGGCGGGGAACGCCATGCGCGGTAAGGGCTTCGCGCAATTGCACGCCGATCCGCTGGATGGGATCCAGCGACAAGCCGGGGTCCTGCGGCACGAAGCCGATGCGGCCGCCGCGCAGCGCCACCCAGGTACGCTCGTTGGCGCCGGCAAGGTCGCGGTCCTCGAAGCGGATGGCGCCACCGTGGCGGCTGGCCGTGGCCGGCAGCAGGCCGGTCAGGGCCGCCGCCAGCGTGGACTTGCCGGAACCGGACTCGCCCACCACGGCGACGATCTCGCCGGGGTTGACGTAAAGGCTGACCCGGTCGAGCGCGGGCAAGGCCAGGCCGTCGTAGGATACGTGCAGGTTCTCGACCGTCAATAGCGGGGACTTTTCTTGCGGCATCATGCGGCTCCCTGTTCCTGCACGGCGCGCGCCACCTGGTTGGCGGCGAGCACCACCAGCGCCACCACGGCGCCGGGCATGGTCGTGTACCACCATGCGGCGGCCATGTAGTTGCGGCCTTCCGAAATGAGCAGGCCCCACTCGGGTTGCGGCGGCGGCGCGCCGAATCCCAGGAAACTCAAGGAAGCGACGGCCAGCACTGCGGAACCGAATTCGAGCGCGGCCAGGGCCAGTACGGGACCCGCCGCGTGCGGCAGTACATGGCGCAGCAGGATGGTGCCGGTACGCACGCCGCCGGCCACGGCGGCTTCGACGAAGACCGCGCCGCGCCAGCGCATGACCTCGCCGCGCATCAGGCGGCTGAACGTGGCGATGTAGGACAGGCCGACCGCGATGGCGATGTTGACGGTGCCGAAACCCAGCACCGTGACGATGGCCATGGACAGCAGCAAGGTGGGGATGGCCATCAGCACGTCGGTAACGCGCATCAACAGGGTGTCGACCCGGCCGCCGAGGAAACCCGCGAGCAATCCGATCGCCCCGCCGCTGGCCAGGGCGATGAGCACCGCCAGGCCGGTCGCGCGCAAGGATGTCGACGTGCCGTGGACCGTGCGCGCGTAGATGTCGCGGCCCAGGTGGTCGGTGCCGAACCAATGCGCCGCCGAGGGGGCCTGCAACGCGTCGCGTGGCACGCCGCGCAGGGGATCCGCGTGGGTGAACAAGGCAGGCCACAGCGCCCAGCCGATGACGAGTGTCAGGACGAGCAAGCTGGCCAGCAGCGCCGGTCGGCGGAGCAATGTGCGGGTCAGGCGCCAGGCAGCGGGCTGGCGGCCGGCTGTATCCGGCGTGTCCGGGTAGTTCAGCGCGCAGGCGGGGTCTGTCATGCCAGCGCCCGTCCGCGTTGGCGTGTGATGCGTGCATCGAGCAAGGGGTAGGCCAGATCGACCGCCAGGTTGACCAGCACGAACACCGTTGCGGCCAGCACCACGACGCCTTGCACCACCGGGATGTCCTTGACCGCCACCGCGCTCTGGGCCAGGCGACCTATGCCTTCCCGCGAGAAAACGGTTTCGGTGACCACCGATCCGGCCAGCAGATTACCCATGATGAGCCCGGCCATGGTCAGCAGCGGAATGGCAGCGTTCGGCAACACGTGCCCCAGCAGCAGCCGCACGCGCGTCAGGCCTTTGGCGCGCAGGGCGTGGATGAAGGGCTGGCGCCAGACGCCTTCCAGCGAGCGCAGCAGCACCTGCGCGACGGTGGCCGCGGTGGGCACGGCCAGGGTGGCCGCGGGCAGCACCAGCGACCGCCAACCCTCGTTGCCCATCGCGGGAAACAGCGGCACGCCGAAGGACAGCCATTGCAGCAGCAGCAACCCGATCCAGAAGGTGGGCAGACACACGCCCAGCGAAGGCAGGGAGTGCAGCAGCTGTCGCAAGCGCGGCGTCTGGGTATTGCTGGCGGCCAGCGCCAGCAATACGCCCAGCACCAGTGCCGCCACCAGCGCGCATAGCGCCAGCGCCGCCGTGGCGGGCGCCGCCTGGGCCAGCATGCCGGCGACGGACTGGCCTGTCTGAATCGAGTTGCCCAGATCCAGCGTGAGCGCATGGCCCAGGGCGATCGCGTATTGCACGGGCAGGGGCTGGTCCAGGTGGTAGGCGGCGCGCAACGCCGCCACTTGCGCCGGGTCGGCCAGGCCGTCGCCCTGGTTCAGCATGATGCTGATGGGGTCGCTGGGCAGGATGTAGAGAATGACAAAGGACAGCGTATAGGCGGCCCACAGCACGAACACCGCCTGGGCCAGACGCGCGGCCAGATAACCGTAGGCGGTGGCGGGCCGTGTCATTTTTCGATCCAGGTGTCGAAGAACTGCAATCGCGAGGAAGCCTCGTAGTGCAGGCCATGCACGTTCTTGCCGGTGGCGCCCACGGTGGCCAGCTCGACCAGCGGGATGGCATGCCCGTCCCGCAGCAGCAAGGTCACGGCTTGATCCACCAGCTTGCGTCTTGTGTCGGTGTCCAGGGTGGTGGCCGAGCGGGCCAGGATGTCGTCAACCTCGGCCGGCTGGCGGAAGTTGACGTTGCGGCCGCTGGACAGGAACACCGTGCGCAGGATGTCGGGGTCGGCACGGGTGAGGTTGTAGAACTGCAGCGCCAGCTGGCCGCTGTCGCGTTTGGCATTGACCTGACCGATCACGCTTTTCTTCAGCTGCAGGTCGATGCCGATGGCGCGCAACTGCTGTTGCACCAGCTCCAGGTATGTGACCGATTGCCAGTATTCCAGGGGTATGGTCAGGCGCTGGCCGTTCTTAACCCGGATGCCGTCGGCGCCGGGCTTCCAGCCCGCGTCATCGAGCAGCTTGATGGCGCCTTCAGGATCGTAAGCGAGGTCGGCCGTATGGTCGATATATAGCGGCGTGGTCTGGGCCAGCAGCGACGTCGCCGCGCGTTGGTATTGCGACAGGATGGTCTGCAATTCGGGGCGGTTGATGCCTTTGACCAAGGCTCGTCGCACCGCGATGTCGCCGCCTATCGGCAGGGACTCCTGCGGGTACAGCGAGTACACCAGGCCGGGGTTGCTGCGCGCCAGGATAGGCAGGCCCTGCGCCTGCAGCACCTTTTCGTCCTGCGGCAGGACGCTGGTATTGACGTCGATCTGGCGCGACACCAGGCTGCCGGTGCGCACGCCCGATTCGGGGATGACGCGGAATTCGATGCCGTCCAGCCAGGCCCGTCCGGGGTGGGCGGCCAGCGACGAGCCCCACGCGTAGTCGTCGCGCCGCTTCAGCTTGACGGCCTGGTTGTGTACGAAGCTTTGCAGGACGAAAGGACCCGAGCCCACCACTTGCCCTTGGCACCGTTCTTCAGGGGACTTCGCCAGCGTCGCTTTCGACAGCAGGCCCAGGCTCATGGTCGATGTGGCTTGCAGGAATTGGGCGTTGGCGTCCTTGAAGCGGATCACCACGGTGTGCGCATCCGGCGTGTCGACGCGGTCCAGGCCGGCCAGATAGGTGGATCCCAGGCTCGAGCGCGCGCCCAGCTTGACGATGCCTTCAAGATTGGCCCGCACGGCGTCGGCGTCCAGAGGGCTGCCGTCGGCGAAGGTGACGCCTTCGCGCAGGACGAAGGTGAAGCTGCGGCTGTCGTCCTCGACCTTCCAGCGGGTCGCCAGCCAGGGCACGATGGCGCCGGTCTTGGGGTCCTGGTCGGTGAGGGAGTCGGTGATCTGGCGGCCGATGTTCAGGGCGGTGTTGTTGCCCGGCTGCTGCGGATCGACGCATTGGGGGTCGCCATCCAGCGCGACTCTGAGGGTGCCGCCGGCCTGCGGCGTGGCGGCCATGGCGGTGGGGCCGAGCACGGCGCCGCACAGCAGCAGCAGGGCGGTGGTCAGTCGGAAGCCGGGCAGGCGTGGAAGCGCTGCTTTCTTGCCGGCCGCCGTTTCAGGCGCGCGGCGACAACCGTCGGCACGGTTGTGGAATTCACTGCACTGCATGGATAAACCGCCTTGAATGTCGCGATGGTGCATGACACTCTAAACGGCGGCGGCCGGGCGCTTAAATACTCAATGCCCATTTGGAAATGCACCAGGGCAGGGGGTGGTGTCAGGGCACCGTCAGACGGTGCCGGTCAGGGCGCGCACGCGCGGGAAGATTTCGGCGGCGAAGCGTTCCTGCTCCGCGATCATGGGGAAGAAGGACAGCAGGAAGGTGCCGATGCCCGCCCGATGGAAGCCGGCGATACGTTCCGCGACCTGGTCGTAGCTGCCGACCAGGCCGGGTATGGTCCCGCCGTTGGCGCCGATCAAGCGGCCTTCCTTGTACTGTTTGACGTAGTGGATGGTGCGTGCTTCGGGATCGATGTGGCCCGACTGGCGGCGCACCGTGTCGTTGGCGCCGTCCTGCACGGCCAGCCAGTGAGCCAGTTCGGCCTGGGCTTCGGCCTCGGTCTCGCGCACCAGGGCGAAGCCGGTCGTGCCGAATTGCAGTGGCGCGCCGTCGCGAGGCCGGGACGCCAGGTCGGCCAGCATGGGCCGCAGGTCCTCGACCGGGCGGCCGTTGACCAGCCAGCAGTCGGCGTGAGCGGCGGCCAGCTGGCGGCCCGGCTCCGATTCGCCGCCGGCGTAAATATAAGGCCGCTGACGGCCATGGCGCGTGGTGCGCAGAGAGAAGTCCTGCAAGTGGAAAGCGGGTCCGGCGTGATTGACGGTGGCGCCTTCCATCAGGGACTTTGCCACCGCGATCCATTCGGCACTGTAGGCATAACGCTCGTCATGGGGCGGGAAGCCGATGCCGGACTGTTCGAGCTCCGGCTTGTACCAGGCGCTGACCAGGTTGATGGCGAAGCGCCCCGCGCTGATGTCCTCGATGCCCAGCGCCATCTTCGCCAGCACGGCGGGATGGTAGAGGCGCGGCTTGACCGCGGCGATGATTTCGATGGTCGACGTCACGGCGGCGGCCGCCGCAGCCGCGGTCCATGCGTCCAGAACCTCGGCGTCCTGGCCGGCCGGATTGATCGTGTGCTGGGCGAACAGCGCGGTGGCATAGCCGCTGCGCTCGGCGCTGAGCACCACGTCGCGCGCCAGGGCAAAGGGGGCGGTCACCGGCTCATGGGCGGGCGCGACCCAATGACCGCGATGCGGTGCCCAGATGCCATAGCGGATCTCCCGGGGCGCATGCAGGGAGGGTTGGGTCATGTGAATTCCTGTAGAAGTCGTTCGCGCAGCACTTGCAGCGCGGGCAGGGTGCGGCTGCGCGGACGGGGCAAGGTGACCGTCAGGCTGGAGACGATGCGGCCCTGGTCCAGCACCAGGACGCGATCCGCCAGCAGCAGCGCTTCCTCGACGTCGTGCGTGACCAGCAGGGCGGCCATGCGATGTCGCGCCCACAGTCCGGCCACCAGCGTCTGCATCTGCATGCGCGTCAGCGCGTCGAGCGCGCCGAAGGGCTCGTCCAGCAGCAGCAGGCGCGGCTCGCGCAACAGGGCGCGGCACAAGGCGCAACGTTGCGCCTGGCCGCCGGACAAGGTGGCGGGATAGGCATCGACGCGATCCTCAAGGCCGACCTCGCGCAGCAGGTCGACGGCCATGGCGCGCCGGGCAGTGCGGCCGGCGGCCACGCCCAGGGTGATGTTCTCCCACACGCGTTTCCAAGGCACCAGCCGGGCGTCCTGGAATACATAACCCGTGCGTGGCGCTGCTTCGATGTGGCCTTGCGCCTGGCCGTCCAGGCCGCTGAGTATGCGCAGCAGCGTGGATTTGCCGGAGCCGCTCTTGCCGATGAGGGCGATGAATTCGCCTTCGTTGAGGTCGAGCGAAACATCCTGGAGCACCGCGCGCCCGTCGAAATTTCGGCTCACCTTGTGGAGCCAGGCCACGGGCCGCGTCGGCGGGGCGGCAGGGGCGGTGGCGGGAGCGGCGGTCACCGCGTGCAGCACGGCGCGCGTCATGCCGCAACCTGCCAGGCGGCGCTGCGCTTTTCCGCGTAGCGGACGAGCAGGTCGGCGAACAGCCCCACCAGGGCATAGATCACCAGGCAGGCCATGATGATATCGGTCTGTCCAAAAGTGCGCGCCTGCATCGTCAGAAAGCCGATGCCTGAATTGGCATTGACCTGCTCGGCCACGATCAGGCTGATCCATGCGGCGCCCAGGGACAGGCGCAGGCCCACGAGTATGCCCGGCAGGGCACCGGGCAGGACGATCTCGCGCAGCAGTTGCAGGCGCGTCAGCGACTGGATCCGCGCCAGCTCCAGCAGGCGCGGATCGATGCCGCGGATCGCCTTGAACGTGTTCAGGTACAGCGGAAAGAAACTGCCCAGGGCCACGAGCGCGACTTTGGCTTCCTCGCCGATGCCGAACCAGATCAGGAACAGAGGCACCAGGGCCAGGTGCGGCAAGGTGCGCAGCATCTGCAAGGTGGCATCCAGCAGCGTCTCGGCGCCCCGGGTCAGTCCCACGGCCACGCCCAGCAGCAGGCCCAGCCCGCCCCCCAGCACCAGGCCGATGGCCGCGCGCGCCAGGGAGATGCCCAGCGAAGGCAGCAGCACCTGGTCATGCTGCATCTGGCCGAATGCCAGCATGGTCTGCCAGGGCGAGCCGAGCTGGGTGGCGTCTATCCAGTCCAGCGACCCGGCCAGTTGCCAGGCCGCCAGTAGCAGGACCGGGACGGCGAAGCGGCGCAGTTGGCCGGTCATGGGGTGGCAAGGTTGCGGTCGAAGCTCCCATCGAACTCTTCCCGGGTATCGAGATGCGTGGGGATGAGTTTCTGGTCGGCGAAGGCGTCGGCGATACGCTGCGTGTAGGCGGCCAGCTTGCCGTCGCCCACCGGCGCCAGCGTGGGCACCATGACGTCGGAGGCGGCCCGCACGATGTCGCGCGGGATGCCGTACTTGGGCGCCAGCCAGGTGGCGCGCTGGTCGAGGTTCTGCTGGATCCACGCAAGGTGCTGGTTCAGGGCCCTGACGAAGGCATCCAGCGCCGCGCGCTTTTCACCCGCGATGGTGCGCGTGGTGGCAAGGTAGTAGAGCGAGCTGTTGACCAGCCCGCGGCCGTCCGCGAGCACGCGGCCGCCCTGCGCTTCGATGATCTGTATGGTGGGCGCGGTGGTGATGGTGGCGTCGATCTTGCCGTTGGCCAGGGCCGTGATGGAGTCCGCGGGCCCCAGCAGGACGGGCTGGATGTCGGCCTGCTTCAGGCCCGCGGTGGCGAGCAGCTGGATCAGCAGCCAGTGGCTGTTGGTGCCCTGTACGAACGCGATCCTCTTGCCCTTGAGGTCGGCCACGGTCTTGATGGGGGCATCCTTGCGCACCAGCAGGGCGGTGGCCTTTTCCTGCGGCGCGGTGGCGGCTATGACGCGGATGGGCCGCTTTCCCGCTTGCGCGAAGATGGGCTGCACTTCACCGGTTTCGCCGATGTCGACCGCGCCGGCATTGACGGCTTCCAGCGCGTCGTTGCCGGTTTCGAGCGGAACCAGCTCAAGCTTGACCCCAGGGATGGCGACGTTGGCCAGCGGGAAATCGGCGATATAGCCCTGGGTGCGCAGATAGCCGATACGCAGGGTGACGTCGGCGGCCGACGCGGTGAAGGCGGTCAGCGCCAGAATCGCGGCGCCGACCGCTTGGATCAGCTTGGAATGAGACATGGCAGGACGGTGTTCAAAGAGTAGGGGAGGGGCGGTGGTGAGCGATGGGCGACCCGACGGTGCTGCCCCATTCGGTCCAGGAGCCGTCGTACAGGCGCACGTCGGCGAAGCCGAGTCTTTCCTGCAGCACGAAGGTCAGCAGGCTGGCGCGGTGCGACAGGCGGCAATAGGCGATCACCGGCCGGTCGGCGCGCAGCCCCGCGGCTTCGACGCGCGCGCGCAGTTCTTCATCGGGCCGCAGGCGGCCGTGCGCATCGAGCAAGTCCAGATAATGCAGGTTGCGGGCGCCGGGGACGTGGCCGGCGCGCTCGGCCCCATGGTCGTCGTTGCCGGGCGGGCTGACGCGCCAGCCGTCGTACTCTTCACGAGACCGCGCGTCGACGATCTGCACACGGTCTTGCCCGATGGCTTCCAGGACGTCCTGGCGCAAGGCGCGCCGCGGCGCGGGGCCGCTCTCTATGGCGGCGGCAGGCAGCGCGCCCGCCGCGGCAGGCAAGGCCTCGGTCAAGGCTTCCGGCTGCTCCAGCACGAAGACTGGCCGCAAGCCGGCGTGGCGTAGCGCCCAGCGGGCGTAGAAACCGTATTGACAGTGATCGCCGTAGAGGATGGTGGGGCGGTCCGCGTCCAGACCGAGGGCCCGCAGGCGCTGGCGCAACAGCGCCTCGTCGGCGAAATCACGGATGTCCGGCAGCCATAGCAGGTCTTTCCAGAAGACCGGTGTAGCGCCTTGGGCGAGTGGGGCCGCGTCCGACGCGTGCGAACGGACCTCGATCAGGTTCAGCGCGGTATGCGCGGCAAGTTCTCGCAGCGCGGGCACGGTAAGCGTGCCTTCGCGCCAGCGCGCCGGCGGAGTGTGGGTGTCGCCCAAGATAGCGTGGCCTCGTTGGAATAAAGGGCTGGGCCTTTCATGCTAACGAGACCACGGGGTCAGGCGAACGATGGATTTCTTGTTTGTATAGACGCGAACACAAATAAGCGCGTGCGGGCACCCAGGCAGGGCGCCCGCATGCGTCTTACGGCGCCGGGTTGGTCCAGCGCGCGTGGATCGCGTCGACGGCCTTCAGGAGTTCGGCACTGAACTCCACTTCGGCGCTGTCGATGTTTTCCTTCAGCTGATCGAGGTTGGTGGCGCCGATCAGGTTGCTGGTGGTGAAGGGCCGGGTATTGATGAAGGCCAGGGCCAGTTGCGTCGGCGTCAGGCCGTGTTCCCGCGCCAGCTTGCAGTATTCGACCGTGGCGGCTTCCGACTGCGGGTTGCTGTAGCGCGTGAAGCGGGTGAAGATCGACAGGCGGGCGTTGGCGGGACGGGCGCCGTCCAGATACTTGCCGGTCAGCATGCCCATGGCCAGGGGCGAGTAGGCCAACAGGCCCACGCCTTCATGGTGGCTGAATTCCGACAGGCCGTTTTCATACTGGCGGTTCAGCAGGCTGTAGGGATTCTGAATAGACACGATGCGCGGTAGATTGCCTTGCTCCGCATGCTTGAGGAATTGCGCCACGCCCCACGGCGTTTCATTGGACACGCCGATGTGGCGGACCTTGCCTTGTTTGACGAAGTCTTGCAGGACGTCCAGCGTCTCGGCGATGGGGACGGTGTGTTCGTCCTGCACCCACGGGTAGTAGGGCACGCCGAAGGTATTGGTGGTGCGATCGGGCCAGTGCAGCTGATACAGGTCCAGATAGTCCGTCTGCAGGCGCTTCAGGCTGGCGTCCAGCGCGGCGGTGAGGTTCTTGCGGTCGAAGAAGGTCTTGCCGTCGCGGATATGGCCGGGCCGCTTGGGATCGCGCGCCGGGCCAGCGCACTTGCTGGCCAGAATGATGTCTTTGCGGCGGCCGGTACGGGCCAGCCAGGTGCCGATATAGCTTTCGGTGCGGCCTTGAGTTTCCGCCTTGGGCGGCACCGGGTACATCTCGGCGGTATCGACCAGGGTCACGCCATGCGCCAGGGCGTAGTCCAGCTGTTCATGCGCTTCAGCTTCGGAATTCTGTTCGCCCCAGGTCATGGTCCCCAGACCGATCAGGCTGACGTTCAAATCGGTATTGCCGAGTTTGCGGTATTTCAAGGAAGTGCTCCGGATTAGTGGGCGTGCTTAGACGGCGATCTTACTCCCCGTGCCTGAACTTGAGGATAATGCCGAGGTATAAGTCCACGCCATGACGCGTCTTCGCGCGGACCATGAATACACCAAGGGAACCATGACCGATCTGAACCTGGGCCATATGCAGGCCTATGCGCTGGTCATCGAGCTGGGCAGTTTTTCGGCGGCGGCCGACCGCCTGGGCATCTCGCAGCCGGCCATCAGCGCGCAGGTCAAGCAATTGGAGCGCCGCTGCGGCGTGCGGCTGGTCGAACGCGTCGGCCGCCGTGCCACGCCCACCGCGGCCGGCATGGAATTGCTGGCGCATCGGGACCGCATCGCGGCGGCCGTCGATGCCGCGCTGGAAGCCGTGGCACGCCATGGCACGCAGGTCGCCGGCCGCATCCGTCTGGGCGCGGGCGCCACCGCCTGCATCCATTTTCTACCGCCCATCCTCGAACGGTTGCGGCACGGCTTCCCGGAACTGACCGTGGCGGTAAGCACGGGCAATACCGATGATTTCGTCGCGGACGTGATCGGCAACCGGCTGGACCTGGCGTTGGTGACGCTGCCGGCCGCGGGCCGCGCGCTGACCGTGCTGCCGGTGCTGCAAGAGGACTTCGTGGCGATCGCGCCCGCCGGCATGCTGCCACCCGGGCCGGTGACGCCGGCGGCGCTGGCGCGCACGCCCTTGATCCTGTTCCAGAGCGAGGCCAATACGCGGCGCCTGATCGACCATTGGTTCGCGCAGGACGGCGTGACGGCGCGCCCGGTGATGGAGCTGGGCAGCATCGAGGCCATCAAGGAGATGGTGGCCGCGGGCCTGGGCAGCAGCCTGGTGCCGGCCATGGCGGTGGCCCGTGCCAAGGCTAGTGGCAGGGATGCCGCGCAAGGGGATCGGTGGCATTGCCATGCCACCGAGGCGCCCTTGCGGCGCGGCCTGGCGCTGGTGCTGCGTCAGGACAAGCCGATGACCCGCGCCTTGCGGGAAGTGCTGCGGGCGATCGAGGCCGCGCCGGCTATTCCGGCTGCGGATACGTCCCGCCCAAGGCGGCGGTAAGCGCGCGCGCGGCCTGCTTGACGGGCAGTTGATACGCCGCGTCGAAACGCTCCGCGGGCATGGTCAAGGTGATGGAGCCGACGAACTCGCCATCGGCACCGAACACCGGCGCGGCGATGCCCGCCAGTTCGGGCAGGCGATCGCCCACCAGCACCACCACCTGCTCATGCCGGACGCGCGCATGAATCGCGTCCGTGCCGCCGCCATAGGCCGAAAGAATGCGCCCCCCCGCGCCCCGATCCAGGGGCAGCAGGTCACCCGCGCGCGTGTGATCGCGCACGGGCCGCGGGGAATCGACTCGATGCAGGCACAGGCGTTGATCGCCCTGGCGGACGTGCAGGGCCGCGCTTTCCTGGGTGATGCCGACCAGCTCGCGCAAGGCGGGCATCACCACCGACGCCAGGGAGAACGAGGCCGAGTAGACCTGGTGCAGCCGGGCGATGCCCGGACCCAGGGCATAGCGCCCGTCCGTGCGCCGGTGGACCAGATGCGCATGTTCGAGCGACGCCATCAGGCGCAGCACGGTGCTCTTGTGCAAACGCGTGTGCTCGGCCAGCTCCGACAGATCCGGTTGCGGCAGCGAAGCGGAGAACGCATTCAGCAGGGACAAGGCGCGATCGACGGCGGCGACACCGCCGGCGGCGGCGTTCTCGTCGGCCAGGGAAGGCGTGGCGGATTTTCTGGGCATGGCGGGGCCTCGCTTGACAGCGGCATTCGGCGCCGGTCATCATAGATAGAACGGTATTCTATCTAATGAAATCAGCTGGTGCAAGGCTGAACAACATCCACCGCCGATTCGTCCAGATCATCCAAGGAGACAACATGGACCATCAACGCCGCGTTCTGCTCGCCGGCATGGCTGCCGCTGCCGCTGGCTTCACCTTGCCGGGCCTGGCCCGCGCCGCCGACGCGAAGTACCCCTCGGGGCCCATCACCATGATCGTGCCCTTCCCGCCGGGCGGCGGCACCGATGCCGCGTCGCGCCTGATCGCGCAGTTCGTCGGCCAGGCCACGGGCTGGAACATCGTGGTGGAGAACCGCTCGGGCGCCGGCGGCAATATCGGCCTGGGCCTGCTGTCGCGCGCCAAGGCCGACGGACTGACGATAGGCATGGGCCAGACGTCCAACCTGGCCATCAATCCGTCGCTGTATCCCAAGATGCCCTATGACTCGCTCAAGGACTTCGTCCCCATCGTGCTGGTCGCCGGCCAGCCGGTGGTGCTGGTGGTCAGCGCCACCAGCCAGTACAAGTCCCTGGAGGACGTGGTGAAGGCGGCCAAGGCCAAGCCGGAAGCCATCACCATGGCGTCGGCCGGCATCGGTACCGTCGGCCATCTGGCTGGCGCCATGTTCATGCAGGCCGCCGGCGTCAAGTTCCTGCACGTGCCGCATCCGGGCGCGTCGACCGCCGTGTCCAATATGATCGGTGGCCAGGTCGACATCTATTTCGCGACCCCCGCCACGGTGCTGCCGCTGATCGCCAGCGGCAAGCTGCGTCCGCTGGCGGTGACGTCCAAGGATCGCCTGAAGGCCTTGCCCGACACGCCCGCCATCGCCGAACAGGGCTATGCGGATTTCGACGCGCGCGACTGGAAAGGCCTGGTGGCGCCCACCGGTACGCCGGCCGAGGCCGTCCAGCGCATCAACGCGGTGGTCAACGAAGCCTTGAAAAAGCCGCTGACCATCGAACGCTTCGCCGCGGAAGGCAGCACCCCGATCGGCGGCACGCCTGAAGATTTCGCCACCTTCCTGAAGTCGGAATACAAGCGCTGGGGCGATTCGGTACGCGCCTCGGGCGCGAAGATGGAATAAACCAAGAGGAATCATTCATGTCCAAGCCTTTGCACGGCATCCGTGTGCTGGACCTTACCAATGTGCTGGCGGGGCCGTTCTGCTGCCATCAGCTGGCGCATATGGGCGCCGACGTCATCAAGGTGGAAACGCCCGGGACCGGCGACCTGGCGCGCCAGCTGGGCGCCGATGCCGACTTGAACCGCGGCCTGATGGGGGTTTCCTTCCTGGCGCAAAACGCCGGCAAGCGCTCCATCACCGTGAACTTGAAGCATGCGCGCGGCCAGGAAGTGTTCCTGCGCCTGGTGGCCGAGGCCGACGTGGTGGTGGAGAATTTCCGTCCCGGCGTGATGGACCGCCTGGGCGTGGGTTTCGAGGTGCTGCGCCAGCACCAGCCGCGACTGGTGTACTGCGCCATTTCCGGCTTTGGCCAGCAGGGGCCGCTGCGCGACTATCCGGCCTATGACCAGATCGTGCAGGGCATGTCCGGTGTGATGAGCATCACCGGCGCGCCGGAGACGGCGCCTTACCGCGTGGGCTATCCCATCGCCGACACCATCGGCGGCATGACGGCGGCGTTCGCGGTGGCGGCGGCCCTGGCTGAGCGCGAGCGTGACAGCGCGCGCTTCATCGATGTCTCCATGCTGGAGGCCACCATGGCCACCATGGGCTGGGCGGTGTCCAACTACCTGGTGGCGGGGCGCACGCCGACACCCATGGGTAACGACAACGTCACCGCCAGCCCGTCCGGCACTTTCCGCACGGGCGATGGCCTGCTGAACATCGCGGCCAACAAGCAGGAGCAATTCGAAGCCCTGTGCCGGGTCGTGGGACGCGAGGACCTGATCGCGCATCCTGACTATGCTGAACGGCAGGCCCGCTTGCGCCATCGGGATGCGTTGAAGGCCGAGGTCGAACAGGCCCTGGCGGCGCGGTCCGCGCTGGAGTGGTGGCCCTTGCTGACAGAGGCCGGCGTGCCGACCGGACCGGTCTACAGCGTCGAACAGGCACTGGCCCATCCGCAGGTCGCTGACCGCGGGATGGTGGCTACTTTCCCGGACGTGCCTGGCGTGGGCCGCGACGTGCGGGTGGTGCGCACGGGTTTCAAGCTGGATGGGGACGCGCCGTCGGTCGATACACCGCCGCCGCAACTGGGACAACACAGTGAAGAATTGCTGCGCGAGCTCGGCTATGACGCCGAGCAGATCCGCAGCCTGAAAGAGGAGCGAGCGATATGAGCAATAAGGAATCCGTTCAAGCCCCGGTGGATCATGACGCGGGCCAGGCCAGCCGGCAGTGGTGGCATACGTCCATCATCGACATGAAGCCGGGCTCGATCCGTTACCACGGTTACGCCATACAAGACCTGATCGGCAATATCGGCTTTGCCCAGATGGCCTGGCTGATGCTGCGTGGCGAACTGCCGTCGGAGCGCCAGGGCAAATTGCTGGAAGCGGCGCTGATGGCTGCTGTCGACCATGGTCCGCAAGCGCCCAGCATCGCCATCGCGCGCATGGCGGCGACCTGCGGCGTGGGCTTGAACAATGCCATGGCGTCGGCCGTCAACGTGCTGGGCGATGTCCATGGCGGCGCCGGTGAACAGGCCGTCGAGCTGTACCAGGACGTGGCCGCGCGCATCGATGCCGGCGCCAGCCAGGACGAGGCGGTACGGGCTGGGCTGGATGCCTTCATCGACCTGCATGGCAAGTTCGTGTCGGGCTTCGGCCATCGCTTCCACCATCTGGATCCGCGCGCGCCGCGTCTGCTGCAACTGGTGGACGAAGCCGCGGCGGCCGGCGCCGTGTCAGGCCGGTACGCGGTGATCGCCCGCGCGATCGAAGCCGAGCTGGCGGCCCGTAAGGGCAAGGGCATACCGATGAACATCGACGGCGCCACCGCGGTGATCTATGCGGAACTGGGCTTTCCGGCGCCTTTGGCGCGCGGTTTGTTTTGCCTTTCGCGGTCGGTGGGCATCCTTGCTCATGCGTGGGAGCAGACCAACCAGGGCGGCCGCAACAAGGGGCCGATCCCGCGGCAGTACATTCCTGTGTATGACGGCCACCCGCCGCGCGATGTGCCGCAGGAGTAAGCTGGGAGCGCCCTGGTCCACGGGGCGCGCAGCCAGCCGCCGGCGTCGACTCGGTGAGCCCATCTTGAAGAGCTGTAAGCGGGCGTAGCGCGGCCCGCGTTTTAAATCATCTGTCAGCGTCGCAACGTTACAGTTTCGCGAAACAAGGGTTTCGGAGGCCTGAATGCGAGGCAAGACTATCGCGGCGACGTTGGCCGGCGTGGTGGTGGCAGGTATCGTGGCGCTGGGCGTAACGGCCTGGCGCGGCGGCATCGCGGAAATCGCGCCGCCGCCGGCATCCTCCTTCAATCGCGCCGCCATCGATCGCGGCCTGCGCGTGGCGGCGGCGGGCGACTGTATCTCCTGTCATACCGCGCGCGGCGGGCCGGTCTATGCCGGCGGCGCACCGTTGCGTACACCCTTCGGCACGCTCTACAGCAGCAACATCACGCCGGACCCCGACAGCGGCATCGGCCGCTGGTCCCTGCCGGCATTCGACCGCGCGCTGCGCACGGGTGTGTCGCGTGACGGCACCTTGCTTTATCCGGCATTTCCCTATCCCCACTTCACCCATCTGTCCGATCAGGACGTGCAGGACTTGTACGCCTACCTGATGACACGCACGCCGGTGGCGACCAAGCCGCCCGACAACGAGCTGGCGTTTCCCTATTCCATCCGGCCGCTGCTGGCGGCGTGGAATCTGCTGTACCTGCCGGACGGGCCGCTGCCCGTGGAGGCAGGCCGTAGCGAAGCGTGGTTGCGCGGGCGCTACCTGGTGGAAGGCGCGGGACACTGCGCGGCCTGTCATACGCCGCTCAATGCGCTGGGCGCGCCGGCCAGCGGGCGCGATTACGCCGGCGCGGTGATCGACGGTTGGGACGCGCCGGCCTTGAATGCGCTGACCCAAGGCGCGTCGCCCTGGACCGTGGACCAGTTGACCTCCTATCTGCGCACGGGTCTGGCCAGTGAGCATGGCGCGGCGGCCGGGCCCATGCGGGACGTGGTGCGGCAACTGGCCAACGTGCCCGAAGCCGATGTGCGATCCATGGCGGTCTATCTGCTGGACCTGCCCGGTGCCGGGCACGCTGCGTCCAAGGCCACGGCGGCCAAGGCTGACGGCCCGCAAGGACAGGGGGCGTCCGGCCAGGCCGTTGCCCCGCCGGCCCCGCCGGCTCAGGCGCAGCCCGCGTCGACGGCGCGACAGCAAACCACCCTGGGCGCGACGCTGTTCACTTCCACCTGTGCGGCCTGCCACGACCAGGGGGCGCCGATGATGCGCATCGGCGGCCGGCCGTCACTGGCGCAGAGCCGGGCCGCGACCGCCGACGATCCCCGCAACGCCATCAATCTTGTGCTGCATGGCATTCCTCAGGAAGGCAGCGCCGCCATGCCTTATATGCCGGCCTTCGGCGCCGTGCTGGACGATGCGCAGATCGCGCAGGTGCTGGATTACATGCGCGTCCAGGTCGCGCAGCGCGCGCCGTGGCCAGGTTTGCAAAACGCCGTCGCCGCCGTACGCAAGGAAACGGCCAGTGCCGCCGCGCCGGTGAAGGAGCAGGCACCCACGACACCGCCGCCCGCGACCTCCAAGGGCCAAGGCAAGACGCAGGGCAAGGAGGCTCATCAGCCATGATCACGTTGACCGTCAACGGCAAGGCGCACGAGCTGGATATCGATCCGGCCACGCCTCTGCTTTATGTATTGCGCAACCAGCTGGAACTCAACGGCGCCAAGTACGGCTGCGGCCTGGGCCAGTGCGGCGCGTGTACCGTCATCGTCGGCGATGCGCCGATGTTCTCCTGCCAAGTGCCGCTGGCCGCGGTCGGCGCGCGGCCGGTGCGCACGGTCGAGGGCCTGGGGACGCCCCAGCATCCCGGTCCGCTGCAGCAGTCCTTCATCGATCACCAAGCCGCGCAATGCGGGTATTGCATAGCCGGCATGATCATGCGCGCCCAGGCATTGCTGGAACGCAATGCTTCGCCCACGCGGGCCGAGGTGGTCGCGCACATGGAACCCAATCTGTGCCGTTGCGGCACGCATATGCGCATCGTTGCCGCGGTCGTCGACGCGGCCGAAGGCATGCGGGCGCAAGCCGGCGGCAAGCAACATCTGTCGTCGCTGCGGCCGGCCGAACTGGTCGAGCAGACGCCTACCGGCGCGGTCTCCCATACGCGGAAGAAACGGCCATGAAGCGGACGCTAAAGAGCATGGTCGGCACCGAACGAATCGACCTGGACCGCCGGCGCCTGCTGGCATCGAGCGCCATCACGGGCGCCATCACCGTCGGCTTTTCGCTGTTGCCGGCCGGCGCGCTGGCGCAGGCCGTGGGCCGGGCCAAAGGCAAGGCAGCCGCCGCGCCTGCCACGCCGTCACCCGCGCCCAGCGCCCCGGCCAAGCTGCCCGGCAGCCTCAACAGCACCCCGATGCTGGACGCCTGGATACGCCTGGAGTCGACCGGCCGGGTGACCGTCTGCACGGGCAAGGCCGAACTGGGCACCGGCGTGCGCACGGCCTTCATCCAGATCGCCGCGGAGCAGCTGGACCTGGCGCCGACGGCCATCACCTTGATCACCGCGGATACGGCGCGCACGCCCAATGAAGGCTACACGGCGGGCAGCCATTCCCTGGCCGACAGCGGCACCGCCATTCTCAACGCGGCGGCGCAGGTGCGCGAGCTGCTGTTGCAGGCGGCCGCCGTCCAGATGAACGTGGCGCGCGAGACCCTGCGCACGGAGAACGGCCAGGTGGTGACCGGCAGCGGCCGCAAGCTGGGCTACGGCGCCGTTGTCGATGGACTGGACCTGCACCGTACCGCGGCGCCCGTGTCGCCCTTGAAGGACCCGCGCCAGTTTCAGGTGATCGGCTCGTCGCTGCCGCGCGTCGATATTCCCGGCAAGGTGGCCGGCGGCGCCAGCTATGTGCAGGACATGCGCCTGCCCGGCATGCTGCACGCGCGCGTCGTGCGCCAGCCGTCCTATGGCGCGCGCCTGATCGCCTTGGACGACGCGGCGGTACGTGCCTTGCCTGGCGTCGTGACAGTGGTGCGCGACGGCAATTACCTGGCCGTGGTGGCGCGCGACGAATGGCAGGCCATCGTGGCGATGCGCGCCCTGGCCGCCGCCGCGCGCTGGGAGGAATCCGCCAGCCTGCCGCCGGCCAGCGATATCCATGCCTATCTGATGCGCCTGCCGGCGCGCGAGATCCTGGTGACGGACAAGCGCGACGGCCCCGCGCCGACGGGCCGCACCTTGACGGCCCGCTACACCAAGCCCTACCTGACCCACGGTTCGATCGGCCCCTCTTGCGCGCTGGCGCAATTCAGCGACGGTCACCTTACCGTGTGGACCCACACGCAGGGCGTCTTCCCCTTGCGCGGCGGCCTGGCCGAGATGCTGGGCCTGCCGCCCGAACAGGTGCGCTGCATCCATGTGGAAGGCGCGGGCTGCTACGGCCACAACGGCGCCGATGACGTGGCCGCCGACGCCGCCCTGATCGCGCGCGCCGTGCCGGGCCAGCCGGTGCGGGTGCAATGGATGCGCGAGCAGGAACATACGTGGGAGCCGTCCGGGCCGGCCATGGTCACGGACGTGACGGCGACCCTGGACACTGGCGGCCACATCGTCGATTGGGATTACCAGGTGTGGAGCAATTCACACAACCAGCGCATCGACAACGCCGGCCGCCTGATGCCGACGTGGGCCCTGGCGCAACCGTTCACGCCGGCACCGCCCAAGCCTATTCCCATGCCCGAAGGCGGCGGCGACCGCAACAGCATTCCGCTCTACGACCTGCCCAGGATGCGCGTGCGGCATCATTTCCTGCCCGATATGCCGCTGCGGGTGTCGGCGATGCGCTCGTTGGGCGCATACATGAACATCTTCACCACCGAAAGCTTCATGGACGAACTGGCGCAGGCGGCCGGGACCGATCCCGTGCAGTTTCGGCTGCGCCATTTGAAGGAGCCTCGGGCGCGGGCCGTGGTGGAGCTGGCGGCGCGGCAGTTCGGCTGGCCGGGCACCGACCCGTTGCCGCGCGCGCCGGGACATGGCGTGGGCTTCGCCTTCGCGCAGTACAAGAACCTGATGGCCTATATGGCCTTGGCGGTGGAACTGGAAGTGCAGCGGGAAAGCGGCGCGGTACGGGTGCATCGCGTGGTCGCGGCGGTGGATTGCGGCCAGATCGTCAATCCGGATGGCGTGCGCAACCAGGTCGAGGGCGGCATCCTGCAGTCCTTCAGCTGGACCCTGCATGAACAATTGCGCTTCGACCAGCGGCGCGTCACCAGCTACGACTGGAGCACCTATCCCATCCTGCGTTTTTCCGGGGTGCCGGCCAAGGTGGAGGTGCACCTGATCGATCAGCCGGGTCAGGCTTTCCTGGGCGCGGGCGAGGCCTCGCAGGGGCCGGCGTCGGCGGCGTTGGCCAACGCGCTGGCCGATACCCTGGGCCGGCGCATGCGGGATACGCCCTTGAATGCGGCACGGTTGCGGGAAGGGGCGGCGTAGGCGCCACGCTATGCAACCGGATCCCTGCAGGGATCCGGTTTCACGCAGCACGGCGTGTTGCGGCGTGTCGCGACTCAGTCCACGTGCAGGTTGCGGGCCTTGATGATGTCGCCGTAGCGGGCTCGTTCGCTGGCGGCGATCCTGGCCAGCTCGGCTGGCGTCGAGCCGTGGGCCACCGCGCCCTGCGCTTCAAGCTTCTTCTTCACATCGGCGCTGTCGGCCACGCGGCGGATGGCTTCGGACAGCTTGTCCACCACCGCGGGCGGGGTGCCGGCCGGGGCCAGCACTGCTGTCCATGACCCTGTCTGCGCCTTGTGCACGCCGGCTTCGTCCAGGGTGGGGACGTCGGGCATGGCGGGAGAGCGGGTCGGCCCGGTGACGGCCAGGGCGCGCAGCTTGCCGGCCTGCACATAGGTGACCGTTTCCAGGATGGATGCGAACAGCATGTCGACGCGGCCTGCCATCAGGTCAGTCATGGCCGGGCCGCCGCCCTTGTAGGGGACGTGCGTCAGCTGCGTGCCGGTGGCTTGCTGGAAGATTTCGCCGGCCAGGTGCGGCGCGCCGCCGGTGCCCGAGCTGGCGAAGGTGTGCTTGCCGGGGTCCTTGCGGATCAGTTCGACCAGTTCCTGCACGTTGCGGGCCGCCAGTTGAGGCGAGACCACCAGGGCGAATGGCAGGTCCGAGAACATGGAGACGGGCGCGAAGGACGTGGCCGGATCGCTGTGCAGCTTGTACAGCCAGGGATTGACGGCCAGCATGCCGGAGTTGGCGAACAGCAGGGTGTAGCCGTCGTTGTTGGAGCGCGCCACCAGGTCGGCGGCGATCTGCCCGCCGGCGCCCGGGCGGTTGTCGACCACCACGGACGCGCCGTTCAGTTGGGGGCCTAATGCCGCGGCCAGCAGGCGGGCGGAGATATCCGTCCCGCCGCCTGGTGAGAATGGCACCAGCAGGCTGATCGGCCGCGCCGGGTAGGCATCCGCCGCCAACGCGGTGAGCGGATGCAGCCCCGCGGCCAGCACCGGCGCCGTCAGCGCCGCGCCCATCAGGCGCCTGCGCCCTTTATCGATTGTCTCCATCGTCTCGCACCTTTATTTGAATAATTTAGGTATTGATTGGTCTGGAACGAAGGGGCTGCGCCCCTTCACCCCGATCCGGTGTGGGATGGGGGGCTGTGCCCCTTCACCCCGATTCCCGGGGAACAGGCGCCGCTCCTTTGCTCCAGCCCCAGCGGGGGGAAGGGGGGGCTCCCCCCTTCACTTCCAGGCGGGGAACCCGCATCCCGCCCCGCCGCGGGGGTGAAGGGGGCGGAGCCCCCTTTTCCTCCGAACCCAGTATAGGAACGAATCGACAGCCCTCCCTCATCCAGCTATAAATAGCAAAGATCAATACAAAAATTAAATCGATGGGAGACAAAACGTGGAGCTGAGACAGCTGGAGTGCTTCGTGGCCGTCGCGGAAGAACTGCACTTCGGCCGCGCCGCCACCCGCCTCCGCATGACCCAGCCCCCCCTCAGCCGCCAGGTGCAAATGCTGGAACGCGACCTGGGTGTCAGCCTGTTCGAACGCAGCAGCCGGGTCGTCACCCTGACCGCCGCCGGCCGCAGCTTCCTGCGTGACGCCCGCCACCTGCTGGAGTTCTCCACCCACGCCGCCCTGCAGGCCCGCCGCACGGCCACCGGCGCGGCCGGCCACGTCACCCTGGGCTTCACCGCCGTGGCGGCCTACCGCCTGATGCCGGCCATCGTCACCCAGGCCCGTCGTGAGCTCCCCGACGTCGACATCCAATTACGGGAGATGGTCTCCAGCGACCTGGGCCGCCACCTGGTGGCCGGCGAACTGGACCTGGTGCTGGTCCGCCACCTGCCCCGGCCGGAAGGCCTGGGCCACCGCCTGCTCGAACGCGAGCCCCTGATGCTGGCGGTGCCGCGCGGCTGGCCCCTGGCCAGGCTCAAGAGCGTCTCCTTGCAAGCACTCGACGGCCAGCCCTTCATCTCCTACTCACCCAACGAAGGCAAGTACTTCCATGAACGCATCGCCGCCGCGCTCGGCCAGGCCGGCGTGCGCCCGGACGTGGTCCAGCACGCCAGCCAGACGCATACCTTGCTGGCCTTGGTCCGCGCCGGCCTGGGCATGGGCATCGTGCCGGCATCCGCCCGCGAACTGCAAATGGACGGCGTCCATTTCACCGCCATCGCGGACTGCACGTTGCGCGCCGACATGTACCTGGCCTGGCGCACTCCCCAGGACAATCCAGCGGTGCTGGCCCTGCTGGATTGCATCGCCCGCATGCCCGCGCCGGAGCCGGCCAGTCACTCGACGTCCGCGTCGTAACGCTTCAGCTCCGGTTCCAGGTTCACAGGCGCGCTGGACGACTGCGGCTCGGGCAGGGCGGTAGGAATGTAGCGCCCCTGGTTGCGGTTGGCCCGGACCAGATACTGTTCCGCCACGCGCTGGACGTCCGCCAGGGTCGCGTCGCGCACGCGGTCCCGTTCCAGGAAGATCAGCCGCCAGTCCCCATGCACGCTGGCCTTGGACAAGGCTTCCGTCAGCGCCCGCGGATCGGTCGACGTCCGGTTCCAGCTTTCCAGCCAACGCCGCCGCGCCAGGTTCAGTTCCTCCGGCGTAAAGGGATACTGGCGTATCGATTCCACGGTGCGGTTAAGGATGTGCTGCACGCTCTCGGTATCCATGGCGGGCCGGAGCGCGGCGCGGAATTCGATCAAGCCATAGTCGCGCCAGCCCAGCGCCATGCTGCTGATCAGCGCCGCCAGCCCCTGGCCCACCAGCTCGCCCTGCAGGCGGTTGGCGCCGCCCGTGGCAAGCATGTCGGCGGCCAGCAGCAACAAGGTGTGGTCACGGCTGGGCGTGGCGGGCACGTGGTACATCGTTGCCACCAGCGGATTGCCGCCCACCCGCCGCAGGGTCAGGGAGTGGCTGCCGTCCTGCAGCGGCTCGACGCCGTATTCCGTCGGCAGATTACGGCTTGGACGGGGCACCTTGCCCAGCGTGGCGACGATGGCGGCCAGCGTGCTGTCGACGTCGAACCTGCCGGCGATGGTCAACACGGCGTTGTCGGGTTGGTAATACTCGCGATAGTAGGCTTGCAGGTGGTCGATGCGGACATTGGCGAGATCCGCGCGCGTTCCCATCGGATCGTTGCCATAGCTGTGCCAATGGAAGGCGGCGCCGCGCATCTTCTGCCGCAACACCCGCTCGGGCGTGTTCTCCCGAGCCTCCAGCTCCTGGAACAAGTTCGGCAGCGTCGCGTCCACATCGGCGCGCGTCAAACCCGTATGGCGCATCGCGTCGGCATGCCACGCCAGATTCCAGGCCAGCTTGTCGGGCGCCGCCACGAAGGTGGCGACGTAATGGGTGCGATCCGCCGACGTGCTGGCCTTCACGCTCATGCCGCGGCGCTGGAATGCATCCGCGCTGTCCGGCTGCGTGATCGTCCCCTTGAGGACCAGGTGTTCCAGCAGGTGCGACAGGCCGCTCTGGCCCAGGTGCTCATTGCGCGAGCCCACCCGGTAGGTCATGTCGACGGCCGTGAGGACGCGCGCATCGTCGGGCGCCAGCAGCACGCGCAAGCCGTTGTCGAGCCGGTACTCGGTAACGCCTTCCGCCGCGATGATCCTGGTGTAGCCGTTCGGCGTACCGGCCGCGCCCGTCCCGCAACCCAGGCACCACAGGACAAGGAAAAGGGCGGGTCGGCGCGACAGGGCCGAAAGCACGGAACGCATAGGTGAAGATCCCACGGTTGTTGTAAGTAAGGGCGCGGCAGGTGTGTGGGCGGACCGGCGGCGAGCGTTCCCCTTTTTCGCTACTTTTTTTAATTAGATTAAAAAAGCCATGGGCCGCTCGCGCGGCCCATGGCTTGGTTGATGCGACTGGCGCAGGGGATAAGACCTACTTCTTGTCGTCCTTGCCCTTGTACTTGGCGAAGTCGCCCGCGTAGACGGTGGTGAACGCGGCCTGGTCGAAGTACTTGCGCGCGGCTTCGTTGACCTGCTCCAGGGTCAGCGCGCCGATCTTGCGGTCCATGTCCGCGACCCAGGTGAAGTCGCGGTTGCGCCGGATGTAGCGGATCCACGTATCCGCCACCACGCCGTCCTGCGAATAAGCCAGGCGGAAGTAGTTGTGCAGGGAGTTGACGCCGTCCTTCAGTTCCTCGGCGGTGAAGCCGTCCTTCAGCACCCGGGTGGTCTCGTCGTACAGCGCCTGCTGCAGGCGGTCGCGGTTCTGCGGCGCGTAGATGGCGCGCATGGTCCAGCTGCCTTGCGGCTCGAAGGACGATACGTCGAGGGTACTGCCCACGTCATAGGACAGGCCGTCCTTTTCGCGGATGCGGTCCCACAGGCGCGACGAACCGGACGAACCCAGCAGGTAGTTGGCCAGGAACAGCGCGGGGTAGTCCGACGCCGTGTCCTGCACCTTCAGGGGCAGCCAGGCGGCGAAGTAGGCGTTGGCCTTGTCCGGCGTCTCGATGGTGTAGTCCTTGGCCGGCACGGCGCGGTAGGGCGACGGGATGCGCGTGTAGGGCGCGCCGCGCTGCCAGCCCGCCAGGCTCTTCTTCAGCGCTGCCTGCACGGCATCGGCATCGAAGTCGCCAACCGCGGAGAACGCGATGGTGCCGGTGCCGTAGAACTTCTTGTGGAAGCGCACCAGCAGGTCGCGGTTCAGGCCGCGCACCGACGCCAGCGACTCGTCGAAGGTCGGCACGTAGCGGATGTCGTCCTTGGGCCACGGATTGTCATGGCGCGCCAGGGTGCGCAGCGCGAGCGAGCGCGGTTCGGTCAGGGCATTCTGGATGGCGGTGGTGACCTGGGTCTTATATTCCTCGACCTGATCCTTGGGGAAGTTGGCGCCGCGGACGACTTCCAGCGCCAGGCTGACCGCCGCCGGCAGGTTTTCCCGCGTGGTGGAGATCACGACCGACAGATTGGTGCCCGAGCCGCTGAAACTGACGTCCGCCTTGAGCTGGTCGAAGCGGTCGTCGATGGCCTGGCGGCTGAGCTTGTCGGTACCGCGCGTGAGCAGGTCGGCCACTGCGTCCGCCACGGTGCGCTGGCCCTTCAGGGTCTGCTCATTGCCGAACTGCAGCAGCAGCTTGGCATGGACCCGGTGACCGCGCGTGGGCTTGGACAGCAGCGCCAGGTCGACCTTGCCGTTGGGCAGGTCCAAGGT
This sequence comes from Bordetella sp. N, assembly GCF_001433395.1. Lineage (GTDB taxonomy): Bacteria > Pseudomonadota > Gammaproteobacteria > Burkholderiales > Burkholderiaceae_B > Bordetella_C. The sequence continues at coordinate 6,840,300 of NZ_CP013111.1, forward strand.
GCGGCGCAAGGTCTGCTTGTTGATGTTGGCGGGCGACGCGTCGAAGGCGGCAGCCTGGGCGTTGGTGGTGTCGCCCTTGTAGTCCTTGAGGACATCGGTCAGATCGGCGCGCGTGGTGGCGGGCGCGCGCTCGGGGGCCGTGGTGGGAATGTAGCGGCCTTCGATGCGGTTGCTGCGCAGGAAATATTGCTCCGCGACGCGTTGGACGTCGGGCAGCTTGGCCGCGCGCACGCGGTCGCGTTCCAGGAAGAACAGACGCCAGTCGCCAGACGCGATGGCTTCGGACAAGGCCACGCCGATGCGTTCGGGGTCGGAGTAGGTGCGATCCCAATCGATCAGCCAGCGGCTGCGGGCGCGGTCCAGTTCGGCCTGCGTGAAGGGCTTCTGCTTGATCGACTCCAGGGTCGTGGTCAGCGTCTTCATGGCCACGTCCTGGTTCATGGACGGCTCCAGCTGGGCGCCGAACATGGCGATGCCGGGATCGAGCTGGTCCATGGTGAAGCCGAAGGTGCCGGCGGCCAGCTTGCGCGCGACCAGGTCATGGTACAGGCGGCCGGACGGCTCGGAAGACAGGATGGTGCTGGCCAGGTCCAGCGGCGCGAAGTCCGGGTTGCCGGCGGCGGGGATGTGATACATCGCGGCCACCAGGGGCGTGCCGCCGACGCGGCGCAGGGTGACGGAACGCTCGCCGTCCTGCACGGGTTCGACAGTGTATTCGCGGCGCAGCGTGCGCGTGGGCTTGGGCAGCTTGCCCAGGGTTTCGCTGATGGCCTGCAGCGTGCTGGCGGGGTCGAACTTGCCGGCCACGATCAGTACCGCGTTATCGGGCTGGTAATACTGGTGATAGAAGGCGCGCAGTTGCTCGATATCGACGTTCTCCACGTCGGAGCGGGCGCCGATGGTCACCTTGCCGTAGCTGTGCCACTGGTAGGCGACGCCTTGCATCTTCTGCATGAGGATGTTGAAGGGCGAGTTCTCGCCCCGTTCCATCTCGTTGCGCACCACCGGCATCTCGGTGTCCAGGTCGGCGCGGGCGATCAGCGAGTTGACCATGGCATCGGCCTGCCAGCCCAGGTACCACTTGAGGGTGTCGGGGTTGGCGGCGAAGCTGGCGAAATAGTTGGTGCGGTCCGACGACGTGCTGCCGTTGGCCTGCAGGCCGCGGCGATTGAACTCGCCCAAGGCATTGCGCGTGGTGGGCGTGCCCTTGAACAGCATGTGTTCCAGCAGGTGGGCCATGCCGGTTTCGCCGTAGTTTTCCATCCGCGAGCCCACCAGATAGGTCATGTTGACCGTGGTGGTGGGCTTGGAATCGTCCGGCGCCAGCAGCACGCGCAAACCGTTGCCCAGGCGGAATTCGGAAATTCCCTCGACCGAGCTGGTCTCAGTGACGCCATCCGGTACGGTGGCCGCGCCGGCCTGGAAAGCGATGAAGGAAGAGAAAAGCAGGGCTTTCAACTGGCGCGACAGTGAGGGAAGGTAAAGGCGCATGAATCTTTTAATCCCGCGGAGTGGACGAAGTTGTTGGAGTGTATACGTGGGGTGAAGTTCAGCCCGGCAATCCTGTAACAAATTTTTCCGTTGAGAAAGCGGTTTTTTATAGTGACGAGCACGCCTTCTCCGCGGCGCATTCGGGATGTAGTCCATTTGGCGGCAAAAAGCGGCTGATAGGGGGCTGAATGCGGGACGATCGCGCATCGGAATTGCGTGCTCCGCGCTACGGCCGCGCAGGGGGGCCGGCCTTGGCTTCGGCCAGGGGCCGGGAGTAATCTGGCGGTAACAGTAGCCGCGCGGACAAATTCAGGCCTCCAGGTCAATTCGTCGCGCGGTTCGCCCCACGCCGGCTCAGCGCGCGGAGCGACACAGCAGCCAATCGCATCGCTACAACCATTCCTCCCGCCTCTATGAAGGGTCGGCGTTCGTTTCATTTCGCGGCAGCGGCCGCGACCTGGGACGGGAGGCTTGAACGTGCCGCATGCGGCCGGCGGGGGCCGGCCATGGAGGAAGCATCATGCTGACCGATATCGTGACTCGTGCCCTGTCGCATCTGGCGGGCAGCGAGCTGCCCAATGAACGGCTAAAGGGTACCTTTCGCTATGCCTATGCCAGCGATGACGGCAAGTACGTCGCCATCCTGACCCATGATCAAACCACCTATGTCGTCGATCTGACCGAGGCGCGCTATTGCGCCGAGGGCAGCGGCGTCCCTTGCGGGTTTTCGGGCCACGTCCTGGAGATGGAAGGGGAGGCCAAAACCCCGCGAGCGCGGCCCGCTTATGCCAGAGTGTTCGATCTGGACATGGACGGTGACGAGATTGATTGGCGACAATGTCCGGAATCTTTCGGACGATTCCGTTCCGGCCGGGTATATTCCTAGGTCGGGCCGTCGCGGGTGTGCCGTCGGCGGCTGAATGAACGCCTCCTGGGAATTCGAGAAGTGCTGAAGAAGACGCCGGCGCCGCGCGCCATGACTGGAAATATCCTCTCCATCTTGCTGGGCTGTGGGCTTGGTCTGAATGCGCTCGTCGCGCAGGCTCAGGCGCCCACGGCGAACCAGCCCGCGCAAAACCCGCCGGCGCAAACCCAACCCGCGCAAGACAGCGCTCCTGCCAAGGACGCCACGCCTGCCAAGGACGCCGCCCCCGCCAAGGAGGCGGCTCCCGCCAAGGCGCCGGCCAAGGAAGCACCCAAGCCGGCGGCCAAGGAAGCGCCGAAGGAAGCGGCCAAGCCCGCGGCGAAGGAAGCGCCGAAGGATGCCGCCAAGGAAGCGCCCAAGGACGCTGCCAAGGAGGCACCGAAGGACGCGGCCAAGGACGCAACGAAGGACGCTCCCAAGGAAGCGGCCAAGCCCGCCGATAAGGATGCGGCCAAAGAACCCGCCAAGGAAGGCGACAAGCCCGCCGCGGCCGCCGATGCTTCCAAGAACGTGACGCGCGGCCCGGTCGTGGTCGACGTGTTCCCGCCGGCCAAGGGCGCGCAGCAGCCCCAGTTCTCGGTGGGCGAGGACAGCACCCGCCTGGATGGCCGCCAGCTGGCCATGGCGCTGGGCACGGTCGCCAAGGACAAGGCGCGTGGCCCCATGACGCCGGTGGCGGTGCTGGTGGACGCCAGCATGAGCCTGGCCGAACTGAACAGCATCGTCACGCTGGCCAATCAGGCCGGCATGAAGCAGATCCGCTTCTTCGTCGCGGACAGCGAACGCACCATGGTCACCGAAGTGGTGCCGCAGGCCGGTACGGCCTTTCCGCGCGGCCGCCTGGAATCCGAAGTGATGGCGGCGCCCAAGGAACCGGACTGAGCTTCGCATGATCGCGGTTGATTGCACCTATGAGCGCCACGCCGGCGCCATCCTGGCGATCTTCAATCACGCCATCCTCACCTCCACCGCGCTGTATGACTACCAGGCTCGCACCGACGCGTCGATGCAGGCCTGGTTCGACGCCAAGCGCAAGGGTAACTATCCGGTGGTCGGCTTCGAGGACGAGAACGGCGTGCTGATGGGTTTCGCCAGCTACGGGCCGTTCCGGCCTTTCCCTGCCTTCAAATATTCGGTGGAACACTCGGTCTACGTCGACCAGCGTTTCCGCGGCCAGGGCCTGGGCGAGGCCCTGCTGCGCGCCATCGTGGAGCGGGCGCGCCAGCAGGACTATCACGTCGTGGTGGGCGCCATCGATGCTTCCAACACGGTCAGCTGCGCCTTGCACGAAAAGCTGGGCTTCAAGCGGGCCGGCGAGATCCCGCAGGCGGGCTTCAAGTTCGGCCGCTGGCTGGACCTGGTTTTCTACCAGCTGCGTCTGGAAACGCCCGGCCAGCCCGTCGACGGCTGAGCCCTATTTCGACAGCATCCGCATGGCCTGCTCAAGGCCGGCCACGGTCACCGGGTACATACGGTCGTGCATGATGTCGCGCAGCAGCGCGATGGACTGCCGGTAAGTCCAGGACGCCGTGGGCTCGGGATTGAGCCACGCCGCTTTCGGCCACGCGTCCAGCAAGCGCTGCATCCACACCGCGCCGGCTTCCTTGTTGGCGTATTCCACCGATCCGCCGGGCTGCAGGATCTCGTAGGGACTCATGGTGGCGTCGCCGACGATGATCAGGCGCCAATCCGCGTTGTACTTGCGCAGGATGTCCCACGTATCGAAGCGTTCATTGCTGCGTCGGCGCGCGCTCTGCCACAGGCTGTCGTAGGGGCAGTTGTGGAAGTAGTAGACATCCAGATTACGGAACTCGCTGCGCGCCGCCGAGAACAGCTCCTCGACCCGCGCGATGTGGTCGTCCATGCTGCCCCCCACGTCCAGCAGCATCAGCACCTTGACGGTGTTGTGGCGCTCGGGCACCAGCCGTATGTCCAGATGCCCGGCGTTGCGCGCGGTGCTGGCGATGGTGTCGTCCAGGTCCAGTTCCAGGTCCGCGCCCTGCCGCGCGAAGCGGCGCAAGCGGCGCAGCGCCACCTTGAAATTGCGCGTGCCCAGTTCCAGCCGGTCGTCGTAGTCGCGGAACTGGCGCATGTCCCAGACCTTGACGGCGGTGCGATTGCCGGCCGATTCCCCGCCCACGCGGATGCCTTCCGGGTGATAGCCGCCGTTACCGAAGGCCGACGTGCCGCCGGTGCCTATCCAGCGATTGCCGCCGGCGTGGCGGCCTTTCTGTTCTTCCAGCCGTTCCCGGAACAACTCCATCAGCTTGTCCCAGCCGTGTTTCTCGATGGCGGCTTTCTGCTCGGGTGTCAGCGAGCGTTCGAACTGCTTGATCAGCCAGTCCAGGGGGATTTCCTTGCCGGCCGGCAGGGCCGCCTCGATGCCCTTGTAGTAGGCGCCGAAAGCCTGGTCGTAGCGGTCGTAGAGCGTTTCGTCCTTGACCAGCGCGGTGCGCGCCAGGAAGTAGAAATCCTCCAGCGTGGGCGCCATCACGTCGTGGCGCAGGGCGTTCAGCAGGGTCAGGTATTCCTGCACCGACACGGGCAGCTTGTGCGCCCGCAGATGATAGAAGAAGTCGGTCAGCATGGCGCCGCCCGTCAGCGCCGCGTGCCGGTGCGCGTCATCGCCGCCAGACGCTCCAGCAGCTGCATGTCCTGCTCGTTTTTCAGCAGGGCGCCGGCCATCAGCGGCACCGCGGTGGCGGCATGAGCCTCGATCTCGCCCGCCGGCACGTCCTCGGCCAGCAGCAGCCGCAGCCAGTCGAGCAGTTCCGACGTCGACGGCTTCTTCTTCAGCCCCGGCGCCTCGCGCAAGGAAAAGAACGTGTCCAGGGCAGCGCGCAGGACGTCCTGCTTGAGTTCGGGATAGTGCACCGCCACGATGTCGCGCATGGTGTCGCGGTCCGGGAAGCGGATGTAGTGAAAGAAGCAGCGGCGCAGGAAAGCGTCCGGCAGGTCTTTCTCGTTGTTCGAGGTGATGATCACCAGCGGCCGGTGGCGCGCGCGTATGGTCTGGCGGGTCTCGTACACATGGAATTCCATGCGGTCGAGTTCGCGCAGCAGGTCATTGGGGAACTCGATGTCCGCCTTGTCGATTTCGTCGATCAGCAGCACCACCGGCTCGTCGGCTTCGAAGGCCTGCCACAACACGCCTTCGACGATGTAGTTGCGGATGTCCCGCACTTTCTCGTCGCCCAGTTGCGAGTCGCGCAGACGCGACACGGCATCGTATTCGTATAAACCCTGGTGCGCCTTGGTGGTGGATTTGATGTGCCACTGCAGCAGGGGCCGGCCTAGCGCGGCCGCCACTTCTTCGGCCAGCATGGTCTTGCCGGTACCCGGTTCGCCCTTGATCAGGAGCGGTCGTTGCAGGGTCAGCGCGGCGTTGACGGCAAGTTTGAGGTCATCGGTGGCTACGTAGCGTTCAGTACCGTCGAAGCGGGCGGCGGGAGCGGCGGGTTGTGCTGCGGACATAAAACTAAAGCCTCCACGGGCAGGGCACGGGGCGTCGCCCATGCGTGGTCGATCGGGCAATTATCGTACAATCGCTGGGATTTTGCGTCCGGCTGGAGGGCTGGCGTGAAGTCCTCGCAGATGTACCAACAGTAGTTCCGCAAACAGAACAGCCGAGACAAGAGCCCCCATGAAGTTGCGAACGAATGTATTGCGTACGGTTGCAGTGATGGCCATGACGGCATCCTGTGCGATCCCGGGCCTGGCCCAGGCTGCCGATGGCGCCGCGGCTCCCGCCGCTGTCGCCGCCGCGCCGGCCGCGGCCGCCAACACCCCCATTGCGCCCAATGCGCAGGCGGCGCGTGACAAGATTTCGATGTGCATCGGCTGTCACGCCATCCCGGGATACAAAGCCAGTTTCCCCGAGCTTTATCACGTGCCGATGATCGCTGGGCAGAATGCCAAGTACATCGAAGCCGCTCTGAATGGCTACAAGAGCGGCGCGCGCAGTCATCCGACCATGGATGCCGTCGCGGCCAGCCTGTCCGACCAGGACATCGCCGACGTGGCTGCGTATTACGCCAATCTCAAGTAAACGGGGGCATCCATGAATCGCTATTTCCTCGCTTGCGCGGGAGCCGCGCTGCTCGTCTCTTCCGGCGTGGCGCGCGCCGCGGACCTGGAGGCTGGCCGCGCCGTATTCCAGAAATTCAATTGCGCGTCCTGCCACGGCGCGGACGCGAAGACGTCGGTCGATCCCGCGTATCCGGTGCTGGCGGGCCAGCATCCGGATTATCTGAAGCATGCGCTCAAGGCCTACCAGCGTGGCCAGTCGGGCGCGGCGGCTTCCGCCAATATCCGCAAAAATCCGGTGATGGGCGCCTTCGCGGTGCAGTTGTCGCCCGACGATATCGACAACGTGACGGCCTGGCTGGCGACCCTGCCCAGCGACCTGGGCGTGCGCAAGTAAGCCGGCTGTCGGCGCGGCCTGGCTCTCAGCGCTCGGCGCGCTGGCGGATCAGGTCGATATAGGTATCGCTGTCCAGCGGCTTGCCCAGCCGCTGGGCTTCCCAGACCACCTGGCCCAGGCACTCCATGATTTCATGCGCGGCATGATGCGCGTCGCTGCGCGCCGTCAGGCGCTGGTAAGCGGCGCGGATGCCGGGCGGGTGGTCGATCGACAATTGCTCGGCGATCGCCAGGTGCATGGACAGGTGCAGGAAGGGATTGGTGCGGCCTTTCTCGACGGAATAATCCTTGGTCATGGCGGCTGGATCTTCCATGTCGCCGTGATATTCGGGATGCTCGATGAGCCAGTCCAGCGCCATCGATTCGAGGGGCGTAAGGACTTCCAAAGCCCGGTGCTTGCGCCAGGTTTCGATGAAGAATTCGCGGACTTGATCGCGGGAGGGATTGAACATGCCGGGGAAAGTGTTGTGCGCTGCGACATGGCATTTTACCCCCGCCGCCTGGGGTCAAGCGCCGGCCGCGCGATATCGCGATATAGAATGAGCCTTGCCTCGACCGTAACCGCAGAGAGCCGTTGTCATGAGCTACCAGCATATTGTTGTTCCCAGCGTGGGTCAGAAGATCACCGCGAACGCCGACCAGACCCTCAACGTCCCGGACCAGCCCATCATTCCCTTCATCGAAGGCGATGGCGCGGGCGTGGACATCACGCCCGTCATGATCAAGGTGGTCGACGCGGCGGTGAGCAAAGCCTACGGCGGCAGCAAGCGCATCCACTGGATGGAAATCTATGCCGGTGAGAAGGCCCGCAAGCTGTATGGCGACGATACCTGGCTGCCGCGCGAGACCATCGAGGCCGTCAAGGAATACCTGGTCGCCATCAAGGGTCCGCTCACCACGCCCATCGGCGGCGGCTACCGTTCGCTGAACGTCACCTTGCGCCAGGAGCTCGACCTGTACGTCTGTCTGCGGCCGGTGCGCTATTTCAAGGGTGTGCCGTCGCCGCTGCGCGAACCGGAAAAGACCGACATGGTGGTGTTCCGCGAGAACTCGGAAGACATCTATGCCGGTATCGAATATCCCGCCGAATCGGGCCAGGCGCGTGCCCTGATCGACTTCCTGCGCACGCAGCTGGGCGCGACGTCCATCCGTTTCCCCGAAACCTCGGCCATCGGCATCAAGCCGGTGTCGCGCGAAGGCACCGAACGCCTGGTGCGCAAGGCGGTGCAATACGCCATCGACCACGACCGCTCGTCGGTGACCCTGGTGCACAAGGGCAACATCATGAAGTTCACGGAAGGCGGCTTCCGCGACTGGGGCTATGCCCTGGTGCGCAAGGAATTCGCCGGTGAGCAGATCGACGGCGGCCCCTGGTGCAAGGTGCGCAATCCCCGCACGGGGCGCGACATCATCGTCAAGGACGCGATCGCGGACGCCTTCATGCAGACCATCCTGCTGCGTCCGGGTGAGTGCGACGTGATCGCCTCGACCAACCTCAACGGCGACTACCTGTCGGACGCCCTGGCGGCCCAGGTCGGCGGCGTGGGGATCGCCCCGGGCGCCAATATGTCGGACTCGGTGGCCATGTTCGAAGCCACCCATGGCACGGCGCCCAAGTATGCGGGCAAGGACTACGTCAACCCGGGTTCGGAAATCCTGTCGGCGGAAATGATGCTGCGGCACATGGGTTGGACGGACGCCGCGGACCTGATCATCGCCAGCATGGAAAAGGCCATCCTGTCCAAGCAGGTGACCTATGACTTCGCCCGCCTGCTGCCCGGCGCCGCCCAGGTATCGTGCTCGGGCTTCGGCCAGGTGATGATAGGCAAGATGTAAGGCCCTGCAGGATCAGGTCATGGATGGCATGCCCGCCGGCTTGAGCGCCAGCGGCTTGCCATCCATGACCGGCGGCACGACCTGCCGGACGAGTTCCAGGAAGCGCCGCAGGCGGGCCGGGTAATAGCGCGCATACGGGTGCATCAGGTAGATCGGCAAAGGCGCGGCCTGCCATTCGGGCACCAGTTGGCGCAGCCGGCCGGCCTGGATGTCTTCCGTCGTCATCCAGGCGGATTCGACGCCGGCTCCCACCCCCAGCAATATGGCGCTGTGCAGCGCGTACAGATTGTCCGTGATCATGCGTGGCCGGATGGGCAGGCGGTATTCGGTCTGGTCGGCGATGTGCCGCAGCACGATTTCCTCGTGATAGAAGGTGCGTATCGCCAGCCATGGCAAACGTGCCAGATCGGCGGGATGCCTGGCCGCTTGCGCGGTCGCGGCCAGTTCCGGATTCGCCACGACGATGCGCGGTATTTCCGATACCCGGGTCGCCACCAGGTCCTCATTGCCCAGTTCGCCCACATGCAAGGCGCAATCGATGCCTTCCGCCATGAAATCCGGGCGGCGATCCTGCAGCAGCCACTCCACCGACACCTTGGGATAGCGCGCCAGATATTCGGCCAGCAGCGGCATCAGATGGCGCTGGCCGAAAGCGTGGGGCACCAGCACCCGCAGCGTGCCTTCGGGCTCGTCGGCGACCCCGCGCAGGTCTTCCTCCATGGCGCGCCAGTTGTCCAGCAGGTCGCGCGCGCGGGCATAGCAGCGTTCGCCGTCCTCGGTCAGCTTCATCACATGCGTCGTGCGCTGCAGCAGCTTCAGGCCAAGAAAGCGCTCCAGGGCCTGCAGGCGCCGGCTGATGGTAGGCTGGGTGGTGCCCAGGCGCTCGGCGGCAGCCGACAGGCTGCCGGTGTCGACGATGCGGATAAACGTCTGCATCAGTTCGATGCGGTCGACGCCAGGGGTGCTGTGCAATTCAGTCATACGTTCAGCGTATAGCGGATCTACGATTCCCGCTACTACCCGCCCGGGTCATTCGTGCGGAGAATGCGAACCGTCGAACATCAAACCGGAATTCCTTCCATGTCTTCCCTACCCATCACCCAGGCCGCGCCCGCTGGCGCGACTGTTTCCAACACCGCCGGTCCGCAGGCAGCCGCCTCGGCGTCGGCTCCGGGCGCGGCTGCGCAGGAAAGCCTGTCGGGCGGCTTGATCCTGCTGCTGGCCTTGGGCACCGGCGTCAGCGTGGCCTCGCTGTACTACAGCCAGCCCATGCTGGGCGTGCTCAGCGGCGCGATCCACGCCAGCGAGCGCCAGGTCGGCATGGTGCCGACCCTGACCCAGCTGGGCTATGCCCTGGGGCTGCTGCTGTTGGCGCCCTTGGGCGACCGCTACGATCGCCGCAACATCATCCTGATCAAGGGCGCGATCCTGGCGCTGTCCCTGCTGGCGGCCGGCCTGGCGCCTTCCCTCGGCTTTCTGTTGGCGGCCAGCCTGGCGGTAGGCTTGACGGCCACCATGGCGCAGGACCTGGTGCCCGCCGCGGCCACCTTGGCGCCCGTGCAGCACCGTGGCCGGGTGGTCGGCATCGTGATGACGGGCTTGCTGCTGGGCATACTGCTGTCCCGCGTGATCAGCGGCGTCGTGGCCGAGCAGTTCGGCTGGCGCGCCATGTATGTCGGCGCCGCCGTCGGCATCGCCGTGATCGGCGTGGCCTTGTGGCGCGGGCTGCCCCGTTTCGCGCCCACCACGTCGCTGTCCTACGGCGCGCTGATGGGTTCGCTGTTCAGCCTGTGGCGCCAGCATCCCGCGCTGCGTCGTGCCGCCGTGGCTCAAGGGCTGCTGTCCCTGGGTTTCAGCGCCTTCTGGTCGACCCTGGCGGTGATGTTGCACGAAGCCCCGTTCCACATGGGCAGCGCGGCGGCGGGTTCGTTCGGCCTGGCCGGCGCGGCCGGCGCGCTGGCCGCGCCCCTGGCGGGCCGTATCGCCGACCGCAATGGTCCGGAAAGCGTGACGCGGCTGGGCGCCGGCCTTGCGGCTCTCTCCTTCCTGGCCATGGCGTTCGCGCCGCTGCTGCCGGATACGCACAGCAAGATCATGCTGATCGTGGCCGCCGCGATCGGGTTCGACTTCGGCATCCAGGCCACCTTGGTGGCGCACCAGACCATTGTCTACGGCATCGATCCGGGCGCCCGCAGCCGCTTGAATGCACTGTTGTTCACCAGCGTCTTCGTGGGCATGTCCGTCGGCGCGGCGCTGGGCAGCCTGGCCTTGGCGCAATGGGGCTGGATGGGCGTGGTGGGCCTGACCACGCTGGCAGCCGTGGGGTCACTGCTGGTGCGCTTGACGGCACGCCGTCGGTGAGCGAACGCTGAGCAGCCGCGTCCGGCGCGGCAAAAGACTACGGCGACCCTGCGGGGGTCGCCGTTCTCGTCTGGGCGGACTACATTTCGGACGGAGGTGTGCTGGGCTGAGCCTCAGGCCGCTTCGTCCGTCGGTTTGTCCTGCAATTGCCTGATATGCGCCAGCGCTTCCAGCTTCAGGGCCGGGGGCAGGCTGTGATAAGCCATCAGCAGTTCGGCCATGTCGTCGTCCCGGGTGTAGAACCACGGAGCGGGGATGTCCAATGCCAACGCCAGTCTTTCGATAAGAAAGAAGCCCGGCGTGTGCTTGCCGCGCTCGTACTGGTTCATCCGCGAGCTGGCCGACATTTCATCCAGGCCGGCCAGTACGCCCAGCCGCTCCTGGGAAATCCCGGCGCGCAAGCGCGCTTCCTTGAGCCTTGTTGTCAGCATATGGCAACCCAGTGAAAGGGAAAACAAAGCTGAGGATGGTCGTAGATTTCTATTGACCACTCCCTAAGATTTTCGTAGTGCCAAAAGCATCAGCATTTGAAACAATGTTTCTCCGCGCGACATTGTCGACAAGTTAGGCTAAGGTATGCGCCTAACGCGGCAGCGAGCTAATTGCTGCTTATTCTGAACCTGCCGCGAAAACTGTCCATATGGGGAATACGTGTAGGCTTTTCGGCCTTAATTCTCGATATAGATGAGCAAATTGGCGCCTTTTTGACCTATCCCTGCTCGTTACGGAATCCTACAATAGGGTGTCCAAGCTGGGTAAAATCCCTGCAGCATGAGGGGCCAAGGTCGCGAGGTACGCAAATGCCGGCAAATTTGCGAGTACAGGTGAACCGTGAGTGTCGCGTCAAATCGACAGCTTTCTGCATCTTCCTCCATATGTGAACGTACGCGGGCCAGCCGGGCCCGGAGTTGAGTGGTGCACGTGATCCCTTCTACTACCCGTGAACTGCAAGCGACGCTACAGCAGCTGGACGCTGATCTGCGTAAGCTGACTACGACAGTTCATGCTCTATTGAATTGTCTTCCTGGCGCTCCTACGGATGGCGCTGCTCCGCTCGCGTCCGCGCCGCGGCAGGCGTCACTACGCGCCTTGCCCAGCGCGGCCGACGCCGTTACGGGCGCGCCGACAGGTGCGCCGGTGCTGGTGTCGCCGCCGCCGCCCTTGGCGGGCGAGGCCGGTGCGGAACAGTGGCGGCTGCGCGATGGCGGCTGGACCCTGGTGTCGCCGCGTGGCCAGCGTCTGGTGCTGACCACGCTGGAGCGCAAATTCATGCTGTCCCTGTTTGGCGCGGCCAGTCGTAGCCTGGCGCGTGCGGAACTCAGCGCGCTGGCGCCTTCGACGGGCGAGAGCGGCGAGCATCCGGCGTCCTCGCCACGGGGTGTCGACGTCATGGTCAGCCGCCTGCGCCGCAAGGCACAGGCGATGGGCATGCCGTTGCCGCTGCGCTCGGTGCGCCGCTGGGGCTATATGTTCACCGAGGCCGCGCTGGTCGATTGATTGTTGGGCGCTGGCCGGCCAGGTGCGGCCGGCCAGGTGCGGCCGGCCAGGTGCGGCCGCGTGACGCGCAATGTCGTCAAGCGCTGGCGGGAAGCTGTTCGAGCACCCGCCGCAGCCGGCCCGCGAGGGCACGGCTGGCGGGCATCATTGGCGGGCGCAGCTCGTCCTGGATCAGGCCCGCCATGGCCAGCGCTTTCTTGATGGGCGCCGGATTCGGTTCCGAGAACAGCAGGCGCACCAGGGGCTTGAGCTGGTTTTCCAGCGCGCGCGCTTCCGCTACGCGACCCGCCTGGGCCAGCCGCATCATGGCCACGAAGAGGTCCGGCCGCACGTGCGCCGCCGCCGGGATGGCACAGCGCCCGCCGGCCAGGAAGAAGCTGCACAACGCCATGTCTTCGCCGCATACGGCGGCTATCCTGCCCCGTTGCAGGATGGCCATCAGGCGCGTCGGATCGCACTCCTTGACGCCGGCGATACGCTGCGTGGCCGCCAGCATCTCCATGCTCTCCACCGTCAGCGCGGACCCCGTGCGCTTGGGTACGTTGTAAAGCAGGATGGGCCGATCCGTGGCCCACGCCAGCTGCCGGTAATGCCATTTCATCCCGGCTTGGGTGGGACACAGGTAATACGGCGGCGGAATCAGGTAGGCGACGGGTTCCAGGCGATCCAGGCGCCGCAGCGCGGCCGCCACGCCGCTGGTATCGACTCCGCCCAGGCCCAGCACGATGGGCAGGGCGCCGGCGTCGGCATCCGCGCGCAGCGCCTCCACCAGCTGGCAGCGTTCAGCCAGGCTCAGCAGATTGCCTTCGCCGGTGGAACCGAACAGCACCAGGCCGTCGATGCCGGCGCGCCGGTAGTGGCCGGCAAGCTGGATGGCGGCCTCGATGTCCACGCGGCCTTGCCGCTGCGGCGTCACCATGGGCAACCACAAGCCGGCCAGCGCGGGCCCTGTCGCGGCCGACGGCGTGCTGGCGGCCGGGTCCGCGGGCACCCCGATGGGCGCGTCCATTAGTGCAGCACCGTCAGGTCGCCGGCGTGGATGGCGCCGAACTCCGCTTCCGGCACGCCGGCCATGATGGCGTCCATCAGCGACACCAGGTCGCCGCGGCCGGCCTGCAATTGCACCGTCGTCATCGCGAGGCGCGTATCCAGCGTCAGCGTGTAGATCCCCAGGCGGTCGCCCAGGGCGCGATGCAGCGCGCGGCGCACGGCCTGGGTGTCGCGGCCGGGGATGCGCACGGTCAGGCACACACGCGGGCCGTGGTCGTGTGGCCGCGCGACGGAAGCGGCCGCGCGGTGGCCTTGCGCGGCGGGATGGCTGGCGGCAATGAAGTCGGAGATCAAGGGCATGTCAGTGGGCGGCGCCGCGCCGAAGGGCGGGGGAGGCCAGTGGTTGATGACGAATCCACTGTAGGATGGCCCGGATAAACGCCTTGAAAAAGAGCGGCGCGCGCTCGTAAAAATTGCATATACGGCGCGCCCCGGTGACGGCCTAAAACGTCTTGGTCAGCGAAGCCAGCACGGTGCCGCGGCCCATGTCGCGGCCCTTGGTGTTGGTGTAGACGGCGCGGTCCGCGTTGGTGTCGATATAGGCCACGGCCACGCTGAAGCCCTGGCCCAGGTCCTTGGTCAGACCCAGCTTCCAGTCGTAGTAGGAGCCGTCATCGACGTTGCGCAGGTATTGATAGCCCACGTGCGCGTTGACGGTCAGGCCCCAGACCCCGGTGTCGAAGTTGCCGTTCAGTTCCACATACTGGCTGCCTTTTGACTTGGCGAAGCCGAACAGGTTGGTCGGGGCGTAGGAGTACTTCAAGGCCACCGGCCCGTATCCCACGCTGCCGTAGATTTCCGTGGTGTCGGGGCTGGTGTAGCCGGACGGGTAGTCGCCGGGGTAGTAGTACCGGAGCACGCCGAAGTCGAACGGCACGTCGGTGGCGAAGGTGCCGCGATAGCCGCCGTAGAAATCCATCTCCACCGGCGCCGACACGTCGTGGTTGCTGTCGGCCAGCCAGCTGATGCTGGAATTCCAGTTGCCGATATAGAAGCCGCTGCTGTGGGCGAAGTCGAAGCCGCCCTGGACCGCTGGCTTGTTGTTGGTCTGCATGATGCCGCGATAACGGTATTGCGATGCCAACGTCAGATTGGCGCTGAGCGTGTAGTCAGGCGCCGGCGCGGCGCTGGCGGCCGGGACGCCTGGACTGTCTTCCGCGTGGCTGTTAGTAAGGCAGCCGAGCGCCAATGCCGCTGTCAGCGTGAACGTGAACCGCATGGTGTTTCTCTCCTGTGTTGCGTCTCGCACGCGCGAGAGGCTGCGCAACGATAGGAAGAAACGCCTAAAGGCCGACTCAAAAGACGGGCCGGGCGTATCAACAAGTCATAAAAACGAGCCACGATTCCGCCTAACCGGCGAAGCGATACCCGACGCCCACTTCCGTCAACAGGAAGACGGGTTGCGCCGGATCGGCTTCCAGTTTCTGGCGCAGATGCCCCATGTAGATACGCAGGTAATGGCTGCTTTCCACATGCGACGGCCCCCACACTTCACGCAGCAATTCGCGATGCGTCATGACCTTGCCGCGATGGGCCAGCAAAACAGCGAGCAGGCGATATTCCATCGCGGTCAGGTGTACGTGGGCGCCGTCGCGCGTCACCACGCGCCGCGCGAAGTCCACCGTCACGCCGCCGAAATTGATTTCGGCGGCATTGCCCGCGCCGCCGCGGCCGTGGCGGCGCAGCAGTACCCGCAGCCGCGCCAGCAGCTCGCCCACGCCGAAGGGCTTGGCCAGGTAATCGTCCGCGCCGGCGTCCAGCGCGGCGATCTTGTCGGCTTCGGCGCTACGGGCCGACAGCACCAGCACCGGCACTTCGGTCCAGCCGCGCAGGTCGGTGATCAGCGCCATGCCGTCGCCATCGGGCAGCCCCAGGTCCAGCACCACGGCGTCGGGCTGGCGCGTGCCGGCCTCGATCAAGCCGCGCTTGACCGTCTGGGCCTCGAAGACCTGGCAGCCCTCGGTCTCCAGCGCGTCGCGCACGAAGCGGCGGATATGAGGATCGTCCTCGATCAACAGCACGGTGGGTTGGAAATCGAACATGGCGGAAGCGTACACCTTCAGGTTTCAGGATCCAGCCCGGGGGCCGGTCGCAGGGGCAGGGCGATGACGAAGCGCGCGCCGGTCAGGGGCGGGGCGCCGCGCTCAACCCAGATGCGTCCGTCGTGCGCGCTCATGATGGCCTGGCATACCGCCAGCCCCAGCCCGACACCAGGCGTCGCGGACTCGCGTTCGCCACGGACGAACTTCTGGAAGATGCTCAGCTCGGCGCCTGCGGGCACCCCCGGACCATCATCGCTTACGGTGATGCGCATTTCGTCCGCGCTGGCGGCCGCCTCGATGCGCACCTGACTGCCCGGCGGCGTGTATTTGGCGGCGTTCTCCAGCAGATTGCACAGCACGCGCTGGATCAGGACGCCGTCGCATTCCACCAGCGGCAGTTGCGACAAGGGCGCCACGGACACCTGATGGCCGCGCAAGGGCTCGCGCGTATCCGCCAGGGCCGCGCCGACCAGTTCTTCCACCGACTGCCATTCCTTGCGCAAGGTCACTTCGCGATTCTGCAGGCGGGCCATGTCCAGCAGGTTCACCACCAGGGCGTGCATGCGGTAGGCCTGCTGGCGCATGGCGGCGGCGATTTCGCGCTGCGTGGCGGGCAAGGGGGGTGTGGTGTTGAGCAGGTTCTCGCTCATGCCGACCAGGCTGGTCAAGGGCGTGCGCAGGTCGTGCGAGACGGCCGCCAGCAGCGAGTTGCGCAGCTGCTCGGACGTCATGTCCACCAGGGCCTTCTGCGCCACGTCGACATAGTGCAGGCGCTCGATGGCGATGGCGATGACGGTGGCGTAGGTCTCCAGCTGGCGGCGCGCTTCCGTGGCCGCGAAGGCGGCGCCGCCCGGCGGTTGGATCACCAGCACGCCGCGGGTGCGCATCGGCGCTTTCAGCGGCAGGTAGAACAAGGGGCTGGCGGACAAGGTGGCCGTGCCGGCGCCGGCGGGCTGGGCATGGTCGAGCACCCACTGGGCCAGCGCCGCTTCCAGGTTCAAGGCCGTGTCGGCGTTGGCCAGGCGCAGCTGGTCGTGTTCGTCCAGGATAAGCACGGCGCAGGGCGTGCCGAAGGCGGCGTCGATGAAGGACACCGCCGACGCGACGATCTGCTCGGGCAGCAGGGCCGAGGACAATTCGCGCGCGAATTCATACAGGCCGTGGGCAACGCTGGCGCGTTCCGCCGACAGCCGCGCCTGCTGCCGCAAACCCGCGGTCAGTTGTCCCACCAGCAGGCCCACCGACAGCAGCACCAGGAAGGTCAGCAGATACTGCACGTCCGACACGGCGAACGACGCCACGGGTTGGACAAAGAAGAAGTCGAAGGCCATCACGCTGATGACCGATGCCAGGGCGGCCGGTCCGCGGCCATGGCGCAAGGCCACCGCCATGACGGCCAGCAGATAGAACATGACGATATTGGTCTGATGCAGCGCCGGAAAGGCGGCCAGCGACACCAGCGTGGCGATGCCGCAATAGGCGGCCGACCAGGCGTAGGGCATGAAGGCCACGGGCGCGCGGCCGACCGGCGTTTCCGTGGCGCGCGGCAAGGGGCCGTGGACGGGCGCCGCCAGGCGGATCACGTCCAGCTCGGGACAACCGGCGGCCAGGCGTTCGGCAAAGCGTTCGCTGCGCCAGGGGCCCACGCTCGACAGCGCGGCGGTGAGCCAGCCGGCCGGGCCGGCCAGGCCGCGGCTGGATTCGCTGCGGCCGATCACCGCCTTGGTGATGTTATGGCGGCGGACATAGGCGCTGACCGCGGCCACCATATCGGTGCCGGCCAGCGTTTCGACGTGGGCTTCCAGGCTTTGCGCCAGGGCCAGAGCGGCTTGCAGGCCGTTCACGCGCGCGGCGGGCAGCGCCGCGGCGCGCGGTACCGCCACGGTGATGACGTGCAGGTCGCAGTCCAGTTGTTGCGCCAGGCGTTGCGCGCCGCGCACCACGTGCTCGGCGCCCTCGGCGGCGGCCAGGCAGGCCACCACGGCTTCGCGCGTGCGCCAGACCGTGGCGATGGCGCTGTCGCGCCGGTAGGCCTGGACGTCGTCATCGACGCGGTCGGCGGTGCGGCGCAGGGCCAGTTCGCGCAGCGCGATCAGGTTGCCCTTGCGGAAGAAATTGCGGGCCGCGTGGCGGGCCTGTTCGGGCAGGTAGACCTTGCCTTCACGCAGGCGGCGCAGCAGTTCGTCGGGGGGCAGGTCGACCAGCATGACCTCGTTGGCGGCGTCGAACACCGCGTCCGGCACGGTTTCCCAGACGCGCACGCCGGTGATGCTGCCGACGGCCTCGTTCAGGCTGTCCAGGTGTTGGGCGTTGAGCGTGGTCCAGACGTCGATGCCGGCCGCCAGCAGTTCCTGCACGTCCTGCCAGCGCTTGGCGTGGCGCGAGCCGGGCGCGTTGCTGTGCGCCAGTTCGTCGACCAGGACCAGGCCGGGGCGGCGGCGCAGGGCGCCGTCGAGGTCGAATTCGTGGAGGGTATGGCCGCGATGGGTCAGCGCCGCGCGCGGCAGCACGTCCAGATCGCGCAACAGGGCGGCGGTGTCGTTGCGGCCGTGGGTTTCGACGACGCCGGCCAGCACCTGGGTGCCTTGCGCGTGCAGGGCACGGGCTGCCGTCAGCATGGCGAAGGTCTTGCCGACCCCGGCCGAAGCGCCGAAATACACCCGCAGCCGGCCGCGTTCGGCACGCTTTTCAGCAGCGTCGATATCGCGCAGCAGGGCGTCCGGATCGGGGCGGGCGCGAGCAGGGACGGACATAGAGGCGTGAAATCCTTGCGATCGGTTCAGCCGGCGGTGACATACGCCGGTCGGCCAGCCGCCACTATACGCGGCGGCATGGCGTTCAACGGCCGGTTTTCACGCCGTCCAGGTCCAGGTTCAAAGCCAGGACGTTGACACCCGGCTCGCCCAGCAGGCCCAACCACGGCTTGCGGGTGTGGATGGCGATGCGTTGCTCCACGTCGGCCAGCGGCAAGCCGCGTTCGCGGGCCACGCGGGGCGCCTGGTAGCGGGCGGCGGCCACGCTGATGTCGGGGTCCAGTCCGCTGCCTGACGCCGTGATCAGGTCCACCGGGATGGGCGTGGCGTTGCCCGGGTCGGCCGCGTGCAAGGCGGCGACGCGCGCCTGCACGGCTTCGGCCAGGGCCGGGTTGCGGGGGCCCAGGTTGGAGCCTCCCGAGGCCGCCGCGTTGTACGGCATCGGGGCGGTGGCCGATGGGCGGCCCCAGAAGTAGCGCGGGGACGCGAAGGGCTGGCCGATCAGGTCCGAGCCTACCGGTTTGCCGTTGGCTTGCAGCATCGAGCCATGGGACTGGTAGGGGAAGATGGCCTGGGCGGCGCCTGTCGTGGCGTAGGGGTAGATGATGCCGGTGATGACGGTCAGCGCCAGGAAGACGGTGAGCGCCGGGCGCAGCAGGGAGGCTTGCACCGGCGGTTCATCTTGCGGCGCCGCGCCGCTACGGTTGTGTTTGATTTCAGTGGTTTTCATGATGGGTGTCCTTCTTGATGTGGCTTCAAATGCTGTTGGAGATTTTTATTAACAGGCGGGGGGACCCGCCTGTACCTCCCCGCTTGGAGGCGGGTCCCCCGCCTGCCGCTGGTCCTCGGTAGGCTGGTCACCCGCCGCTTCCCTGCCGGCGGCATTGGGCGGATGACGCCCCCGTCATGCCAGGCCCAGGGCCGCCAGGACCATGTCTATCGCCTTGATGCCGGCGAAGGGGACGAGCAGGCCGCCCAGGCCGTAGATCAGCAGGTTGCGGCGGAGCAGGGTGGCCGCGCCCAGGGGGCGGTAACGCACGCCCTTGAGCGCCAGCGGAATCAGCACCACGATGATCAAGGCGTTGAAGATCACCGCAGACATGATGGCCGACGCCGGCGTCGCCAGACCCATGACGTTGAGCACGCCCAGCTGCGGATAGACGCTGGCGAAGGCGGCCGGGATGATGGCGAAGTACTTCGCCACGTCATTGGCCACGCTGAACGTCGTCAGCGCGCCCCGCGTCATCAGCATCTGCTTGCCGATTTCGACGATCTCGATCAGCTTGGTGGGATTGGAATCCAGGTCCACCATGTTGCCGGCTTCCTTGGCGGCCTGCGTGCCGGAATTCATCGCCACCGCCACGTCGGCCTGGGCCAGCGCGGGCGCGTCGTTGGTGCCGTCGCCGGTCATCGCCACCAGGCGGCCTTCAGCCTGATACGTGCGAATCAGCTTCAGCTTGGCTTCCGGCGTGGCTTCGGCCAGATAGTCATCGACCCCTGCTTCGGCCGCGATCGCCGCCGCGGTCAGCTTGTTGTCGCCGGTGATCATCACGGTCTTGATGCCCATGCGCCGCAGCTCGCCGAAGCGTTCCTTGATGGCCGGCTTGACGATGTCCTTCAGTTCCACCACGCCCAGGACACGGCCGCCTTCGGCCACCGCCAGCGGCGTGCTGCCGCGCCGCGCCACGTCATCGGCGGCGCGCGTCACCGCGCTGTCCATGGTGACGCCATGCTCCGCCAGCCATTGGCGCACGGCTTCGACGGCGCCCTTGCGCAACTGGCGGCCGCCGATATCGACGCCGCTCATGCGCGTTTGCGCGGTGAAGGGGATGACTTCGGGGATCGCTGCCAACGCGGTTCCAGACTCAGCCACGGCGCCGCCCGTGCGCGTCTGCGCCGTGGCTGCCGCCGCCGCGGGCGCCAGGCCCAGCGTCTTCTCCGCCAGCACCACGATGCTGCGGCCTTCCGGCGTTTCGTCGGCCTGAGACGCCAGCCGCGCGGCTTCGGCCAGTTCCCGTTGCGATACGCCAGGCGCCGGCATGAAGGCCGAGGCCTGGCGATTGCCGAAGGTGATGGTGCCGGTCTTGTCCAGCAGCAGCACGTCGACGTCGCCGGCGGCTTCCACCGCGCGGCCGGACATCGCCATCACGTTGGCCTGCATCATGCGGCTCATGCCGGCCACGCCGATGGCCGACAACAGGCCGCCGATGGTGGTCGGGATCAGGCACACGAGCAGGGCCACCAGCGCCGTCACGCTGACCACCACGCCGGCCTTGCCCACCAGCACCGCGTATTGCGCGAAGGGCAGCAGGGTGACGGTGACCAGCAGGAACACCACGGTCAGGCCCACCAGCAGGATGGTCAAGGCCAACTCGTTAGGCGTCTTCTGGCGCTTGGCGCCTTCGACCATGGAGATCATGCGGTCGAGGAAGCTTTCACCGGGATCGGCGGCGATACGCACGAACAGCCAATCCGACAGCACGCGGGTGCCGCCCGTGACTGAGGAGAAATCGCCCCCCGCCTCGCGGATCACCGGCGCTGATTCACCCGTGATGGCGCTTTCGTCGACCGACGCGACGCCGGCCAGCACCAGGCCGTCGCCCGGCACGGTGTCGCCCGCTTCGACCAGCACCACGTCATCCTTGCGCAGGTCGCCCGAGGCCCGGGCGATGGCGCGCAGGCGCCAGTCGTCCGGCTGCGCGTGGCCGATGTCGGCCTGCTTGAAGTCGCGCAGCAGGTGGGCCGTGAGCGTGGTGCGCAAGCCGCGCAAGGTGGCCGCCTGCTGTTTGCCGCGGCCCTCGGCCAGGGCTTCGGCGAAGTTGGCGAACAGCACGGTGAACCACAGCCACAGCGCCACGCCCAGGATGAAGCCGGCTGGCGCTTCGGCCTGGCCACGCAGGGCCATGATCCACAGCAGGGTGGTAAGAATGCTGCCGACGTAGACCACGAACATGACAGGGTTCTTGATCTGCGCCGACGGCGCGAGCTTGCGCAGGCTTTCCACGACGGCCGGAAAGATCAGGCTCATGGAAAAGAAGTTGAAGCGCCGCGGGGCCGGCGCGTGGCCGTCCTGGGCCGGCGTCAAGCCGGCGGCGGTGTCGTTGGTGGTAAGGGCCATGATGGTTTCAGCCTTTGAATTTGGGGGCATGTCCTAGCGCTGCAGATGTTCCGCGACCGGGCCCAGCGCCAACGCGGGCACATAGGTCAGGGCGCCCACCAGCAACACCGCGCCGATCAGCAGTACGACGAACAAGGGGCCGTGGGTGGGCATGGTGCCGGCGCCCGCCGGGACGCGCCGCTTGGCGGCCAGCGAGCCGGCCAGGGCCAGGATGGGCACGATGACGGCGAAGCGCCCGAACCACATGGCCAGCCCCAGCAGCACGTTGTAGAAGGGCGTGTTGGCGGACAAGCCGGCGAAGGCGCTGCCGTTGTTATTGGCGGCGGAGGTCACGGCGTACAGGATCTCCGAGAATCCGTGCGGCCCCGGATTAGCCACGCCCGCCTGGCCCGCCGCCAGGCTGACGGCTACCGCCGTGCCGACCAGCACCAGCAGGGGCGTGGCCAGGATGACGATGGACACCATCTTCATCTCGTGGGCCTCGATCTTCTTGCCCAGGTACTCCGGCGTGCGGCCTATCATCAAGCCGGCGATGAACACCGCCAGGATGGCGAAGCCCAGCATGCTGTAAAGACCCGTGCCGACGCCCCCGAACACCACCTCGCTCAACTGCATCAGCAGCATGGGCACGAAGCCGCCCATGGCCGACAGCGAATCGTGCATGGCGTTGACCGCGCCGCAGGACGCCGCCGTCGTCACGGCGACGAACAATGTCGTCGCATTCAGGCCGAAGCGGGTCTCCTTGCCTTCCATATTGCCGCCTGTCGTGGACGCCGTGGCGCCACCGTCCACCCCTTGCTGCGCCAGCATGGGGTTGGCGGTCGACAGCGGGCTGCCCGTTTCGTAGTGGCCGGCCACGAGGGCGAAGACGATGAACAGCACTGTCATCGACGCCAGCACCGCCAGCCCCTGGCGGCGGTCGCCGACCATTTCACCGAAGGTGAAGCAGAGGGCGGCGGGCAGCAGCAGGATGGCCAGCATCTGCACGAAGTTCGACAGGGCCGTCGGGTTCTCGTAGGGATGCGCGGAGTTGGCGTTGAAGAAGCCGCCGCCGTTCACGCCCAGCAGCTTGATGGCTTCCTGCGAGGCTACCGGGCCCATGGCCAGGGTCTGCGTCGTGGCGGTCATGTTCTCGGTGACCGCCTGGCCAGCCTGATCCAGCACGGGCTGGCCCGCCGCGTCCAGCTTGGGTTGCGTGTACTGCACGGATTCCACCAGCGGCACCTGCTTGTACTCGTCGAAGTTCTGGATCACGCCCTGGCCGACGAAGAACAGCGCCACGATGAAGGACAGGGGCAGCAGCACGTAGAGCGTGCTGCGCGTCACGTCGACCCAGAAATTGCCGACCGTGCTGGCGTTATGGCGCGCGAAGCCGCGGATCAGGGCCAGCACCACGCCGATGCCGGTGGCGGCCGAAACGAAGTTCTGTACCGTCAGCACCAGCATCTGCGTCAGGTAGCTCATCGTCGATTCACCGCCATAGCCTTGCCAGTTGGTGTTGGTGACGAAGCTGATGGCGGTGTTCAGCGCGGAGTCCGGCGTCACCGGTCCGAAGCCGGCCGGATTCAGCGGCAGCAGCCCTTGGGCCCGTTGCAGGACATAGGTGGCCAGCGCGCCCAGCACGCTGAACAGCAGGACGGCGGCGGCGTAGCGCTTCCAGCCCATTTCCGCGTCGGGGCGGATGCCGCCGACGCGATAGATCAGCCGCTCCAGCGGGCGGCCCCAGGCGGTCAGGCGCGACTGGCCGTCCTCCATGGCGATACGGATATAGCGCCCGACGAAGGGCGCGAGCAGCAGGAGTACGACAAGAAAGCACCCCAGCAAACCGACAAATCGGGTGTCCATCAGAATTTCTCCGGCTTGAAGAGCGCGACCAGCAGATAAATGAAGAGCAGCAGGGCCAGGGTGCCGCTGACCAGGTAGAGCCAACTCATGAGCGGTCTCCTCGCTGCAGCAGGTCACAAAATTCGTAAAGCGCCATCGTCAAGGCGGCGCAGATGGCCAGAGTGGCCAGATAGACAACGTCCATTCGTTTCTCCCCAGGGCGTAACGCCCGTCAGCGCCGACGCGGAAAGGGCCGGCGGGACGGTACGCAGATTAGGGAAGCGGCGATAAAAACGGGGTAAAGCTTGGCGGCGGCCATATAGAGAAGATATAAATGCGGCACCCCACGAGGTGCCGCCACGCACGGAAGCGGGCATCCTCGGTCATTTGGATGATTTGTCGCATCGTGTCTTTTTGCACCATAGTGAGTACAAATGAGGCGACTGACGGCCGGTTGAACCGCGAAAAATCGTTATTTCGGCAAAAAGCACCAAAATAGTGCGTGATTTAAGTAAATGAATGCTCCTTCCTAGGGCATACCCCTAGTGTCACATTCACGGAGTTGGTGCATCATTCTTTCCATGCAGGTGAGGAGACAAATGCCTCTGCAAGGCAAAACCGGGCGGCACCGGTATATATAAAAAAAGCTGTACCTTTAATAAAAGCAAAACGCGCAACGGCTGGCACCAGGCAGTGCCAGCCGTTGTCGCATTCAAAAGCCGAAAATGGGACGAAGCATGCTCGGAATGCCGGACGACTCGCCCCGCGTCACCTTCATCTGGCGCCGCAACTGCCGCTGGATCCTGCTACTGCTGTCCGTCTGGGCTGCCCTCACTTTCCTTCCCGCCTGGTTTGCCCGCGACGTGCCCTACACCGTCCTCGGTTGGCCCTTGTCCTATTGGACGGCCGCCTACGGCGCGCCTCTCGCTTATCTTCTGATCGTCGTTGTCTATGCCCGCGTGATGAACCGGGGTGACGACGCAGCGGACGAATAATGCTGTTCGGCGGCGCGACCCAGCGCGAACTGGACGTGCAACTGCGCCGCATCTACGTGCTGTATGCCGCCGGCTTCGGCTTGCTGATCCTGGTGCTGACCCTGTGCGAAATTTTGGGCATGGCGCGCAGCTGGATAGGCTATGTCTTCCTGCTGGTCACCGTCAGCCTGTACGCGGGCATAGGCATCATCTGCCGCACGTCGGATTCGGTCGAGTACTACGTGGCTGGTCGCCGCGTGCCCGCTTTCTACAACGGCATGGCGACGGCGGCCGACTGGATGTCGGTGGCGTCCTTCATCGGCGTGGCCGGCACCTTGTACCTGAGCGGCTACGGCGGCCTGGCTTATGTGATGGGCTGGACCGGCGGCTATGTGCTGGTGGGGCTGCTGCTGGCGCCGTATCTGCGCAAATTCGGCCAATACACCCTGCCGGACTTCCTGGGCGCCCGTTATGGCGGCAACCTGCCGCGGCTGGCCGGCGTGGCCTGCGCGTTCCTGTGCTCCTTCACCTACCTGGTGGCGCAGATCTATGGCGTGGGCATCATCACCACGCGCATGACCGGCATTTCCTTCGAGCTGGGCATCTTCGTTGCCCTGGGCGGCATGCTGGTGTGCTCGTTCCTGGGCGGCATGCGAGCGGTCACGTGGACTCAGGTGGGGCAGTTCATCATCCTCATCATCGGCTATCTGGTGCCGGTAATCTGGTTGTCGCTCAAGGTCGCGGGCGGCCCCGTGCCGCAATGGTCGGCCGGCCCGGTCATGCAGCAGGTGATCCACACTGAAGAACGCCTGCGCGACGATCCCAAGGAGGTGGCGGTGCGGCGCCTGTGGCAGGCGCGGGCGGAACAGATGGATGCCCGCTTGCGCACCTTGCCGCAGTCCTGGGTAACCGAGAAGGTCGCCCTGCGCGATCGCCTGACGGCGTTGATGGAGGCCGATGCGCCGTCGGTGGAAATCCGTTCGGTGGAGCGCGAACTGGCCGCCTATCCCGCCGATCCCGAGCAGGCGCGCCTGGCCTGGTTCCAGGCGCGCAACGATTACCTGGCGCGGGCGCAGCCGCCGGTGCCGGCGGCGCAACCCTATCCAGGCGCGACGCCGGCCGAGCGCAGCGACCTGCGCAACAACTTCCTGGCGCTGGTGCTGTGCCTGATGATGGGGACCGCGGGTCTTCCGCATGTGCTGATGCGCTCGTACACCACGCCGTCAGTGGGCGCGGCGCGGCGGTCCGTGGCCTGGTCGCTGCTGTTCATCCTGCTGCTTTACCTGATGGCGCCGGCGCTGGCGGTGCTGATCAAGCAGGTCATCTACAGCACGCTGGTGGGCTCGCATTACACGGATCTGCCTGATTGGGTGCATGCCTGGAGCGCCGTCAGCCCGGGCCTGCTGGACGTCACCGACGTCAATGGCGACGGCATCGTGCAACTGGACGAAATCAGCATGGGCGCGGACATGATGGTGCTGGCCGCGCCGGAAATCGGCGGGCTGCCTTACGTGGTATCGGGTCTGGTGGCGGCAGGCGGGCTGGCGGCCGCGCTGTCGACGGCCGATGGCCTGCTGCTGACCTTGTCCAATTCCCTGTCGCACGACATGTGGTATCGCGTGGTGTCGCCGCGCATGCCGGCCAACCGGCGGGTGCTGGTGTCGAAGGTGCTGCTGCTGGCGGTGGCCTTCGCGGCGGCCTGGGTGGCGGCGCGCAAGCCGGCCGACATCCTGTTCATGGTATCGGCGGCGTTTTCCTTCGCGGCGTCGTCCTTCTTTCCCGCGCTGGTGATGGGGATCTTCTGGAAGCGCGCCAATAAATGGGGCGCCACCCTGGGGATGGCGGCGGGGCTGCTGGTGACCTTCACTTATATGGCCCACACCCACCCGTGGTTGCGGGAACTGGTGTTCAACATCGACCGGACGCAGCCGGTGACCTTGTGGTGGGGCATACAGCCCATCGCCGCCGGCGTGTTCGGCGCGCCAGCCGCTTTCCTGACCATCGTGGTGTTTTCCTTGCTGACCCCGGCACCGGACGCCGCCACGCGGGCCTTGGTGGATTACGTGCGCGACCCCACGTCCGCGCGCCCCGCGCAGGAAGTGAAAGAGGCTCCGCCCCTATGATCCGGCGCCTGTAAGGGGCTGGTGCGACACCGTGGGGACTACCGCGGGGGTTAGTGCTTCACCGTGTCCGAGAACACGTTCATCACGATGACACCCGCCACGATCAGGCCGATGCCGATCAGGGCGGGCAGGTCCAGGTGCTGCTTGAAGAACACCAGGCCGATGATGGAGATCAGGACGATGCCCACCCCGGACCAGATCGCATATGCGATGCCGACAGGAATTTCCCGCAGCGTCTGCGAAAGAAAGTAAAAGGACACCAGATAGCCGACGATGGTAATGGCCGAGGGCAGCAAGCGAGTAAACCCTTCGCTGGCCTTCAAGGAGCTGGTGGCGATCAATTCGGCGACGATCGCCACCGCCAGGTACAACCACTTCATCAAGGATTCCTTTCGGGGAAAAGGCGCGACGACCTGCTAGCGCTTGACGTCTTCCACCAGCTTCAGTAACACCAGCAGCGCGCCCGCGCCGCCATGCCGTTCCTCGCTTTCGGCGAAGGCCATGACTTCGGGCTTCTGCACCAGCCAGGTTCGCACCTTGTCCTTGAGCACCGGCTCCATGTCCAGCGAGCTCAGCCCCTTGCCGTGTACGACGCGCACACAGCGGATGCCGAATTCCAGGCACTCGTCCAGGAAGGAAAACAGCGCATGACGGGCCTGTTCGACCCGCAGGCCGTGCAGATCCAGTTCCGCGCCCGTGCGCCAGGTGCCGCGGCGCAAGTTGCGCGCGGTGTCCGGCGCGGCGTCGTGGCGGACAAAAGCGGTGCCGTTTTCCGAAAGAAAACGCGTGATGTCGGAGTCGTCCGACACGCCGCCGTCCGCGCGCGCGCCTTGTTCGCCCAAGGCGTGGGCGCGCCGCATGGCCTGCGCCAGGGTCGGTTCCCTGGGCGCCGCTGTCTCCGCTTTCGGCGGCACGTGCGTGGCACGCGCCGGCGTCTCGACCTTCTTCACATTGCGCATGGCGCGCTCGAACAGCTTGGGATCGTCGGGCAGGCCGGCGCCGCTCAGCGCGTCGTCCTTGGCCGCGGCCTTGGCGGCCTGCGCGGCCAGCATGGCGGCGGACGGCCGCAGGGCTTCCGCCCGCGACGATTCCCGCAGGCTGTCCCGCAAATCCTTCAGATCCGCGCTATCCGCCAGGCTGCCGCGGGCGCGCTTGCCGCCGGCGTTGGCGGGATCGGGGCGCGCGCCCGGTTTATTGCTGCCCCGCATTCTCCAACCACCGTTGTGCGTCCAGGGCGGCCATGCAGCCGGTGGCGGCGCTGGTGATCGCCTGGCGGTAGACGTGATCCTGCACGTCGCCGGCGGCGAAGACACCAGGCACGGAAGTCATGGTCGCCATGCCGGACAAGCCGCTGCGCGTGACGATGTAACCGTCCTTCATGTCGACCTGGCCCTGGAAGATGTCCGTGTTCGGATGGTGGCCGATGGCGATGAACGCGCCTTTCACGGCAATGTCCTCGGTGGCGCCGTCCTTGGTGCTGCGGATGCGCACGCCGGTCACGCCGCTGTTATCGCCCAGCACTTCGTCCAGTTCGGAGAACAGCTTCAATTCCATATTGCCGTTCTGCACCTTTTCCATCAT
The DNA here is from genome assembly GCF_001433395.1 of Bordetella sp. N. GTDB lineage: Bacteria > Pseudomonadota > Gammaproteobacteria > Burkholderiales > Burkholderiaceae_B > Bordetella_C. Next base: position 6,868,297 of record NZ_CP013111.1, read on the forward strand.
CCGGTCGATCAGGATGGGTTCGGCGCGGAACTTGTCGCGACGGTGGATCACCGTGACCTTGCGGGCGATATGGGACAGATACAGGGCTTCTTCGACGGCGGTATTGCCGCCGCCGACCACCACCACGTCCTGGTTGCGGTAGAAGAACCCGTCGCAGGTGGCGCAGCCGGACACGCCCTTGCCCATGAAGGTTTCTTCCGAGGGCAGGCCAAGGTACTTGGCGGAGGCGCCGGTGGAGATGATCAGGGCGTCGCAGGTATAAACGTTACCGCCGTCACCGACCAGCTTGAACGGCCGTTGCGAGAAATCCACGCTGGCGATGTGGTCGAAAATGATTTCGGTGTTAAAACGTTCCGCGTGCTGCTGGAAACGCTGCATCAAATCGGGACCCTGCACGCCGGCCACGTCAGCCGGCCAGTTGTCGACTTCCGTCGTGGTCATGAGCTGGCCGCCTTGGGCCAGGCCGGTCACCAATACCGGTTTCAGGTTGGCACGGGCGGCGTACACGGCGGCGGTATAGCCGGCGGGGCCGGAACCGAGGATCAGCAATTGGGCATGTTTCGGAGTAGTCATCGGGCACACTGAGCAAAGTGGATGCCCAATTATAATGAGGCCTATGCCGCGTATTTCAACCGCCTCCCCGCGCGCTTCGCGCAATACCCGTAACGGGCCTTCCCCTCTGCAGACGCGCTTGACCTCGCTGCTGCGGGAAGCCCGTTGGATTCTTTTCGCCGCCATGGCCGCCTGGCTGACGCTGGTGCTGGCCACCTGGAATTCAGTCGATCCGGGCTGGTCGCACTCCGTGCCGGCCGGTGTCGTGCACAACAAGGGAGGCACGCTCGGCGCTTATCTGTCCGACATCCTCCTTTATCTGTTCGGATATTCGGCATGGTGGTGGGTCATCCTGCTGCTGCACCGTGTGCGAGCCGGCTACCGCCGCCTGGCCAGCCATCTGCGGGTCACCGGCAATGGCGACACCGAATTGCCGCGCGTCCACTGGGAACAAGGGCTGGGTTTCGTCCTGTTACTGGTCGGTTCCATGGGCCTGGAGGCGCTGCGCCTCTATACCTACGGGTCGCACCTGCCGGGCGGTTCGGACGGCGGTAACGGCTCGGGCGGCGTGATCGGCCATTCCCTGGCCGGCCTGCTGGCCAATGCCATCGGCTTCACCGGCGGCACCCTGGTGTTCCTGGTGCTGGTGGCCGCGGGTCTCAGCCTGTTCTTCGCCTTCTCCTGGCTGGGCGTGGCCGAGCGCCTGGGCGCCGGCATGGAACGCCTGATCCGCCGCACCCGTGACTCCGTCGCGGCGCGGGAAGACCGCAAGCTGGGCGAAGTCGCCTATGCCGAGCGCAGCGAGCAAGTGGTGGCCAAGCAGGAAAAATTGGTGCACGAGCAACCCGTGCGCATCGAGCCGGCCATTACGGTGGTGCCCAAATCCGACCGCGTGCAGCGTGAAAAGCAGCAATCGCTGTTCACGGCCGCGGACGTGGGCGAAGAGGGCGACCTGCCCGCCATCGGCTTGCTGGATCCCCCGATGACCAATCAGGAAACCGTGTCGGCCGAGACCATCGAGTTCACGTCGCGCCTGATCGAAAAGAAACTGGCCGATTTCGGCGTCAGCGTCACCGTGGTGGCGGCGCAGGCCGGCCCGGTCATCACCCGCTATGAAATCGAACCGGCCACCGGGGTCAAGGGTAGCCAGGTGGTCAATCTGGCCAAGGACCTGGCGCGCGCGCTGAGCCTGGTCAGCATCCGCGTGGTCGAAACCATCCCGGGCAAGAACCTGATGGGGCTGGAGCTGCCCAATCCGCGCCGCCAGATGGTGCGCCTGTCGGAAATCCTTGGTTCGCAGACCTATCACAGCAACGCCTCGGTCGTGACCATGGCGCTGGGCAAGGACATCGCCGGCAATCCGGTGGTAGCCGACCTGGCCAAGATGCCTCACCTGCTGGTGGCGGGTACCACCGGTTCCGGTAAGTCGGTGGGGATCAACGCCATGATCCTGTCGCTGCTGTATAAGGCCGACGCCACCCACACCCGCCTGATCCTGATCGATCCCAAGATGCTCGAAATGAGCGTCTACGAAGGCATCCCCCATCTGTTGGCGCCGGTGGTGACCGACATGCGCCATGCCGCCAACGCGCTGAACTGGTGCGTCGGCGAAATGGAGAAGCGCTATCGCCTGATGAGCAAGATGGGCGTGCGCAACCTGGCGGGCTACAACAGCAAGATCCGCGACGCCATCAAGCGGGAAGAGCCCATTTCCAATCCATTCTCCCTGACGCCGGATCAGCCCGAGCCGCTGCAGCCGCTGCCCACCATCGTGGTGGTCATCGACGAGCTGGCGGACCTGATGATGGTGGTGGGCAAGAAGATCGAAGAGCTGATTGCCCGTCTGGCGCAGAAGGCGCGCGCGGCCGGCATCCATCTGATCCTGGCGACGCAGCGGCCCAGCGTGGACGTGATCACGGGCCTGATCAAGGCCAACATCCCCACCCGGATCGCCTTCCAGGTGTCGTCGAAGATCGACTCACGCACCATTCTTGACCAGATGGGCGCGGAAACGCTGCTGGGGCAGGGCGACATGCTTTACATGCCGCCGGGCACTGGCCTGCCGGTGCGGGTCCACGGCGCCTTCGTGTCCGACGATGAAGTGCATCGCGTGGTCGAACACCTGAAAGCCCAGGGCGAGCCGAATTACGTGGAAGGCCTGCTCGAAGGGGGCGTCGAAGGCGAAACCGGCGACGGCGTCAATGCCGTCACCGGATTGGCCGACGCCGAAAGCGATCCCATGTACGACCAGGCTTGCGAGGTCGTGCTCAAGCATCGCCGTGCGTCGATTTCGCTGGTGCAGCGTCACCTGCGCATCGGCTACAACCGGGCCGCGCGCTTGCTGGAGCAGATGGAACAATCGGGTATGGTGTCGGCAATGCAGTCGAACGGCAACCGGGAGATCCTGGTGCCGGCATCGGCGGCCGCATCCGCAGGCGAGGAGGCTTGATGATTTCGTTTTTGAATGGCCGCGTTACGCAAGGTCGCCCGGCGTCGGCGGGGGGCCTGGCCCGAGCCGGCCGCGCTGTGGCAGTCGTCGCCCTGGCGCTGGCACCGGTCCTGGCGCCTGGCGCCGCCTGGGCGGCCAGCGCGCAGGAACAGCTCAAATCCTTTGTCACCACGGTGACGTCGGCCAGCGGTAATTTCAGTCAGTCCACGGCCGGGGCGGCGGGTCCGCAGGCCGCGCGCGCCAAGGCGCCGCAGAGCGGCACGTTTTCCTTCCAGCGGCCGGGCAAGTTTCGCTGGGCCGTGCAGAAGCCGTATGAACAGCTGATCGTGTCCGACGGCAAGCAGGTCTACCAGTACGATCCGGACCTGGCCCAGGTGACGGTGCGCAAGGTCGACCAGGCCATCGGGACGTCGCCGGCGGCGATTCTGTTCGGTTCGGGGTCGCTGGAGCAGTCCTTCGATGTCAGCCCCTTGCCGGCCAAGGATGGCCTGGAGTGGCTGCGCGCCAAGCCGCGCAGCAGCGACGCCGGGTTTTCGCGCGTCGACATCGGGTTCAAGGACAACCTGCCGGCGCGGATCGAGCTGCTCGATGCGTTCGGGCAGACCACGCGGGTAGAGTTGTCCGGCATCAAGCCGAACCCGCAGCTGGGGGACAAGGACTTCCAGTTCGCCACGCCCAAGGGTGTGGATACCGTCAGGATGTAGGTTTTTGGCGGGGCTGCGCCCCGCCGGCCCCCACGCTAGCGCGTTCGTGGGCGATGATGTGCCTGCGCGGCCGGCCGGGCCGACGCGGCCGCTGGCGGGGCTGACCTCGATTAAGGCTGCTTATAGGCGACGCAGTCGACTTCCACCTTTGCATCGACCACCAGCCGCGATTCCACGCAGGCGCGGGCGGGAGGGTTGTCGCCGAAGTAGGTCTTGAATACCTTGTTGAAGGACGCGAAATCCCGCGCGTCGTCGAGCCAGACGCCGCAGCGCACGACGTGCTCGGGGCCGTAGCCCGCTTCTTCCAGAATGGCCAGCACCTGCTGGATCGCCTTATGCGATTGCGGCACGATGCCGCCTTGAATCACTTCCCCATCTTCCATCGGCACCTGGCCGGACACGAACAGCCAGCCGCCAGCGGCGACCGCGCGCGCGAAGGGCATGTGCGAACCACCTTGCCCGGTACCGCCGGCAACGCCGTAGCGGGTGATGCCGTTGGCGTCGGCTTTGGGATCCTTGCTCATTGCGATGCTCCTTGAAAAATCCAGTTGATGGTGCGCCCGCCACGCGGCGCGGCGATGGCTATGGCCCGACGTATCAGCCCGGCGTCCCGCTGGCGAAACTTGCCCGCAGGTCGCCCGCGCGGGGCAGCCAGCGTCCCGCCCGGCGTCCGCTGGCCATGCCGTCACGATACGACAGCACGCCATTGACCCACACGGCATGGATGCCGCTGCTGGCCTGCACCGGCGCGCTAAAGGTGGCTTCATCCTTGACGGTGAGCGGGTCGAAAAGCACCAGGTCCGCGTGATAGCCCTCGCGCACCAGCCCGCGCTCGGCCAGGCCGAAACGCGCGGCCGACAGCCCGGTCATCTTGTGCACCGCCTGGGCCAGGGGAAACAAGCCCAGGTCGCGGCTGTAATGCCCCAGCACACGGGGAAAAGCACCCCACAGCCGCGGATGCGGATGGGGATCGTTGGGCAAGCCGTCCGACCCTATCATGGTCAGCCGGTGCTTCAACACGCGCTGCACGTCGTCCTCGCGCATGCCGTGATACACCGCCCCGGCGGGCTGCAAGCGCGTGGCCGCCTCCATCAGCGGCACGTTCCATTCGGCCGCGATGTCGGCCAGGGGCCGCCCGGCCTGCTCCGGATGGGGCGTGGACCAGGTGATGTCGATGCGGAAATCGCTGGTCACCTGCTTCAGGTCCAGGGTCGACGAGCTGGCGGAATAGGGGTAGCAGTCGCAGCCCACGGGCTGCAGGCGGCCGGCGCCTTCAAGACTGGCCAGCACCTCGGTGGTCCGGCCCCAGTTGCCCGCGCCGGCACACTTCAGATGCGACACCACCAGGGGCACGCGGGCGTGGGCGGCCACTTCGTAGGCCTCTTCCATGGCCTGCAGAATCGCGGCGAATTCCGAACGCAGATGGGTGGTGTAGAGCGCGCCGAACTCATCCAGCACTTCCGCCAGGGCCTTGACCTCGGCCGTGTCGGCTTCATACGCCGACGCATACGCCAGCCCGGTGCTCAGGCCGATCGCGCCATGCGCCAGCGCTTCGCGCAACTGTTCGCGCATGGCGTCGATCTCTTCGGCGCTGGCCTTGCGGTCGAGCCGGTCCATGTGATTGTTGCGCAGGGCAGTGTGGCCCACCAGGGCTGCCACGTTGACCGCTGGCCGGGCCGCCGCGATGGCGGCGGTGTAGTCGGCGAAGCTGGGATACTGGAAGTCCTGGCTTTCGCCCAACAGATTCATCGGGTCGGGTGGATCGCCGCGCAGCGTCACCGGGGCGGCGCTGATGCCGCAATTGCCGACCACCACGGTGGTCACGCCCTGCGACAGCTTGGGCAGCATGCCGGGCGTGCGGATGACGTTGGTGTCGTCGTGGGTGTGTACGTCCACGAAACCTGGCGATAAAACGCGGCCTGTCCCGTCCACGGTTTCCACGGCAGCCGCGCCAGCCAGCTTGCCCGCTTCGGCGATGGCCGCGATGCGGCCGTCGAGCAGCGCCACGTCGGCGTCGTAGCCAGACGCGCCGCTGCCGTCGAGCACGCGCACGGCGGTGATCAGGGTGTCGTACATCTTTTCAATCTCCCAGGGGCAGGCGGTTCGGGCCGCCCCGGTATTCGTCCAGCGCCAGCTTGATGCGGCGCAGGCGGTCGCGCGTTTCTTCCTGCCGCGTCATGGCCAGCTCGGTGGCCAGCAGGTCGATGGCCAGCATCATGGCGTAGCGCGACGCGGACGGCTTGTAGATAAAGTCGGTTTCGTCGGTGCGCACTGGCAGCACGACATCGGCCATTTCCGCCAGCGGAGAGTCCGGATCGGTCAGGGCGACGATACGGGCGCGGTATTGCTTGACGATGCGCGCGCCGGACAGCATTTCAGGCGTCAGGCCGGAAGCCGACAGCATGATCACCGCATCGCGTTCGTCCAGGGTGGCCGCCACCATGCGCAGCAGCACCGCGTCGCTGTAGGCCGCGACCGGATACCCCAGCCGCACCAGGCGCGACTGCATCTCCTGCGCCAGCACGGCCGAGGCGCCGCCCATGCCGAAGACATAGGTCATGCGCGCATTGCGCACCACGTCCATGGCCTGCTCGAACAGCGGTTCGGTGTACATCGGCAGATGCGCGCGCAAGGTGCTTTCGATGTCGGCGTAGATGCGGGCGTAGAAGGTGCTTTCCTCGGCCGGCGCGGCGCTGTCGAGAAAACGCGTGCCCACCGCACTGGCCTGCGCCAGCTTCATCTTGAAGTCCCGGGTGTCCTCGCAGCCGACCGACCGCGCGAAGCGCGAGATGGTGGCGTTGCTCACCCCGGCTTTTTCGGCCAGCTGGTCGACCGTGGCGCCGGCGGCATGGATGATGTCGTCCAGAATGGCGTCGGCCACCTTGCGCTCGGTGGCGCTGAGCGCGTCGCGGCGGCTGCGGATCTGGTAGACGATGTCGCGGACGTTGGTCATGCGTGGGGGCTCCGGGCGAGGGCAATCATGTCAGGCGTTTTGCAGTTCATCGACCCGCACGCAGGCCGCATAGTGGCTGGCGCCGACCGGTGTGGCCGCGGGGACCTGCTCGGCGCAGATCGGCAGGGCATGCGGGCAACGCGTGCGGAACACACAGCCGGAAGGCGGATTCAAGGGACTCGGGATGTCGCCCTTCAGCAGGATGCGTTTGCGCGCGGCCCGCGGATCGGGCACCGGCGCGGCGGACAGCAGCGCGCGAGTATAAGGGTGACGAGGCCGGGCATAGACTTCACGGGTGGGCCCGCGCTCCATCACGCGGCCCAGATACAGCACCACCACCTCGTCGCACAGGTAGTTCACCACCGCCAGATCATGGGCCACGAACAGCATGGTCAGGCCCAGATCGCGTTGCAGGTCCTGCAACAGGTTCAGCACCTGGGCCTGCACCGATACGTCCAGGGCCGACACCGGCTCGTCCGCCACGATGAAGTCCGGCTCCACGGCCAGCGCCCGGGCGATGCCGATGCGCTGGCGCTGGCCGCCGGAAAACTCATGCGGATAACGCTTGCGATGATCGGCGTTCAAGCCGACGCGGGTCAGCAGTTCGCTGATGCGGTCCTCACGGCGGTCGCGCGCCAGGCGGTGGGTGTCCAGCGCCTCGCCGATGATCTCGCCCACGGTCATGCGCGGGTTGAGGCTGGCGTAGGGATCCTGGAAGACGATCTGCATGCGCCGGCGCCAGGGCAGCATCTGCTTCTCGTCCAGCTTGCTCAGGTCGGTGCCGTCGAAGCGCACCTCGCCGCTGGTCGCCGCCAGCAGGCGCAGCAGCGCGCGGCCGGTGGTCGTCTTGCCGGAGCCGGACTCGCCCACCAGACCCACGATGGTATTGCGCGGGACGTCGAAACTGACGCCGTCGACCGCGCGTACCACCGGCGCATCCCGCCGCGAGGACGTGGGGAAGTGCACGCGCAGATCGCGCACGCTCAATAGCGGTTCGGCGGACGTGGCGCCGGCCGGGGTGTCGTGCTGGTCCGGCACCGCCTCGGCTGATGTATAGGCATTCATATCGTCGTAACCTTGATGCAGCGCGCACGATGCTCCGGGCGCACGGATAACAGTTCCGGCACCGCGCGGGTACAGTCCGCGTCGGCCCGCGGGCAGCGCGGCGCGAAGGTGCAGCCGGCGGGCAGCGCCAGCACGCTGGGCACGTTGCCGGGGATGGCGCGCAGCCGTTCGCCGGACGCCAGGATGGCATCGGTGGGAATACAGGACAGCAGGCCGCGCGTGTACGGATGCGTGGGCTGCTCGAACAGGTCATAGACGTTGGCGTCCTCGACGACCCGACCCGCGTACATCACCGCCACGCGATGGGCGATCTCCGCCACCACGCCCAAATTGTGGGTGATGAACAGGATGCTCATGTGCAGTTCTTCCTGCAGGCGGCGCAGCAGGTCCAGGATCTGCGCCTGCACGGTGACATCCAGCGCGGTGGTGGGCTCGTCGGCGATCAGCAGGGAAGGGTTGCAGGCCAGCGCCAGGGCGATCATCACGCGCTGGCGCATGCCGCCCGACATCTGGTGCGGATATTCGCCGACGCGCCTGGCGGCCGCGGGGATCTCCACGCGTTCCAGCATGTCGACGGCGCGCTTCATGGCCGCCGCGCGGCTGCCGCCCTCATGCTGCAGCACGGCCTCGGCGATCTGGTCGCCGACCGTGTACAGCGGGTTCAGGCTGGTCATCGGCTCCTGGAAGATCATCGCGATCTCGGCGCCGCGGATGCGGCGCAGGGTGGCGGCGCTGGCGTCGGCCAGGTCATGCTGCACACCGGCGCGGTCGCGGAAGCGGATGCTGCCGGCTTCGATGCGGCCGGCCGGCTTGGGCAGCAGGCCCATGATGGACAGGCTGGTCACCGATTTGCCGGAACCGGATTCGCCGACGATGGCCAGGGTCTCGCCCCGCGCCAGCTCGAAAGTGACGCCGTCGACCGACTTGGCGACGCCGTCGCGGCTGTGGAACCAGGTTTTCAAGCCCTGGACGGACAGGACGATGTCGTCAGCCATGGCCGTGTTCGGGTCCATCCGCGGGTCCTGGGAAAGCGCCGTGGCGCGATTCGCGCTCATGATTCAAAGCTCCTTGCGCAGGCGGGGGTCGAGCACATCGCGCAGACCATCGCCCACCAACTGCAGGGACAGCACCGACAACACGATGGCGATCCCGGGAAAAATCATGATCCAGTCGGCCGACCCCATGTATTGCTGGCCGGCGTTGATCATCGTGCCCCAGGTGGGGATGTCGGGCGACACGCCCACGCCCAGGAAGGACAGGCCGGCTTCGGCCAGGATGGCGTAGGCGAAGATGAACGTGCCCTGGACCAGGATGGGAGAAACCAGGTTGCGCAGCACATGCACGGTGACGATGCGCCACGTCGACACGCCCAGGGCGCGCGCGGCTTCGACGAAGGGCAGTTCGCGTATCACCAGGGTCGATGCCCGCACGATGCGCGCCAGCCGCGGCGTGTAGACGATGCCCAGGGCGATGACCACGTTGATGACGGACGGGCCCAGCGCCGCCACCAGGGCGATGGCCAGCAGGATGTCGGGGAAGGCCATCATGGCGTCGATCAGCCGCGACACGAACTTGTCGGCGCCGCGGAAGAAGCCGGCCAGCAGGCCCAGCGCGATGCCCAGCACGCTGGACAGGATCACCACCGCGAAGCCCACCGTCAATGACAGGCGGCCGCCGTAGACGACCCGGCTGAAGACATCGCGCCCAAAGTCGTCGGTGCCGAACCAGTGGGCGCCGCTGGGTGCCTTCAGGCGGTTCATGATGGACAGTTTGTAGGGATCGTAGGGGCTGATCATGGGCGCCAGCAGGGCGGCGGCGATCAGCACCACCAGCACGATCAGGCTGATCAGCACGGTCTTGCGCGATACCAGCAGGCGCAGCACCTGCCAGCGGTCGGCCCCGCCCTGGGCGGTGACGGTAGTGGGAGAGGACATCAGTAGCGCACCCGAGGGTCGACCACCAGGTAAAGCAGGTCGATGAACAGATTGATCAGGACATAGATGGCGGCGATGACCAGCAGCGCGCCCTGGATGACCGGGTAATCGCGCCGCAGCACCGCCGACACCACCAGGCTGCCGACGCCGGGCAGGCCGAACACCGTTTCCGTCACCACGGCGCCGCTCACCAGCAGGGCCGTAGTCAGGCCCAGGACGGTCAGGATGGGAATCAGGGCGTTGCGAACCGCGTGCTTGAGGATCACCTTGCGTTCAGGCAGGCCCTTGGCCCGCGCCGTGCGCACGTAATCGTCGCGCAGCACGTCCAGCATGCTGGCGCGGATGAAACGGGTGATCAGCGCGGAGTTCACCAGGCCCAGCACCACGGCGGGCAGGATCAGATGCGACAGGCGCGTGCCGATGGACGCATCGGGACCGCCGTAGCCAGACACGGGCAGCCAGCCCAGCTTCACCGAGAACACCTGCATCAGCAGCAGGCCCAGCCAGAAACTGGGCACGCTGGACGTGAACATCGAGAAACTGAGCACCGACTGGTCCAGCGTGGTGCCCCGCTTGACCGCGGACAGAATGCCCACGGGCAGAGCGATGGCGCTGGCGATCAGCAGCGACATCAAGGTCAGCCAGAAGGTCGGCTCGGCGCGGTCGGCCAGGGCCGACAGCACCGGCTTGTTCAGGAAGATGGACTGTCCCAGGTCACCCTTGGCCAACTGGCCCAGCCACGTGACGTATTGCAGCGGCAGCGGCTGGTCCAGTCCCAGCCGCGTGCGCAGCGCGGCGATGTCCTGCTGGCTGGCTTCCGGGCCCAGCATCACCGCCGCCGGGTCGCCCGGCGTGACCCGGATGATCACGAACACGATCGTGGCCACCAGGAACATGACGGCGACCAGGCCAACGAGGCGGTTGATCAGGTAGGACATTTATTTTGCCGCCTTCCAGGCGTTCCAGAAGTAGGGCCAGGGGGCCGGCGTCACGCCTTGCAGCGCCGGCGATTTGGCGGCCACGGCGTTGAAATCGCCCACCTTGATGAAGGGCACTTCATCGAAGATGGCCTGTTGCACGTCGGCCCAGCGCTTGACGCGTTCATCCTGGGTGGTGGCGCGGTTGAAGGCGTCCAGCACCTGGTTGCGGCGCGGCGTATCCCACCAGCCCGGCGCGTCCTTGGACGGGAAGTCGATGAGGGCCGGTTCCGGCAGGAAGGGGCTGTGGGTAATGAAGATGTCCCACAGGGCGGGGTCCTGGCGGCGTTGCGTCAGGGTGGCCCAGTCGACCACCTGCATGTCGACCTTGAAGCCGGCCTGTTTCAGGTACTCGGCGGCGACCAGGGCCATCTTGTAGTGGAACTCGTATTGCTGGCTGGTCAGGATGCGGATGGTGCGGTCGCTGCTGCCCGATGCTTCGAGCAGCTTCTTGGCGGCGGCCACGTCGCCCTTGTTGTACACCTGGGTGCCCTGCGTGGTGTGCCAGGGATAACCTTCCGGATACATGGCGCCGTCGACGGCATAGTAGGCCTTGTCGCCGAAGGCGGCGAACAGCATGTCTTCTTCGTTCAGCGCCATCTGCACTGCCTGGCGCACCTTCACGTTGGACATGATGCCCTGCTTGGTGTTGAGCACCATGCGCGGCCAGCCGAAGGGCTTGAGCAGCACGGCTTCGGACTTGCTCGACTTCAGCTTGCCGGCGGCTTCCACCGCGATGGAGTCGACGTATTCATACTGGCCGGCCACCGCGGCTTCGATGCGGGTGTTGGCATTGCTGACCGGCACGAAGCGGATTTCATCCAGGTATTGCTTGCGGGCGCCGCCGTAGCCGTCGGGCTCGCCGGCGCGCGACTTGTAGCCGTCGTAGCGGACCAGTTGCAGGTATTGGTCCGGCACGCGGGCTTTCAGCTTGTAGGGGCCGGTGCCGATGAACTCGGTCAGCGGCGTGGCGATCTTGTCCTTGGGCAAGACCACGGCGGCGGCGTTGTTCATGGCCAGCAGCGCGGTCAGCGGCGCATAGGGCTGCTTCAGCGTGATCGTGACCGTGTGGTCGTCGGTGGCCGTGATGCCGGTGATCAACTGGGCGGCCTGCTTGCCGCGCGAGGCCACGGTGGTCCAGCGCTGCAGGGACGCCACTACGTCGGCGGCGGTCATCTTGGCGCCGTCATGGAAGGTGACGTCCTGGCGCAAGGGGATGGTGTACGTCAGGCCGTCCGCGCTGATCGTGGGCAGCTTGTCGGCCAGCAGGGGCGTGACGTTCCACTTGGCGTCGAAGGTGTAGAGGGTTTCGAAGATGTGCTGGCTGAGAATGCCCACCAGGTCGGCCGTGCTGGCCATGGGGTCCAGGGTGGGCGGTTCGCCGATGGTGGCGACCGACAGGGTGCCGCCTCGGACGGGGTCGGCCGCGTGCGCGCCGCCCGTCAGGAAGGCCAGGCCCAAAGCGCTGGCCAGCAGGAGATTCTTCAACCCGTCGCGGCGACGGGAGATCGTTGCGTTCATGTGGCGTGCTCCAAAAGGAGGGATTGCTCGCGGCGTGCGCGTACGGTTTTGCTTCAGAAAAACGTCTGAACTGCTTCGGTGACCTGCCAGTTGTCGTCCACCAGCAGTACCTGCTTCCATTTGTCGAAGGTCAGGCAGGGATGCGAGATGTCGAAGCCGATCATGTCGCCGACCTGGATGTCGGCGCCGTCGTTGATTTCCATGAAGGCGTGTTGGTCCATCATGGCGGTCAGCTTCCAGGCCGGGGGCGCGTTGGCGGGCCTGGCGGCGGTGGCTTGTTGTCCCGGGCGGTAGTGCAGGGCGGGGGTGGGCAGGCCGGCGTCGAAGGCGGCGTCGCGTTTGCCCAGGCCGATGATGGCGCGGCCGGGCTCGGGCAGGGATTGCACATAGGCCCACACCTGCAGCGCGGGCAGCAGGCCCGGCTCCATATGGCGGGCGACGTCGTTGTTGGCGTTGATGCGGGTGGCGGCGCCGCGGTAGATGCCGACGTCATGGCTCAGGTAGCAGCCCGGGCGCAGCACGATTTCCAGCGGGCGGCCGATGTCCAGGCCGGAGAACTCCTCGGCCACCACGTCGTACCAGGCCGAGCCGGCGCCGGAGATCAGGGCGGGGCCGTCCTGGGTCAGCTGGCCGTTGTCCTGCAGACGGCGCAGGGTCCCGGTGGCGCGGCGCAGGAAGGCGCGGATCAGCGCTTCGTCTTGCAGCACGCCTTCGTAGATCTCGATGCCGGCCAGGGCCAGGGCGCCGGGCCAGCGGGCGATCTCGGCCAGCAGGGTGTCCAGTTGAGTGTCGTCGCGCACGCCGGTGCGGCCGCCGGCCACGCCCAGTTCGATCAGCACGCGCAGGGTCTGGCCGCGTTCGGCGAAGAAGGCGCCCAGGGCGGCGGCGTTGGCGGCCGAGTCGACGATGCAGTAGAAGGTGAAGCCGGGGTCGCGCAGCAGATCGGCGATCAAGGCCATATTGGCGCGGCCGACCAGCTGATTGGCCATGAGGATGCGGTGTACCCCATGGCGGTAGGCTGCGTTGACCTGCGGCGCGGTGGCCAGGGTGATGCCCCAGGCGCCGCCGTCGAGCTGGCGCTTGAACAGCGCGGGCGACATGGTGGTCTTGCCGTGGGGGGCTAATTGCACCTGGTAGGCGTGGATGAAGCGCTGCATCCATTCCAGGTTGTGGCGGACGCGGGTTTCGTAGAGCACCGCCACGGGCAGGCTGACGTCTTCGGCGAGCAGGTTCCAGCCTAATGCCGGGACCTGCTCCAGGCTACAGGAGCCGTCCAGTCTGCCCAGGCCTTTGCCGTCTGGGTCCAGGGGAGGGAAAGGATGGAGCGTCGTCATGTTTGTCTCCGGCTGGCGGCTGGGCGGCTTCGGGGGTGAAAATAATTACCAGATCATGGTCTTTTTTTTATTATCCTGAAAATAATTTACAGACGCAGTGGGGGTTTTCCCAGGGGAGAGGGTTTTGAAGGGCTCCGCCCCTTCGGCCCCGCGTTCGAGGGCGCTGCGCCCCTCGGCATGTCGCGGGGGAGCGTTGAGGGGGCTGCCCTTCAATATCATTGCGGCAAGGAATACTCCACCGGGTGCCACCGGTAGCCGCTACCCGCCTTCGCGATGTGGCCGATGCCAGGGAAGGGAATGTGTGCGCCGGCGACCAGTTCCCTTCGCGTCGCCACGGTCTCGAACACCTGGCGGCGGTCCCCGCTGGCTTCGCTTTCATCGCTGTCGAAGCTGATGGTCACTTCGGGATGCGCGAATTGAACCGCGCCGACGTGTACGAGGTCGCCGAATATCAGTAATTCCTGCCCCTTGCTGGCGATGCGATACGCGTTGTGTCCTGGCGTGTGCCCGTAGTTGGCGACGCTGGATATCCCGGGGCTGAGTTCCCCATCGTGATCGAAGGGCACGAATTTATGGGCGGCCAGATACGGTTTCAGGGCGGCCGGCGCCATGGCGAAGGAACGCAAGCTGCCGTGGGTCGCCTGGGCCGCGTTTTGCGCACTGAACCAGTAAGCCGATTCCTTGCTGTCGGCGCGTACCACGGCATTCGGGAACACCCGTTTGCCACCCGCCGTCAGGCCGCCTGTGTGATCGGGATGGAAGTGCGTCAGGTAGATCTCGTCGACCTGCGCTGGCGAGTAGCCGGCGGCGCGCAGGCTGGCAAGAAGATGGCCGCTGTTCTTGCCCATGGAATCGCCTGCGCCTGTGTCGATGAGCACCAACTTCTTGCCGGTATTGATCAGATAGGTGTTGACCGAGGTGGCGACGGGGTCGCTCAGGAAAGCATCCGTCAACTGCCTGGCCAGATCGGCCTTGTCGATACCGTTCAGCATCTTGTCCGCGGGCAGGCTCAGGGTCCCGTCGGACAAGGCGGTGACCTCATAGTCGCCCACCATGATTCGATAAAACGTGGCCTGGTTTTTTTGCAGCGGCGCGGCGGCGTGCGCCGGGTTGCTCGCCAGGCTGATCAGTGCCGATCCCGCCAGGGCGGCGGCCAGGCAGGCTCGCCTGACGTGCGATGTGACCAAGGGGACTTTGCGTGCGGAGAGAATATTCATACGGCAGGCTTCCTTCGAACCATTGAGGCGTCCATGTGCGACGCCGGGTGCCGCATCCTACTGCTGACAAAAATACAAAAGAAGACTAAAAACCGCAGTAGATAACTGTGAAATTCTCAGCAATTCCATGCAGACCGATCTCGACGAAATTCGCGCGTTCCTGGCACTGGCCCATGCGGGCTCCTTCCTGGGCGCCGGCAAACTGATCAATCGCGATCCCGCTGTGGTGACGCGCCGACTGCATGGCCTGGAACAGCGGCTAGGCGTGCGGCTGGTCGAGCGGACGACGCGGCGCGTGGCGTTGACCGAGGCGGGACAGGCCTATCTGGCGCGCGTAGGGCCCATGGTCGAAGGGCTCGAGGCCGCCGAACGGGAGGTGGCCGGCCTGGGCGCCGGCGAGGCGCGTGGCCATCTGCGCATCACGCTGCCGGGCAGCTTCGGCCGGATGTGGATCGCGCCCATGCTCATTGACTTCCTGCTGGCGCATCCCGCCGTGAGCATGGAGGCGAATGTGGAAAATCGCTTCATCGATCTGGTGGCGGAGGGTTACGACCTGGCGATCCGCCTGGGTGAGTTACCGGATTCCCGGCTGGTGGCTCGCCGCGTCGCCGACCGGCGCCGGCTGATATGCGCCAGTCCCGCCTATCTGGCCCGCCACCCTGCCATTGCCGAGCCGCAGCACTTGCAAGGGCATGCCTGCCTTTGCAATAGCGAGCGGACCCCGGTCAACCAATGGCGTTTCAAGAAACCCGATGGCGGCATACAGGCGGTCACGGTGAACCAGCGCATGGCTTCGGGAGATTCCGAGCTGTTGGTCAAGGCCGCCTTGGCCGGGCTGGGCGTCATGCACACGTCTGACTGGTACGTCAGCCAGTACCTGGCCTCGGGCGAATTGGTCGAAGTGCTGCCTGCCTATCCCATCGCCGACAAGGGCGCCGTCTACCTGGTCACGCCGGCCGCCGCCGGCATGCCCGGCAAGACGCGCGCATTCTCGGACTGGATCGCTGGCCGGCTGCAATCCCCGCCGTGGCTGGTGTGACGAGCCGGCGTTTCCCTCAGCTTCCCATGCGTACGATGACCTTGCCGCGCGCGCGGCCCGACGCGGTCTTTTGCAGCGCTACCGCGATCTGTTCCAGCGGGTAAAGGCTGTCGATCACGATCTGGAGCTTGTCCTGCCGGAAGAGATCGACGGCGATTTGCAAGGCCTCGGTGGCATGTTCGAAAAACACGAACTGACCGTGCCGGCCCGCCGGCGCCGCGATGGCGAAGTCGATCAGGGTGGCCAGGGTGCCGCCGTCGCGCAGCACTTGCCAGGAGCGCGCGAGCGTATCGCCGCCTATGGTGTCGAGCACCAGGTCGACCGCCGGCAGTTGCGTGAAGTCTTCGTTGCGGTAGTCGATGACGGTATCGGCGCCCAGCTCCCGCAACAGGCCATGGTTGCCAGCCGACGCGGTGGCGCTGACATGCGCGCCCGCCGCCTTGGCCAGCTGCGTGGCAAAACCGCCCACGCCCCCGGCGCCGGCATGTATCAGCACGCGCTGGCCGGCGCGCAGCTTGCCCACGCCGAACAGTGCCAGATGCGCGGTGCCGAACGCGCTGGGCAATGCTGCCGCCTGCTCGAAGCTCATGGCATCCGGCATACGCACCACGGCCGCCGCCTTGGCCGTGGTGTAGCCGGCGAAGGCGCCGCCCGCTTTGGGGGCCCGGCGGCCGACCACACGGTCGCCGACGCGCAGGCCCGTCACGTCCGCGCCCAGCGCGCTGACGACGCCACTGAAATCGCCGCCTGGCACGTAGGGCAGCGTGGTCGGGAAGACCTCCCGTAGCAAGCCACTGATAAGCTTCACGTCCAGCGGATTCACGCTGGCGGCTTCGATGCGGACTTGCACTTCGTCCGCGGCTGGCGCCGTGGCGGGGAGGGTGTCGATGACGACATCGGCGAGCGCGCCGTACTGCCTGATCAATGCTGCTTGCATGTTTTCTCTCCGGAGCGGCGCGTCAATTGGCGGGAAATTGACCCAGTTGCAGGAACAGGGCGAACCAGTCTTCCATGTGCCAGGTGGTGGTGATGCGCTCGCCATCGAGTTCATGGAACTCATGGATGCGGAAGCTCACGCGCTTGCCCGTGGCGGGGATGCCGAACAGGGCGCCCTGGTGCGTACCGCTGATCTCGGCGCGCACGGCGATCTTGCCGGGCAATTGCACCAGGTCGTGGATGTGGATCCGCACATCGGGGAAAGCATCGAAGAAGCCCTGCACGACAGGCTTGAAGCCGTCCGGACCGGGGCCCTGGCCGGGTGCCAGCGGGATGTCCTTCCACGTCGGCGCCACGGCTTGCGCCAGCAGGTCGGGGTTCTTCTGGTTGAAGACTTCGTAGAGATTCAGGACGGCCTGCCGTTCCGTTGCCAGGCGGGCTGCGTCGGTGGTGGTGGGTGTGGTGGCTTGCATGACAAAGTTCTCTGTTTCAGTGCGCCCGTCACATCGGGCGCTTGCTGTTGAGAGGATTATCAGCAAGCGCTAAGATTCATCCAACAAATACAGCATATACAGCATTATTCGTTCTATGGATTTCAATGGCGTCGATTTGAATCTGCTGGCTGCGTTCGATGCGCTGATGCAGGAGCGCAACGTGACGCGCGCGGCCGCCCGCGTCGGTGTCAGCCAGCCGGCCATGAGCGCGGCACTGGGGCGATTGCGCGCCGTGTTCGGCGACCACCTGTTCCAGCGCAGCGCCGCCGGCCTGCTGCCCACGGCGCGTGCGCAGCAGATCGCGGAAGGGGTGACGCTGGCGCTACAGCAGATCGCCGCCGTCCTGCAGCCCGAAGCCGACTTTGTCGCGCGGACGGCGACGCTGACCTTCACGCTGGGGCTGTCGGACTATCCGGCTTTCGTCATCCTGCCGCGATTGCTGTCAGCGCTTGCGCTGGAGGCGCCCGATGTGTTGATCGATGTCGTGTCCTTCTCCGGTCGTGACGATGCCGTGGCACTGCTGGACGCTGGCAAGATCGACGTGGCGATCGGCGTGGCGCCGACCGTTCAGGAAAGCCGCATCATGACGCGCGAGATCCTGCGCGACGAGTTCGTAACCCTGGTGCGCAAAGACCATCCGGCGGCGCGCAAGGGCATGAATCTGAAAGCCTATCTGGCGCTGGAGCATGTGCTGGTTTCGCCGGAGGGAAGCAGTTATGGCGTGGTTGACCAGGCCTTGGCCGATCATGGCAAGAAACGCCGCGTCCAGATCGCGTTGCCGCAGATGTTCGCGGTGCCGGCGATCCTGGCGCGCAGCGACTACGCCGCTACCTTGCTACGCCGGGTAGCGCTGCATTCCGCGGTGGCCGGCAAGCTGGCGATCTTCCCGCCGCCCGTATCCCTGCCCCAGGTCGCCTTTCATCTGATCTGGCATCGCCGCAACGACAGCCCCTCCGCCCAGACCTGGTTACGCGACCACATCGCCCGCGTCGCAGGTGAGTTGATGAGCGGACATTAGGAGAAGCCAAACGTATGTACTCCTCCGAACGTCTTAAAGGGATCGACGTGTTTGTCTCCGTGGTGGACGCGGGTAGCTTCACGGCCGCGTCAGAGCGCCTGAACCTGACCAATTCCGCCGTCGGCAAGGCCGTCGCGCGCCTGGAGGCGCGGTTGGGGGCGCGGCTGTTCGAGCGCACTACTCGCCGGCTGTCGCTTACCGATGCCGGGCAGGCCTTCTACCGGACCTGCCAGCGGATCCTGGGCGAACTGGAAGAGGCGGAGCATGTGCTGAAGGCCGAAGGCACGGTGCCGGTGGGCAAGCTGCGCATCGACCTGCCGGCCACCTACGGCCGCATGCATGTCATGCCCCAACTGTTCGACTTCATGAAGGCCTACCCCGGCGTACAGCCGCAGATATCCTTCACCGACCGATTCGTGGACCTGGTTGAAGATGGCGTGGATGTGGCCGTGCGGATAGGCGGTGGAGAAACCTGGCCGGCCCCCATCGGCTACCGCTTCCTGGGGCGCGAGCGGCGCATCTTCTGCTGCGCACCGAGCTACCTTGAAAGTATCGGCGACATCGCGGACGACATGAACGCGCTGGCCCGGCTGGATGCCGTGCTGTACCGCCAGCCCAACGGCACGCCCAGTCCCTGGCTCATCCAACGCGGCAATGCGCCGGTCGAGCATCACCATCCCGTGACCCAGCTGGAAGTCGGCAGCGCTGAATCCTGGGTCGAAGCCGTGGCCCAGGGCTTCGGCGTAGGCCAGCTTGCCACGTGGCTCGTCGGGGACCGCCTGGCCAAGGGCGAGTTGGTGGAAATCCTGCCGTCCCTGGCGGTCGATGGCCTGCCGCTGTACCTCCAATGGCAGCGCAGCCGGCAATTACTACCCAAGGTCGATGCGCTGCTTACTCACCTTGGAACCCATCTACGTATTTGATTCTGGAACTTCCAGATGATATCGATGGAAAATTGATCCGATATGGGACCATGAGTATCCAATAAGCTGCGGGGTTTGAAATCTCCCTCGCTGATCGTGTCATCCTCCCCCACTACGTCCCTACAGGCACCCCATCGCGCCGCCCAGACGGGTACCGCGTCCACATACATCCTGGCGATCGCGGCATTCGTCATCGTCACCACCGAGTTCCTGATGGTCGGCCTGTTGCCGGCACTCGCTCGCGACCTGTCGGTGTCGGTCGCAAGGGCCGGCCAGCTGGTCACGCTGTTCGCCGTCGTCGTGATGATCTTCGGGCCGCCGCTGACCGCAAGGCTTGCCCACGTCGAGCGCAAGCGCATGTTCATGGCGGTGCTCGTCCTCTTCGCGGTATCCAACGCCGTGGCCGCGCTGGCGCCAAACTTCTGGGTGCTGGGCATTGCCCGTATCCTGCCCGCGCTGGCTCTGCCCGTGTTCTGGGGCACGGCCAGTGAAACCGCCGCGCAACTGGCTGGCCCCGAACGCGCGGGCAAAGCCGTCGCCACGGTCTACCTGGGCATTTCCGCGGCCATGCTGCTGGGCATCCCGCTTGGAACCGTCGCGGGCGACGCCATCGGCTGGCGCGGCGCCTTCTGGGCGCTGGCGATCCTGTCCGCGCTGGTCGCCGTCCTCCTGCACTTCCTGATGCCGGCCATGGCCGCGGGCAAGCGGGTCGGCCTGGCCCAGCAGGCGCGCATCCTGCGTGATCCGGCGTTCGTCGCCAACGTGCTGTTGTCGGTGGCGGTCTTCACGGCCATGTTCACGGGCTATACCTATCTGGCCGAGCTGCTCGAAAAGGTCGCTCGGGTGCCTTCCGCGAATGTCGGCTGGTGGCTGATGGGATTCGGCGCCGTCGGGCTGATCGGGAACTGGCTGGGCGGCCTCTGGGTGGACCACAAGCCGGTGGCCGTCACCGCGCTGTTCAGCGGCGTGCTGGCGCTGGGCATGCTCGGCACCGTGCAACTGGCGGGGCAGCACGTCGGGTTGGCAATCGCGCTGGGCGTGTGGGGAATCGCGAATACCGCCCTCTATCCCATCTGCCAGATTCGCGTGATGAAGGCGGCGCCGCAGGCCCAGGCATTGGCCGGCACGATCAACGTGTCTGCCGCGAACGGCGGCATCGCGCTGGGCGCCATCCTGGGCGGCGCCAGCATGGCATGGTGGGATGTGGGTAGCGTGGCTATCGTCGGCGCCGCGGTTGCGGCAGCCGCCGCCGTGGCCGCGCTGTGCATCGGGCGTTGGCTGCGCACCCGCTGAGGCTGGCTTATTCCTCAGGCGCTCTGCTCAATCATGCCCGGGCGGCGCGCCTTCCTCGGCCACCACATCCCAACCGCCACCCAAGGCCTTGTACAGCGAGACCAGATTGGTCGATATCGTCGCCGTGCTATCGACCCACTGCTGTTCGTTGGTCAGCAAGGTCTTCTGCGCGGTCAACACATCCAGGTAATTCGAAATGCCGCGAACATAACGTTTGTTCGCCAGATCCAGCGCACGCCTGGATGCCTGCACGCTTGCCTCCAACCGGTCGCGACGCCGCTGTTCAGCGGCGAATCCCGTCATCGCGTCATCGACTTCCTTGAATGCCGACAATACCGTCTTGCGGTACGTGATCGCCGCCTCTTGCTGCTGCGCTTCCCGTAATGCCAGCGTCGCACGCAAGCGGCCCCCCTCGAAGATCGGAATCGAGATGCTGGGTCCAAGACTGAAGCTGCGCGCGTCCCAATCGCCCAGGTTCGAGAACTGAGTGGCCTGCATGGCGGCACTGCCGGACAGCGTGATCTTCGGGAAAAAGTCCGCTTTGGCGGCGCCGATATTTGCGGTCGCCGCGTGCAATTGGGCCTCCGCCTGGCGAATGTCGGGCCGGCGCCGCGCCAGTTCCGAGGGCAGCCCCACCGGCACGCGCGGGGGCACCGCGGGCACCACGGGGGGTTCCTTCAGCTGCGCCGCCAGTGCCTGCGGATACTCGCCAAGCAGGATGCCGATGGCATTGATCAACTGCGCTTCCTGTTGTTCGCCCTGCGGAATCTCGGCGGCATTCGACTCAGCCTGGCTTTGTGCATTGGCGACGTCCAGATCGGTGGCCAGCCCGTGCCTGGCGCGCTCGCTCGTCAGTTGCACGGTGCGCTGCGCGAATGCCAGGTTTTCCCGGGTGATGCGCAGCTTCGCCTGCGTTCCCCGCAGATTCAGATAATCGCGGGCAACTTCCGCCGCAGTCGATACGATGGCATCGTGCCGCGCTTCATTCTGGGCGTCGACGCTGGCCTTGGCGTTTTCCGTGCTGCGTCTTACCCGGCCCCACAGATCGAGCTCCCACGACGCATCGAAGCCATATTGGTACAGGCTGAACGGCGGCAACGCCGTCCCGGAGGATTGCGGCACACCGCCTTGCCTGCCCCCCAGCCCGTTGGTATCCGTGGCCGTCGACGTCCCGCTGCCACCGAGCAGGCCGATGACGCCATCCGCGCTTTCCAGCTGGCGGGTATAAGAGGCGTTGCCGTTGACAGTGGGATACTCGGCCGCCCTCGTCTGTCCCAGCTGTGCCCGTGACTCGGCCAGCCGTGCCAGGGCGATCTTGATATCGAGGTTGCTGTCCATGGCGCGCGCGACCAGCTCGGTCAGCAGCGGATCGCCGAAGCTGTTCCACCACCGGGTGTCGACAGGCTCGGGCACGGCCACCGCGTGCGCGGCCTCGGCGGCAGCGGCCGGTGACTTGGACCATTGCGACGGCGTCTGTAATTCAGGATGCTGGAAATCGGGCCCCATCGTGCAAGCCGACAGAAAGACGACGAGTGGAACCCACAGAAAATTAGTGCGCATTTACCTGTGCCCCCTTCGGCAGCTTCGGCAATAACAAACAAAGTGGACATAGCGCCAGCGCGATAACGCCCAGAATGATGAAGACGTCGAGGTAGCTCATGACCGACGCCTGTTGTGTCACCCGCTGAGCTATCGACCCAAGCGAACCGACAAAGCCGTTGTAAGGCGTGATGTGCTCGACCAGCCGCGCATGGTGAAACTGCTCTCGCCACGCCAGCTGAGTCGTCACCAGCGACACCCCGAAACTGCCCCCGACGTTGCGCATCATGTTGATGAGCGCCGAGGCATTGTTGTTCTCTTTCGGCGGGATGCCGATGAACTGCACGGTCGATAGCGGGATGAACAGGAATGGCAGCCAGATGACCTGGTAGAGCCGTGCCATGGAAACGTCACTGAAACCAACGTTCAAATTGAGTCCCGACGTATGGAGCAACGCTACGCCGGTGCCGGCAAGCGACATCATGACCAGCCACTTGGGCTGGAATACGCGCCCGGTCACGGCGCCCGCTATCGGCATGATCAACAGAAGGACGGCGCCGCCCAGACCCAGCGTCAACCCGGCGTTGGTGGCGTCGTAGTTCAACAGTTCCTGCGTGAACTGCGGCAGGATCTGGGTCGAACTATTGATGATGAAGCCGAACGCGAACATCACGCTGCAACTGACGGCGAAGGCGCGCGATTTGAATAGCCGCAGGTTCACGATGGGATGCGGCGTGGTCAGTTCGCGTATCACCAGGGACACCAGGGCGACGACGGCGATGGCCGCGAACGTGCAGATGAAATTGGATGAAAACCCATCCTCGCGCTCGAACTTGTCCAACACGATTTGCAGGCTGCCGAAGCCGGCCGCGACCAGGGCGAAGCCCAGATAATCGATGCGCAGGCCTTTGGCGAGCAAGGCGCGCCTTTCTTCCTTCACCAGCTTGCTGTCGCTGACGAACATACCCGTCAGCACCAGCGACAACACGCCGACCGGCAGATTGATCAGGAACACCCAGTGCCAGGAATAGTTTTCCGTTATCCATCCGCCCAGCATGGGCCCTATGGCCGGCGCCGCCACGACGGTAAATCCGTACAGCGCGAAAGCCATGGCGCGCTTTTCCGGCGGGAAGGTATCGGCAAAGATGCTTTGCTCGACCGGCGCCAGTCCGCCGCCGCCGAAGCCCTGCAACACGCGGAAAAAGATCATCATTTCCAACGATGTCGCGAATCCGCAAGCCACGGAGCTGACCGTGAACAGGATGACGCAGATCATGTAGAAGCGCTTGCGTCCGATCACGTTGGCAAGCCATCCGCTGATCGGCAGGATGATCGCATTGGCGACCAGATAACTGGTGGTGATGTACGTACTCTGGTCCAGGCTTGCGCCCAGGCCGCCGGCGATATGCCGCAGCGCCACGTTCGCGATGGTGGTGTCGAGCACCTCCATGAAAGTCGCGATCGATACGATGACCGCGATCAGCCAGGGGTTGTAGGGGCCGGCCGCCGATCTGGGCAACGCTGAGTAGGGATCCGACATGTCTACTGCACCGTGACGCGCGGGGTGACGGAAAGGCCCGGTGCCAGCGGCAGATGGCGCCAGTCGTCGCCGTCGAAGACGATTTTCACGGGCAGGCGCTGCACGACCTTGACGTAGTTACCGGTAGCGTTCTCGGCCGGCAAGCTGCTGAAAACGGACCCGGTGCCTCGCTGCAGGCTTTCTACATGCGCGTGCAGCTTTTCATCCGGATAGGCGTCGACGCTGACCTCGACCGCCTGTCCCACTTTCATGTGGGCCAGCTGCGTTTCCTTGAAATTGGCGGTGACCCACATTTCGTCGGGGACCACCGCCACCAACGCCAGACCGGGCGTGACGTAGTTGCCCAGATTGACCGTGCGACGGGTCACCTTGCCTGCCTGCGGCGCGCGTATTTCGGTGTAGCTCAGTTGCAGCTTTGCATTATCGACGTCGGCCTTGCTCTGCCGCACCGACGCCAGCGCGGCATCGATTTTCGTGCGCTGCGATGCGACCTGTGCTTCGGCCGCGCGCACTGCCTGCTTGGCGCTATCCAGCCTGGCTACCGCACTTTTGGTCGTCGCCTGGCTTTGTTCCAGTTGCTGCCGCGTGATGGCGGCCGGATCCGTTCCCGTGAACCGCACCAGATCCTGGCGCGCCTGCGTCAGGTCTGCCTGCGCCACCTGGACCTGTGCCGTCTGCTGCGCCAGATTGGCGATCTGGTACTGCAGATCGGCTTGCGCTTGGGCAACTTGCGCTTCCGCATTCGCTTGCTGCGCTTGCGCCTGTTCGAGCTTCACTTCGTAATCGCGCGGGTCCAGGCGCAGCAGCGGCTGGTCTTTCTCGACGTGCTGGTTGTCGGTGACCAACAGTGCGACCACGCGCCCATTCACCTGCGACGCGATCTGGCTTTGATCGCTGTCGATAAAGGCATCGTCCGTGCTTTCGTAATGTCCGCTGTGCAGCCAGTAGGTCGTGCCCGCCGCCACGCAGACCAGCAGCACCACCAGGCCAATGACGGCTCTCAGGCGCTTGCTGCGCGGGCTCGCGGGTTCGGCGGCGCGTTCGCCATCGGCTTGTTCCGCGCCGGCCGGCGTGCTGTTGTCGCTTTCACTTCCCGCCATGGGAATCTCCAAAATGACTTGTGGCGGGATTCTACAATAGAACGGAACGGTTTCGTTCTATTTAAGGAAAAGTGGGATAATTCGAAAAATTTCCTTATCCGCCCCTTTCTTTTGTCTGAAAAACACCCGTGACGCGCGCCTCCAAGCCTACCGATGCGACGACCGAGCCTTGCCTGCTCAAGGCGATGTTTTCGCGCAAGAAAGGCCGTCCGTCGAATGCGATGGCGGGTGACGTCGAAGAGCGGATACTCGATGCCGCCACGGCCATGTTCGCTGAGCGCGGCTTCGGCGGGGCATCGCTGGACGCCATCGCCGCGGCGGCGGGCGCCAGCAAGGCAACGCTCTACAGCCGCTATAGCGGCAAGGAAGCGCTGTTTTCAGCCGTGGTCAAACGGAATTGCGAACGCAGTTTGAGTATCGGGTACGAGCCGCCGCAATCGGCGTCGCTGGAGCAGCGCCTGATCTTGCTGACTGAAACGGTGGCAATGCGCTTGCTTAGCGACGAGGTGATCGGACTGATCAGAATGGTGATAGCCGACGCCCCGCGGTTTCCGTCCCTGGCGCAACTGACGAACGAAGCCGGCAAGTCGCGCACCGTGGACGCCGTGGCGAAGATGATCGCCGAACACTCGTCGCGCACGCGTGAGGGCGCCGCGCTCGCTTCAAGCAAACGGCAAGCGCGGATAGTCGCCACCCAGATTCTCGACGCGATCATCCCGCCGATGCTGATGAAAGCCTTGATGGGGGAAGACCTTGCCGAACTGCGTGGCAATCTGCGGTCGTACGTGAAGCAGACAATCGGCATTTTCGCCGCCGCGGGCGCATTGAACGCTTTCCAGTAGGCCGCGAGGCAAACGGGGCATTGTCCCGGCGATATCCCGGCGACAGGCGCGTTTTACTTCTTCCTGGCTTCCTCGTCCCACTGCTTCAGGACAGCGAGTTTCTCGCCGATCTTGATTTCCAGGCCGCGCGGGACCGGCTGATACCAATTGGGTTCGCGCATGCCGTCGGGAAGATACGTCTCGCCAGCCGCGTAGGCATTGGGTTCGTCGTGCGCATAGCGGTAGGCATGGCCGTGACCCAATTCCTTCATCAACTTGGTGGGGGCGTTGCGCAGGTGGATGGGGACTTCGCGGCTGCGATCCTGCTTCACGAAAGCGCGGGCCTGGTTGAAGGCGTTGTAGCCGGCGTTGCTCTTGGCGGCGACCGCCAGATAGATGACGGCCTGGCCTAGCGCCAGCTCTCCTTCCGGGCTGCCCAGCCGTTCGAAGGTCGCGGCGGCGTCGTTGGCGATCTGCATGGCGCGCGGGTCGGCCAGGCCGATGTCTTCCCACGCCATGCGCACGATGCGGCGCGACAGGTATTTGGGATCGACGCCGCCGTCCAGCATGCGCGTGAACCAATACAAGGCGCCATCCGGGTTGGAGCCGCGGACGGATTTGTGCAGGGCCGAGATCTGGTCGTAGAAGTTGTCGCCGCCTTTGTCGAAACGGCGTGCGTTCAGGGTCAGCGCGTTCTCGATGAACGAGGCGTCGATGTCCGTGATCTTCGCCACCTGCGCCGCCGAACTGGTCTGCTCCAGCAGATTGAGCATGCGGCGGGCATCGCCGTCCGCCAGGCCGACCAGGGTTTCGATGGCCTTTTCGTCGAATGTCAGATGCGCCAGGACGTCGGCGCGGGCTTTTTCCACCAGCAGCTTCAATTCGTCTTCGGTCAGGGACTTCAGAACGTAGACCTGCGACCGCGACAGCAATGCCGAGTTGACTTCGAACGACGGGTTTTCGGTGGTGGCGCCGATCAGCGTGACCAGGCCCGATTCCGCATAAGGCAGCAAGGCGTCCTGCTGCGATTTGTTGAAACGGTGGATTTCGTCGACGAACAGGATGGTGCGCTTGTGCAGGCTGAGATTGCGCTCGGCCTGGTCCATGGCCGCGCGGATGTCTTTCACGCCCGAAAACACGGCCGACAGGGCGATGAATTCACAGTCGAAAGCGGATGCGGTGAGGCGGGCGATGGTGGTCTTGCCTACGCCCGGCGGGCCCCACAGGATCATCGAGTGCGGGCGGCCGGATTCGAAAGACAGACGCAGGGGTTTGCCGGGGCCCAGCAGATGTGACTGGCCGACCACTTCGTCCAGGGTGGTGGGCCGAAGGGCTTCGGCCAGGGGCGGAATAGGCTTGGCCTTGAAAAGATCGTTCATCGTGCAATTACACCAGAAGTGGGAAGGGGGCGCGGTGATGCGACCCGGTTCGCCGCAGCGATGCCCTCGGGAAATGCAGACAGAGAATGTACTGAAAATAGGTACAAATGTACGTTTTTATGATACGTTTGTACTAATAAAATGTACAGATGACCTGTCTGCTTTATCTTGGAGTCGAGGCCATGAGTGACAAAAAGGACGTGCTGACGGCGCTTTTCCCGTCGGCATTACGCAGGAAAGCATTGGCACTGTTGTTTTCCAGGCCGCATGAGGCTTTCCATGTCCGCGAGCTGATTCGACTGCTCGATGTCTCGCCAGGGGCGCTTCCCCGGGAGCTGCTGGACATGGCTGAGGCAGGAATACTGCGCCGCGACCGGCGCGGAAATCAGGTGCTCTATGGCGTGAATCGCGAAGCTCCTTTCTTCCCGGAGCTATACGGGCTAATTCAAAAAATAGCAGGGGATATACCAGCGTTGCGGCTTGCGCTGCAGCCGTACGCGGGCGAGATAGATTTCGCGTGCGTGTTCGGTTCCGTTGCAAGGAACGAGGCTGGCCCGAACAGTGACATAGACCTGTTGCTGGTCGGAGACGGGATCACGGGACGAATGAAAGCCGAGCTGAGGGTCGCTATGAACGATGCCGGCCGCGCGCTGGACATTCAGGACTTCACCCGAGCGGAATATGCCGAGCTTCTTCACCAGGGCAGCCCGTTTATTGGAGAGGTCCTCAACAATCCTCTCATCATGTTGGTAGGAGAAGAGGATGGTCTTAAGAGCCCCGGCTCAATTCGAGGAGGCGGGCAATCTTAGACGCGCGCCACAAGATAGGCGTCGTGTGCAAGCCTGGCTAAGAGACTCGGTAGGGAAGCTCAATGACTCCGGTTTGGCTCAGGCTACGATTTCGACTCGTCTTTCGGCAGCCTACGATGCGATTTTTTCTGGGGCGCTAGCGCTTATCAATGCTCAGGGTTACCGGGTCGACGCGAGCGAAGGGCATCACAAGATCGCGATAGAGATTCTGGCGTCGTCGCTGGGTTACACGGAGATCCAGCATGAGGAGCTCCAGGTGGTACGAGAAAGTCGCAACCAGCGTTACGACGGTCGCCCGCCCAGTGAATTGCAGGTCAAGGAAGCTCGTGAATGGGCGCAGCGGACTCTGCAAGACGTGTGCCACTGGTTCGAGAAGCGCCACCCAGACTTGCTGAAAAAGTGAGAATGTTGTGACTGATGGCTCGCTTATCACGCGCCCAATGAACGAGCGGATGTGCTCGCTCTGGATGCTGCTTTCATTGCCCCAATTCCTTGCCCAGCGCGGAATCGCGGTAGGCCACCGCGTACATGGCCGTCACCACGAACACCGCCAGGACGCAAAGCAAGGTGGCCAACGCGCCCTGGACGGCGCCTTCAGCCGTCAGATAGTAGGTAAGCGGGTACAGAAAACCGTAGGCGATGCCGGCAAGCAGGACCAGCACCAGCAGCATCAGCAGCAGAGGCCAACGCTTGTAGGGCATGGCGGCGCGCAGACCGCGGAAACCGTAGGCCCCGGTCGCCGCCACGCGCGGCAGGCTCAAGCCATACGTCGCCACCAGGTACAACACGGGCAGCCAGACCACGGCCAGCAAAGGGATCAAGGCACCGAAGAACACCAGGGACGAGGGCGCGTTCATTACCATGTAGAGGACGAAGGGCACGTCCCCCGTCACGCGCCCCAGCGCCGTCACCGCGATAGTGATCGCAACGAGCAGCACCAGATACCGGACGCCGCCGCCGCCGCGCCCGCCCTCCACGCCCGTGCCGGCGTCATCCGCCAGCAGGACGGCCCGGTGCCAGGCAAACGTCACCCGCGCGAAGGCGATCAGATTGACTACCGCCGCCACGGCGAACAGCACATCCCGGTACTGATAAAGCGTCGACGTCAGCAGGGCGAACGGCAAGGTCAGGACAAACACGGCCAGGGACCAGGGCGCGGCGCCCAGCATGGCGCGGCCCCGCTGCCGAATCACGCTCGCCGTCGCGGCAATAAAACGACGTGCGCCAAGTTTGCTCGACACGGGATTCCTTCGCGGTGATGGGGCCTCGTTTATACCCCAGCCATCCGCCGCGCCAGTCGCGGGGCTTACTCGTCCTTCATCTTGACCGCGTTGGCCTGGTCGGCCTTGAGCCCGGTGGTGCTGACCTTGCCGGTCGGCGCCTCGATGGCATCCAGGTCGGCGCCGCCGCCCGCGGGCGCGGCCACGGCATCGAGGTCAGCGGCGGCGGGGGCAGCCGGGGCGGCAACGCCGTCGAGATCGGCAGCGGTGTCGGCAGGCTTGGCGGCCGGCTTCTTCGCGGTCCTGGCCGGGGCTTTCTTCTTGGCCATGGTGGGCTTGGTCACGGCCAGCGGGCGGCTGTACAGATTGCCGTCCTGATACACCAGCATATAGGGCTGGCCCACGCTGGGCTTGACGGTCTGGCGCGCCGTCCATTGGCCGTTGACCACATTGAAGGCCAGCGGCGCTTCGCAGCTGCGATAGGTGTTCTGCCACTTGCGCGATTGGCCTCCCACGACTTGATAGACGCTGTACACGTGAGCGCAGCCGGCCTGCGGCGCATCCAGGGTGATCAAGGTGGCGCCCGCCACGTCCGCCACGTTGGCGACGGTGACGTTGACGTCCTTCGGCAGGCCCAGCTCCATCACCTTGCGCTGCTGATACAGCTTGATGTCGTAGCTGCCGTCCACATAGCGGCGCAGGGCGGCACGTTCGCCATTGACCATGAAGACCGATTGCTCCTTGGCCAACACCTCACCGAAATCGAGGGTCATGTTGCCGCTGCCATTGCTGACGCAGCCGGCCAGCAGCGCGGTCATCGCCACGCCAGCCGCCGCGATCAGCCGGCGCAGGGACATACCGGTTGCGCCCTGGGTTTCTGCTCGTACTGCGTCGGTCGTATGCATGGCTGGCCTCGATGATTCCCTGCGCAAAACCGCAAGGCGTCTGCACAAGTAATGCTAATTAAATCAAAATGTATAATTAGGGCCGGAGTTTACAAGGTTTACGCGGGTTGGAGAGGAAATGAAAAAAGTCTGCATGGTCGCCGCGCTGGCGGCCTGCTTTGGCGTAACGGCCGCTCACGCCGAGGCCTATCGCCTGGCCTATTCCAAAGCCGAGAACATCGAGATCTTCGTCGACCATACGG
The DNA here is from genome assembly GCF_001433395.1 of Bordetella sp. N. GTDB lineage: Bacteria > Pseudomonadota > Gammaproteobacteria > Burkholderiales > Burkholderiaceae_B > Bordetella_C. Next base: position 6,898,261 of record NZ_CP013111.1, read on the forward strand.
GCGCGGCCTGGTGCAGTCCGCATCTGGCCTTGCGCGCGGTCTATGGCGGCGCCCCGGATCAAGCCGCGCTGGCTCGCCTGCTGCCCAAGGTCGGTGTATTGCTGGGTAACCAATGTCCGCAAGCCGTCGCGCTGCGCTGGACGGCCGCTGACAAGTCCGGCCAGCCGTCAGGGCAGGGGAGCAGCACCAAGGCCTCGGGCTGGACGCTGCAAGCCGACGCCGCGCCGGCGCCGGCCGCTGCTGCCGTGGCTGCTGCCCCGGCAACGACGCCTGCCCCGGCCGCGGTTAGTGCGGCTCCGGCTCCGGCTCTGGCCCCCGCCCCGGTTGAAGCGGCGCCGACGCCCGCACCCGCCGCGAGTAACGTTGCCCCGGCGGCAGCGCCCGCACCGGCTGCGGCCCCCGCGGCGCCTCCCGTGGTCGCGCCGGTCGCCCAGGTCGAGACGTCGAACGCGCCTGCCAGCGTTCTGCCGCAAGCAGTCGCGACACCCTCGCAGCCGGCCGCCGCCGCGCAACCCGCGCCGCCAGCTGGCCAAGCCGCCACCGCTTCGGCCCCCGTGCCCGCAGCCGCGCCTGTGCCAGTTGCGGCCCCCGCGCCCACGCCGGCCCCCGCCGCCGCCAACATCCCCGGCTGGAACCCCCAATCGCGTGAAGCCCTCCTGGCCGGTACCAAGCTGCTCAAGGTCATGCAGGACCAGAACGGCTGCAAGGTCATCTCGACCTTCAATTTCGGCGATGTGCCGCAGAACTACGTCACCCTCAAGTCCGAAGGCCTGGCCTGCGACGCCCAGGGCTATCTCACGGGCAAGGGCAAGCTGCGCCTGGAGCGCTCCGACGGCGCCCGCCTGGGCAGCACCAACGATGTCTGGCTGGTGGGCGGCATCCCCTTCAGCAGCAACGTCAACGCCCCCCGCCTGGCCTACGTCGGCGCCAACGGCACGCTGTGGTTCGACCTGGGCGGCGACGGCGCGCGTTTCCAATACCTGGCGCGCGGATCGCGCATGTCCTACGGCAACGGCCTGGACATCTGGTCAGTCAGACGTATCGACGTGCTGACCACCCAGCCGGAAACTTTCCGCAATGCCGCCGACATCAAGGTAGCGGTTGACCAGGCCTTGCGTGTCGCCAGCACCCTGCTGCCGCAAGGCGGGCAGGTCAGTCTGGCCTTCGGCGACAACCTCGAGCGCGGCTTTGCCAACGACAACGCCGACAGCCTGATCTATGCGATCGACGCCAACCGCTCGGTAAGCTGGCGCGGCGAAGTGAACGGCGAATGGCGCTACAACCTGCAGTACGCGCAGAACTACCTGTTCCGCCGCGACGAACAGGCCGCCCGCAAGAAACGCGACGAACTGCGCCAACAGGCCTGGCGCGAGCGCGACAACCTGCGCCAGTACGAAAACTGGGTGGCGCAGGCCAAGAGCAACCCCGGCGGCATCCTGGCGTCCATGCAGCAAAGCCAGCACTACGAGCCGGTGGTGGGGTCGGACTACGCGTCCATGATGGAGGGCCGGTCCCGCTCCGCCCGCCTGGTGGTGCACGTGGACGGCGACAAGGACCAGGACGCCGTGCTCGATTGGCCTTACGACATGCGCCTGGTCGGCCAGAAGAACCTGAAGAAGGGCTGGTATCTGGTCGCCGGCCAACTGCGCCTGGACACTCAACGCAAGGACGACGACGGCCTGCCGCTGACGCTGTTGACCCTCGACAAGTCCGCCCCCTTCGCCTGCCAGAAAGAAGGCTGCGCGGACCTCAACGATCCGCTGGTCGGCGCCCGCATGATGCTGGGCCTGCCGGATTGGACCCCCGAGAAGGCGCGCGACATCATTCAACAAGCCGAGCAGCCCTGATATACCCGACGGACAGACACAGATGATCAAGCAGAAGAATGTCCCCCTGATAGCAGGCGGTGTAGTAGTCGTGCTGGGCGCGATCTGGTACGGCCTGGGCGCTTATGCGTCCAGCAAGGCGGAAGACCGCCTGGTGGCCTACCTGGACAAGAACGGCCAGCGGGCCAACGTGCAGTGGAAAAGCGTTTCGGCGTCGATCTTCGGCTCCGCCACGATTGAAGGCGTGACCATCGGCGCGCCCGGCAAACCCATGGCCCTGATCGAGCGGGTCAAGGTGTCTGGCGTGCGCGACGACCGCGACCGCCAGAGCGGCGACGTCGTGCTGGAAAACGCCACGCTGCCGGACGGCAAGAGCCCCTTGACCCAGCTCAGCGTATTCCTGCAGGCAGGCAAGGCGGATCTTCCTGCCGCGACCCTGAACGTGCGCTGGGACTACCGGCGTGACGACGACAAGGCAGAAGTCAACGTCGGCCTGCGCCAGCCGAAGGCGCTCGATGCCGACCTGGCCTTGGAACTGGACCACCTGGGGCCGGCCGTCGCGGCCTTCTCCGACCCCACCAAGCTGGCCGGCGTGGCCATGGCGGGCGCGTTTGGCGGACTGGGCGGCTTGGGCCGCATGGACAGCTCTCTGGCCTCGCTGGCCCAGGTGCGCGTGAAGAGCCTCAACCTCAAGGTCAAGGATGATGGTTACGTCCAGCGCAGCATCGTGCTTTTCAAGCGCTACAACATCCAGGCCGTGCCGGGCGAGGGCAGCGCCGGCAAGCAGCGCGACAAGAAGTTCAACGAGGCCGTGAAGGAAAACCGCAAAGCCTGCGAGAGCCGCAATCTGATGGCCGGCTTCAAGGACAATGGCGATGCCTGCAAGGCCCTGGCCAACTTCCTGGGCGGCGACGACGACACGCTGAAGTTCGAAACCGATGCCCGCGCCCCGGTGTCGCTGGCGGAGCTGCTGGCGGGGGGCATGCGCGACTCCCAGAAGACGCTGGCGCTGTTCTCGCCGACCCTGAGCAACTGAGGTGGCGGGGGCGTCCCGGGGCGATCCTCCGCCGGGACGCTAAAATCAGGCGGACGGCGGCTTTCCCCGTCCTCCGTTCAACTTACGCTGGATCATCATGCTAGACCCCACTCTACTGCGCAAAGAACTGCAAACCGTCGTCGACCGGCTCAAGAGCCGCGGCGTCGACTTCGACACGGAACGCTTCAACGCGCTGGAGTCTCGCCGCAAGGCCGTCCAGACCGAAACCGAGTCCTTGCAGGCCAAACGCAACGCGCTGGCCAAGCAGATCGGCCAGCTCAAGGCGAAGGGCGAGGACGCCTCGGCCGTGATGGCGGAGTCGCAAGCCGTGCCGGTGCGCCTGAAGCAGCTGGAGGAAGACCTGGCCGACGTGCAGCAGAGCCTGAACGAATGGCTGATGGCCATCCCCAACCTGCCGCACGCCAGCGTGCCGGTGGGCGCTTCCAGCGACGAAAACGTCGAGGTGCGCCGGTGGGTGCCCAAGACCGGCGCCGACGGCAACCCGGAACCGCTGGGCTTCGAGCCCAAGGACCACGTCGCGCTGGGCGAGCCCCTGGGCCTGGATTTCGACATGGCCGCCAAGCTGTCGGGCGCGCGCTATGCCTTCATGAAGGGTCCCATGGCGCGCCTGCATCGCGCGCTGGCCCAGTTCATGCTGGATCTGCAGACCAATACGCACGGCTACACCGAGTGCTACACGCCCTACATCGTCAATGCGTCGACGCTGTATGGCACGGGCCAGCTGCCCAAGTTCAAGGACGACATGTTCGCCGTCAGCAAGGGCGGCGGCGACGACGACCCCAAGGTCGACGACCAGGGCAAGAGCTACGCGCGCGAAGATCAATACCTGATTTCCACGTCGGAAATCACCCTGACCAGCGTGGCGCGCGACACCATCCTGGCTGACGCCGACCTGCCGCTGCGCCTGACCGCCCATACCCCGTGCTTCCGGTCCGAAGCCGGCAGCGGCGGCCGCGACACCCGCGGCATGATCCGCCAGCACCAGTTCGACAAGGTCGAAATGGTGCAGATCGTCCGTCCGGACACGTCCTACGACGCGCTGGAGCAGATGGTCGGCCACGCGGAGAAAGTGCTGCAGTTGCTGGGCCTGCCTTACCGCGTGATGCTGCTGTGCACCGGCGACATGGGTTTCGGCGCGGCCAAGACCTATGACCTCGAAGTGTGGCTGCCGGCGCAGAACACCTGGCGTGAGATTTCGTCGGTGTCCAACTGCGAAAACTTCCAGGCCCGGCGCATGCAGGCCCGTTTCCGCAATGCCCAGGGCAAGCCGGAGTTCCTGCACACTTTGAACGGTTCCGGCCTGGCCGTGGGCCGCGCGCTGGTGGCGGTGCTCGAAAACGGCCAGCAGGCCGATGGCAGCGTCGTGGTGCCGGAGGTACTGCGGCCGTATATGGGCGGCGTCGACGTCCTGGGCGGTTGAGGCGCCGCGGGAACGTCCGCTGATGCGGGCGGGCCCACCGTCTGCCTGATACGCGGCATCGCAGAAGAAAAAACGCTGCATGGATAACCATGCAGCGTTTTTTTATTGCCCTATGCGAGAGGGGCCAGAGGAGCGGGAGGGCAACTTAACGGTGCCAGCCCGGGCCGTGGCCGTAGCCACCATGGCCGCCACGGTAGTAACGGGGCGGGGGACCGCCGCGATAACCGCCGTGCCACCCGCCGTAGATCACCGGGCCCGGATAGTAGTAAGGACGCGGCGCCACGACCACGGGCGCCGGCGGGCCGTAATAGACCGGGGCGGGTGCCACATAGACGGGGGGCGGCGGCGCCACGTAGACAGGTGCCGGCGCGACGACGAGCGGCGGGACACCGATGGCGATACCCACGTCCACGCGTGCCATGGCCGCACTGGAAATCATCAGGGCAGCAGCCCCGAGACCTGCAACTAGCCAATGCTTTTTCATGATGTACCTGCGCTTTGCCGCCTGGGCGGCCCTTTGATGACAACGACCCCATTGTCCGCCAAATGATCTGAGCAATACCTTTCAGACCCACCCTAAGTGGCGACAAACCTATACAGCACAGCGACAGCTTTGAGCGATTTTGTGGATTTGGGGCAAGTTGTGTGTTTCGACACAAGGCGGGGACCATAAGTTCCGAAATCGGGTGAAACAGGTCGCCCGAAACGGCGGCGACGGCCAGGGTTTTTCAATTGCTTACGTGTTTGTCTCGGCAACGCCACGCCTCTGAGGAGGGGACGGATCGGGCTCAGAATGTTACTCACTTTGAAATTACTGTTCGCGTTTGCTTTCATCTCAGCAATAAAGATGTCGAATGACATCGGCACAATCCTGTCCTGACTGATTTGCCTCGACGCCGTCCATGGTGGGAGCGGTGGAGCGATCGGTCCTGCTGTCAGGGGAATGCCATCATGAATAGTCGAACCGTTAATGGTTTCCGGGTGCGCTGCGCGGTCGAGGCCGTGAATCGCCAGTATCAGATCCAGGTCTGGACTCGCAAGCTCGGCGCCAACGCACCGGAAAAATGCTGGCCCTTGATGGATGGGCGCGCTTTCACCAATCAGGACGAGGCGGAGAAGAGCTGCGAGGTGCTGTTCCACGGCATCAGCGGCGTGCGCTCCAACGGCGAGCCGGAATATTCGCGCGCCGCGGCCTGATCGTCTGAAACACCGCGCGCGCCGCGCGCGCGGATTGCCACCAGTAGGTGACGACTCCCCGTCGACACCCCGTGGCGGCCCCTTTACACTGCCCGCTCTTCCAAGGGAGGCGGCAGCGTGGAATACGAGAACCTGTACTGGGGCATGGCCACGATAGTGGGCCTGGCCGTCATCGGTGGCGGCCTGTTCGCGCTGTTTCGCGGCGTGATCAATTCCCTCGGCGCGTGCGTCATCCTGGCCACCCTGAATGCCTGTGGCGTGCTGCACTTCGCGGGCCAGGGTCCCGTCGCCGACCAGGCCACCTTGCTGGCCCTGGCTTCCTTCATGTTCACACTGGTGATCGCGGTCGCGGCCAGCCTGGTCATGCGGCGGGTCTTGCGGCGTACCTGAGCTCTCCTGCTTGGACTTCCTCTTTTCAAAGTCTTTTCAAAGCCTTTTCAAAGGCTGAAGCCGGATTCCTTGCGCAGGGATGCCGACGCCGGCTCGCTCAACGCCTGTACGAATTGCGCCGCCAGCGCGGGCGCTGCCGCATGGGTGCAGACCGCCGCGGTGTAAACGGTGCTCAAGCCGTACCCGGAGGGCAGGTCGCCGACCAGCGTGACCCCCGGCGTATAGCGGATTTCGGTCACCTGGGTGCAGCCCAGCAGGCCCTGGCCGCCGGCCTTGGCCATGGCCGTCATGGCGGCGTTGCCGTTGGGATATTCATGGATGCGGTCGGCCAGGGTGTCAGTCAGGCCCAATTTGTTCAGCACGCCGGCGATGTGGATGCCGGCGGTGGATTGGGTCAGGTGGGGAACGTACAGGCCCTTGCAGGCCAGCAGGGCGGCGCGCAGGGCATCGCCGTCACTGACATCCACCGGCGCGTTGCCGGCGAGGACCGCCACGCCGGTTTCCACCCGGCCTAGCGGCCGCGCGCTGCCCGCGACCAGATGGCCCTGCTGGGTCAGCTGGTCGATCAGCACCTGGGACAGCACCAGCAGGTCGCAGGGCGCGCCCGCCAGAAGCTTGTCGCGCATGGTGCCGACCGCGCCGAAAGTGGGGGCCACCGTGCAGGCGTGCGCGGCCTCGAAGGACGGGCGCAGACCGTTGACCACCGCTTGTGCGGCGCCGCCGCTGAAGAGTTGCAGTTCCATCATGTTCCTTTCTGTTTACGTTGGTGCTTGTTCATCATCCATGGCCTGCATGATGCGTTCGGGTGTCAGGGGCATGTGGCGCACGCGCACGCCGAGGGCAGCGGCGACGGCATTGGCGATGGCACCGGCGGTGGGCCCCAGCGCCGCTTCGCCGGCCCCCAGCGGGGTGCTGTCGGAACCGGTCAAGATGTCCACCGCCACGTCGGGCATCTGGCTGAAACGCATGATGGGATAGCTTTCCCAGTCCCCATCGAGCAGGCGGGTCGCGTCGAAGCGGGTGGCTTCCTGCAGGGTCCAGCTGGCTGCCTGCATGGCGCCCCCTTCGATCTGTTGGCGTACGCCGTCGGGGTTGATGGCCAGGCCGACGTCTACCGCGATATGCAAGGCCCGCAAGCGCACCTGATCGTCCACGTCGACATGCGCGACGACGGCGCAGTACGCACCGGTTCCTTTGTAGCGGGCGACGCCGCAACCGCGTCCGGAGGCGCTGTCTTGCATGTCGGCGGAGGTGTCGGTGTCGGTGGCGCTGGCCGCGGCTGCCGGCCCGGCCCCGTCGCTGGCACCGGTCGTAGGGCTGGCACCGGCCGTGGCGCGGTCACTCGCCTGCCAGGCCGCGCGGAGTACCGCCGCCATGCGCGGGTCCTTGATATGCGCCAGCCGGTAGTCGCGCGGATGCTCACCGGCCGCCAGCGCCAGTTCATCCATGAAGGATTCGATGGCGAAGACGTTGGCATGGGCGCCCAGCGCGCGCAGCGCGGAGGCGCGCAAAGGCACCGCCCGCACGCGATGGCAGGCGACGTCGACCTGGGGAAAGGCGTAGCCGGGCTCGGCATTGCGATCCATGCCGCCGCCGGCGGCGCGGGGCGCGTCGACGGCATCAAGGTGGGGGAAGGGCGTGGCCAGGTGCCAGCTGCCCAGCAGCGTGGGCGAGGGCGCTCGTCCCGGCCGCAGGCCATGGCCCGGGCTCCAGGCCTGGTGGCGCCAGGCCCGCACGTGGCCGTGTGCGTCGACGTCCGCTTCCAGTTCGACGGCCATCGCGGGGCCCAGGGGAGACCAGTTGAGTTCGTCCGCGCGCGACCATTGCACGCGCACCGGTCGTCCGGGGCAATGCGCGGCCAGCCAGGCGGCGTCGTAGGCGACGTCGTCCGCGCCATTGTGGCCGTAGCAGCCGGCGCCTTGCACATGTTCGACCACGATGGCGTCTTCGGGCCGGCGCAAAGCCAGCGCCAGGTCACGGCGCAGGTTGTAGATGGCCTGGCTGTGGGTCCAGACTTCCAGTCGGGCGCCGTCATCGCGCGCCAGCGCGCAGGATGGGCCGATCGAGGCATGCTTGAGGAACGGCCTGGAGTAGGCCGCGCGCAGCGTCCGCGCGACGCCTGCGGCGGCTGCATCGCTGCCGGCAGGAACAACCTCGCCGTTATGCAGATGCAAGGTCTCGCAGGGCAGCGTTTTGAGCCAGGCGGGCAGGGCGGTGTGGTCCGGCAGGGTGGCAGCCTCTTCCCACGTCGCGTGCGTGGCCAGGTGAGCCAGCGCGCGTTCCGCGATGTGCTCGCGCGTGGCGACGACCCCGACTAGGCTGCCGTCACGCGCGACGGCGACGACGCCGGGCCATGCGGCCACTGCCGCGTCGTCCAGGGCCAACAGGCGCGCCGCGGGTGAGGGCGGACGCAGCATGCGCCCATGCAGCATGTCCGGCAGTTCGATATCGTGGATGTAGCGGTAGCGCCCGTACACCTTCTCGACGATGTCGGCGCGGGGCTGGGACTGCCCGACCGCGCGATACGCGGTCCCGCCCTTGGGCGTCACCGCCATGTCCGCCGGCCGGTCGAGCAAGGCGGGGTCCATGTCCCAGTAGCTGCCCAGGCGCTCCGCGCCGCGCAGGAAAACACCGTCCTCCACGCGCACGAGTTCAATCGGCAAGTCGTGCCGGGCCGCCACCTGGCTCAGATACAAAGCGCGCGCCTGCGCGCAGACATGTCTAAGCGCCGCGCCGGAATGCTGAATGGACAGGCTGCCAGACGTCACCGCCTCGTCAGGGCTGATGTCAGTGCGCGGGGCGACCATGACGATACGCGCGAACGCGACGTCCAATTCTTCCGCGGCGATCTGCGCGAGGGCGGTGCGTATGCCCTGGCCGATCTCGACCTTGCCCGAGCGCACGAGCACACGGCCGGCCGCATCGAAACCCAGCCAGGTCGACAGGCGCGGGTTGGCGCGCAGGCTGAAGGGCAGGCCTGCATCAGCGACTCCCATTACGCGCCACCGCCGGCTGCATCCGCGGGGCGATCCACGTTTTTGCCCGCGCAATCGGCGTCCGCTTGAGGGGTCTGCGTTGCCTGCGCCGCGCGCGCCACGGCCCGCGTCACGCGCGGGTGCGTGCCGCAGCGGCAGAGATTGCGCTCCAGCCCAGCGCGTATTTCCGCTTCCGTGGGATGCGGGCAGCGGCGCAGCAAAGCCACCGCCGCGATCATCATGCCGGACGTGCAATAGCCACACTGGGCCGCCTGTTCGTCGATAAAGGCACGCTGCACCGGATGCGGATCGTCTTCGTCGCCCAGACCTTCCACCGTGACGACCTGTTTGCCCGCGGTCGCCCACATCGGCGTATCGCAGGCCGGCACCGCGTGACCCTCCAGCAGCACCATGCAGGCGCCGCACAGGCCGGCGCCGCAGCCATAGCGGCTGGCCTTCAACCCAAGGTCGTTACGCAGGACATCCAGCAGGCTGCGGCTGGCCTGCACGCGCAGGGACAGCGGCCGGCCATTGATGGTCAGCCCTATGATCTCCGCGTCAGCCTCGTCCACGCCTTGTGTCCCCACGCAAAACCCCAAGCAAAAGCCGAACCGTTCAGTCCACCGTGATGTTGGCCGACTTGACGATGGCGCCCCACTTCTCGATGTCCTGCTTGAGAAAGTCGGTGAACTGCGCCGGCGTCATCTTCATCGGCGTCACGCCGCTTTGCGCCCACACCGACCGGATGTCCGGCTGCTCGACGATGCGAGAGATGCGCTCGTTCAAGTAATTGACCACGTCAGGCGGTGTGCCTTTGGGCGCGAGCAAACCCAGCCAGATCGTCGCGGTATAGCCCGGCACGCCGGCCTCGGCCATGGTCGGGATGTCGGGCAGCACGTTGGAGCGTTGCGTCCCCGTGGTCGCCACTGCCAGCACTTTTTTGGTCTGGATCAGTTCCGTCATGGTGCTGACCGCGTCGAACATCATGTCGACCTGACCGCCCAGCACGTCGGTGCGCGCGCCACCGCTGCTCTTGTAGGGAATGTGGGCGATATTGACCCCCGCCATGCTTTTGAACAGCTCGCCGGCCATGTGGTACGGCGTGCCGGTGCCCGAGGAAGCGTAATTGAGTTTGCCCGGTGCCTGCCTGGCCTGCGCGACCAGTTCCCTGACCGACTTGATGGGCAGCCCCGCGCGCACCACCAGCACCAGCGGCGCCTCGTTGACCGGCGCGACGGCGGTGAAGTCCTGCATCAGGTCGTAGGGCCGCTTCTTCAACAGCGTCTCGTTGACCGTTTGCGTGTTGGACATCATCAGCAGCGTGTAGCCGTCCGGCGCCGCCTTGGCCACGTACTGCGTGCCGATCACGGCGCCCGCGCCAGGCCGGTTCTCCACTACGAAGGACTGGCCGGTTTCCTGGCCCAGGCGCTGCGCCAGCACCCGCGCATAGACATCGGCGGAGCCGCCGGCGCCGAAGGGCACGATGATGGTCACGGGATGACTGGGGTATTTCTGGGCCTGGGCCAGCGCCGGGCTGCTGCCCACGGTCCAACTGGCGAGCAGCGCCAAGGCGGCGGTGCAGCCACGCGTATATGCGTTCATCGATTGTCTCCTCACGTCCCGCTCTCGTGGCGGCCGTGTCCTTCTGCTTTTAGATCACTGCAACGCCGGCCAGACTTCAGGCCACCGGGTTCTCCAACACGCCCAGCCCCTCGATCTCGATGCGGATGACATCGCCCGATTG